>JAAETI010000312.1 GCA_024228555.1 bacterium | reverse complement strand
CCCCCTGCCGAGTGGCAAGCTAAACTACGCGGTGAACCGGGAGTTTGCCGAGAAACGCCTTTGCTTGTATGGCCGTCAGCCTCAGCCGTTGACGACTTGCGACCGGGGGAGAAAGAAGTCCAGCGCCCGATCCGCTTCCTCTGCGAACTCCGACTGCACCGACAGGCACTGCTGCACGGTCAGCCCGGTGCCATCCCAACTTTCAGCTCGTGGTTCCAGGGCTCCGCTTCCGAACTCCTGTCCCGTTTCCTCCGCTGTGACGAGCAGCGCCGCGAGATGAACCAGGTAAGTCTCGATGGGAAAGGTCAGGGCACGACCAGGCTCGATATGAAATTCCGTGGCTTCGCGTAAACTGCCGGGAAGTTCCCACAAGCGCATGAGGGCGCCACCTACGCGCGCATAGTCGATCCCGATCAGTTCCCGCTCGACAAGGTACAAAGGCTGCTTGCGTTGCTCTGCCGCGAGCATGGCCTGCCGACAGGGCTCTGGAACCGTCTGGTACATCACGAGATGCCCGATATCCTGCAGGAGGCCGGCGACGAAAAGGCGCTCACTGTCTTCTACCCCGGCGGCCTGCGCCAGTCCCCGTGACACAAGTCCGCAAAATACGCTTCTTCTCCAGAACTTCGGCATATCCACGGCTTCTCTTGGCATACCCGCGAACGAATGGGCAATCGATGTGGCCAGTGCGAGGTCGTGGACCTGCCGTGTACCGAGCATATTGACGGCGCGAAATACCGTCTCAACCTTCGCGGCCAGTCCGAAATAGGGGCTGTTGACCAGCCGCAGCAAACGCGCGGTCAGCGCCGGGTCCTGGCCAATGATCAATGCGACATTTGCTATCGAATAGTCAGGCTGTGCGAGAAGTTCTTTGAGCCGTAGGTAGACTTCCGGCAGTGAGATCAATTTGGCGTTGGCGGTAACCTGCTCCCAGACCGTTGTCATGATTTCCCGTCGGTCCTTGGATGTCCTTCCGATGAATCGAAGAAGCCGGTATCAACGATTGTTTGCACGCTTCAACTCCGGCTTGAGCATTGGAAGCGGCCGCTTCTCATCACTCGATTGCTCGGCGCGAAGTAACTGCTCCATCTGCTCGGCCGGTACGGGTCGATTGATCAAGTAACCCTGCACCTGGTCACAGCCGTTTTGGCGCAGGAAATTCAACTGTTGTTCGGTCTCTACCCCTTCAGCAATCGAAGTGAGATTCAGCCCGCGTGCCAACCCAATAATCGCCTTGACGATGGTTGCATCGCTGGCGTCGGTGGTGATGTCGTTTACAAAGCTCTGATCGATCTTGACCACATCGAGCGGAAAACGTTTCAGATAGGCCATAGAGGAGTAGCCAGTACCAAAATCGTCAACCGACAGAGTGATGCCCATCTCCTTGAGCTGGTTCAACACATGGATGGTTTCCTCCGCGTTCTCCATAATGACGCTCTCTGTCAATTCGAGCTCCAGCCACTGAGCATCCCACCCCGTCGATGCCAGCGCCTGGCTCACCTTTTCGACCAAACCACCCCGTCGGAACTGATGACTGGACAGATTGACGGCGACGTTCCCCGGGACCAATCCCCGCTGACGCCAGGTTTTTGCGTGCTGGCAGGCAGTGTTCAGTACCCACTCTCCAATCGGGACGATCAATCCGGTCTCTTCGGCCACCGGGATAAACCGGGCGGGAGATACCTGCCCCATCTCCGGGTTATGCCAACGCAGTAGGGCCTCCACGCCCACAATCCGACCGGTTCCTATCTCAACCTTGGCTTGGTAATGCAGGTCGAGTTCCTCTTTCTCCAGCGTCTGTTTCAGCTTGCTCTCTATGCTGAGCCGCAACTGTACCCGCTCTTCCATGTGTGCGGTGTAAAAACGATAGCTGTTTCTCCCGTTCTGTTTGGCGTGATACATCGCGATATCGGCATTTTTCAGCAGCAAATCCACGCTTTCGCCATCGTTCGGATACAGTGCAATGCCCATGCTGCCGGTAACAAAAAACTCCTTGCCCTGGATCTTTATCGGGTTTTGCAGCTGTTCCAATATCCGTTCGGCGACCTTGGCTGCGGCCTCAATCTCCTGAAGATCCGGGAGCAGGATCGTGAACTCATCGCCGCCCAGCCGTGACAAGGAGGCCTGGCAGGCATCTTCCGCCCCTAGCTTGGCCACCACGTCCGAGGCCCGGATGCTGTGTTGTAGATAGTCGGCGATTTTGCACAGCAGTTCATCCCCTGCATCGTGACCAAGCGTATCGTTGATATATTTGAAATCGTCCAGATCAAGAAAGATCAGCGCCAACCTATGGCCGTTGCGCTTCGCGTCGCGCAGGGCCCGTTCTGTTTGCTTGCGAAAATGCTCCCGATTCGGCAGGCCGGTCAATGCGTCGAAATAGGCCAACTGGTGTATCTTCCGTTCCGTTCGTTTACGGTCTGATACATCCTGGACGGTACCAATCATCCTCAACGGCGTCTCATTGTCGCCAAACACCACCTCTGCCTGTTGTTCCACAGAGACCTCTCTGCCGTCTTCGCCAACGATGCGGTGCTCGACCAGGTAGGGGGCCTTGTTTGCCAACGCATCGTCAATGGCCGTATTGACCCGTAGGCGATCGTCGGGATGGACGAAGCTCAAAAAGGACTGGAAAGAGGCGTCCAACACCCCGCGCCCAATGGGAAAGAGGTGAAATATCTCATCTGACCAATTGACCTGATCGTGTACGATATCCCAGTCCCAGTTACCCATTCGGGCAACCTGTTGTGCCTGTACCAGGCGCAATTCGCTCTGCCGTAGCGCCCGTATCGCGTTTCCCGCACGCTGCAGATAGCGCACCCGATGGCTGAGAGTTTCCCAGACCACGGGCTTGGTAATAAAGTCAGTGGCACCGAATTGATAAGATCGTTCCAGCGATTCGATATCTTCCAAGCCGGTGACCATGACGATGGGCACCTCAGCACCGTCCACCATCTCGCGTATGCGGGCACAGACGGTAAAACCATCCATCTTCGGCATCCTGACATCAAGCAGTATGAGGTCTGGTCGATGCTGCTCGTAGACTTGCAGGGCCACTTCCCCGTTGGGCGCCTCGACCACCTCGAAATTGGCCTGTTCCAAGGTCTGCCTGGTCAGCAGGCGCTGGGTGGCGTCGTCATCAGCAACGAGGATCAGACCCTGCCTCTTCTCAGGTGACCTAGGCAACGGCTAATTGCTCCAACTCTGACTGCAGGCCGGATTGTGCTCTGCCGAACTCGGCGTCGATCCGTTCCACCAGCGCGGCGAGATACTCGTGAGACCCCGCTTTTCCCTTAAGCTCCAGCTCCTTGCAGAGCGAGGAGAGCCTGCTGGCCCCCAGATTTGCACTGCTCGACTTCAGGCTATGGGCGGTTTCGGTGAGTGCGGTCATATCGCTTCCGTCCAGGGCCTGTTTAATCGCTTGGATCCTCTTTGGAGAATCCTCCAGATAAATGCCGATCACCTTGGCCAGGACACTGGGGGCGTTGGGCTGCTGAAGGGCGCGAATACGATCCAGCACACCGCGGTCCAGAACAGGGGCATCCCCATCGTCGGCTACGGCATCTGGAGCAGCCTCTATCCTGGCGACGGTCCGCTCAACCTGCGGCAACCACTGCCCAAGCAATTGTATCAGCTGCAACTGTGTAAAGGGCTTGCTCAGGTAGGCATCCATCCCATGTTCCATGCACTTTTCCTGAATCCCTTTCTTGACATCCGCAGTCAGCGCAATGATCGGCACACCTTGACGCTCGCCACTATCGGCTTTCTCTCTCCTGCGGATCTCACCCGAGGCTTCCCACCCGTCCATCTCCGGCATGTGGTAGTCCATCAACACCAGGTCGTAGTTACCGGTGGAGGCCGCCTCGACTGCCTCTCGCCCATTCGACGCTATCTCCACTTGGCATCCAAGCAGTTCCAGCATGTTGCGAGCCACCTCCTGATTGACCCGGTTGTCCTCGGCAACCAGAATGCGACCCTCGAAAACTGTCGCTTCGACCGCTCCGCCCTCGTCAGATACTGTTGGTTCGCTCTCAGCCAAAACCCCCTTCAGACAATCGTAAAGCGCCGACTGTTTCACTGGTTTGTTAAGGTAACGGTCAATACCCTGCTCCATGGCCCTGGCGGCCTCCTCGTCGAATGCCGCGGAACTGAGCATCACCTGGCTGAGCGCGGGGATGACCGGGTCTGCCTGGATACGCCCGGCCAGCTCGATGCCGTCCATTTCAGGCATGTGCCAATCGAGAATCACGATGTCGTAAGGCTCGTTTCTCGCTGCGGCCATGCGCAGCTTTTCCAGGGCCTGCGGACCGCTCTCTGCCGTTTCGTGGGGCATATCCCAGGCCACCGCCTGGTTGTGCAGGATCTCCCGGTTGGTCGCGTTATCGTCGACGACCAACAGTCGGACTCCCCGCAGATCATTACGCTTGCGCTCGGGCTGGTGCTCTACCACGATCACTGAACGGACCAGAGGCACATCGAACCAGAAAGTGGAGCCTCTCCCCGGCTCGCTCTCCACCCCAACCTCTCCCCCCATCAGCGATACCAGCTGCGAGGAGATGGTCAGACCCAATCCCGTCCCACCGTACCGCCGTGTCGTAGAGCTGTCGCCTTGAGAGAAGGATTCGAATATCTTTTGTTGCTGCTCGGGTGAGATACCAATGCCGGTGTCGATGACCTCAAAGCGCATTCGCAGCTCCCGCTCAGACAAGGCGAGCAGTTTCAAACGCACGATCACTTCACCTTTCTCGGTGAACTTGATGGCATTGCCGATCAGGTTCATCAGCACCTGGCGCAAACGGGCCGCGTCCCCCCTAACCGCCACCGGCAGGTCGAGGGGCATCACGGGATTCATCTCCAGACCCTTGCTATGAGCCCTCTCCGCCAATATTTCCGCGGTGTCGTCCACCATGTCCCGCAGGTTGAAGTCCTCATCGGCCAGCTCCAGTCGGCCGGCCTCGATCTTCGAAAAATCCAGGATGTCGTTAATGATCACCAACAGTGAATCTCCTGAGTGCTGGATGGTATCGGCAAATCGGCGCTGGCGATCACTCAGCTCGGTACTCAACAACAGCTCGGCCATTCCCAGCACCCCGTTCATGGGTGTGCGAATCTCGTGACTCATAGTAGCTAGGAACTCGCTTTTGGCCCGGCTTGCCTCCTCCGCCGCCTCTTTCGCCTGCTTGAGATCAACTGTGCGCTCCTCCACCTTCTGTTCCAGATTGACCTGATGATCCCTGACCTCATGGCGGGTGATCGCAAGCCGTTCGGCCATGTTATTGAAGCTGCTAGCCACTTCAGTCAACTCATCGTTGCCGACCACCAGCACGCGCTGATCGAGGTCACCGTCTGCGATATTGTACGTCGCGGCAACCAGCTGCCGCAGCGGCGAGGTGAGACGCTGGGTCAGCCAAGCCATCAGCCCCAGGCTCAGCAGCGCCACGACACCCGTGACCGAAATAATCCAGACCAGATAGTTGCCGATCTCGTCCAGCATCTGTTGCTGGCTCATAACCATCCTTACCCATCCGATTACCTCGTCCTGTTGTGGCCGCTCCTCAACCAGCCCCAGCATGTCATCCACCACCTTTGCACCCTGACGGCTGATCACCGGGGTCAAAAGGTCGACGAAGCCCATGGTCTGTCCGTCAGGGATGAATTCATGCACCAAGGGTTCGGTTGCGGTCTGATCGGCAGAGACAATAGAAGCCGCCGGCAACGCGAGCGAAGGATCGAACTGTTTCTCTTGGATGACCTTTCCATCTCTGCCCATGAAGGCCAGATAGACGGTCTCCTCGTCACCTGCGCCCTGGATGATCCGGAGCAAGGCCTCGCGATCCTCGGTGTAGATGCCGTATTCGCTGATTTCCGCCACCAGTTTTGAGACATCGATGCCATGATGCAGCAGTGCCTGATAGCGGTCATCGCGTTGCTGCTTGATAACCAGCGAGGCGATCGCTATGGCAGTCATCAGTACCAGGGCCATGGTCAGCAGATTGAACTTGGTGGCGATCGGAAATTTGGGCTTGCTAGCGTTCATGCGTGGCTTCTCATTCATATACCTTCACAGCCCCCGTAAGGAATTCATCACCGATGGTCGTCTTCATATGGCGTGCCGTTTTCAGGTTGAGCGAGTAGACCGCCTCACTCGGCGTCTCCGGCGTCACTTTCCCGGGCGCGGCCCCGGCCAGCAGCTTCTTGGCGATGACACCATTCTGTCGCCCCAGATCCTGGTAATCCCGATCCAGCGCGTAAAAGGCACCGGCCTTTACCCAGGCGCCCGAGAGACCGACCACCGGGATCCGGCTGCGAAATGATGAAAGCAACACCTGTTTCAACGTCTTACCCGAATACACGGTTTTGTCTGGAATCGCCCAGAGTACATCGGCTGCCCGAGCCAGTTTCTTTAGTCCAGCCGGCAACTCTCGGGCGTTATTCACTGGTATCGATACCAGAACCAGCCCTTCTTTGTCCGCCTCCCGGCGGGCTGCATCCACCCAGACCTGATTCAGTGCGGGGTCGAACAGAACGCCGATCCTGTTGGCCTGTGGCAACAGACGGCGCATCCATCGCAGTTGGGTCGCCAGCGGGAATTCCAATGCCACGCCGGTGACATTGGGTAGAGCCTGGATTTCCGCGCGCGACAACACCATGCTGGAGACTACCGGAACAGTGGTAAAGCGCTCGGTCGCCAGCTTGGTGGCCCGGGAACCCAGGGCGAACACCAGAGTCACCCCCTGTTCCTGGAGTGCCTCCAATTGCGTCTGCCGCGTCGCATCATCGCCGTCCAGCGTGACTGAGACGAACTTCAAACCACCGACCTCGTCCTGCAGAAAGGCCTGAAAGGATGCGGTCACCTGACGATAGGCCGGGTTGTCGCGGCCGCTCAGCACCAGAACTGAATGTTCCGCCAGCGCCGATGCACACGGTCCAATCCCGCCTGCAAGAAGCAGCATTAACCAAGCGGTGAGCGCCTGCCGTTTTCGAGCTGTATAGCGATGGGCCATTTGTACCACGCCAGGGCTCAGAAGGCGTACTGCAGTTTGACCCGAAAGGTCCGACCGTCTTGCTCAAGGAGGTCCTGACCATGCTCCTGCGCACCCGGGTGATCGTAGTCCTCGTCGAACAGGTTGTAGACGCTGGCCGAGAGCGTCAGCCCGGGGACCCATTGCCGACTGGAGAGGGTCAGGTTGGCCAGCAAGAAATCATCGCTGTGCTTACCGGCCAGGGTTTCGCGCCCACTCTCGTACTGCAACTCCAGCCCGGCGGTCAGTTTATCCTCGATCAACGGGGCGATCAGGTTGAGCTTGAGCAGGTGGCGCGTCGAGTTCAACAGGCGGCTGCCGTCAGCATCTTCCGCTAGCGTGTAAGAGTAGCTGAGCCCCCCACGCCAACCGTTGTGCCAATTGCCCAGCAGTTCCATCTCGGCGCCCCGCACCTCGATATCGTCGCGGTTGCCGAACACCACGAGCCCGTCCGCAGGGTCTTCCTCCGCTGAGATCAAGTCTTCGACGGTATTTTGGTAGACCGAGGCGACAGCGCGCAGCGCCGGCGTCAGTTGATGTTCAAGGATCAGCTCGAAGGTCTCTATCGTCTCGGGATCCAGCTCATCCGGCTGCTTCTGGAATACACCACCGTCGTTGTAGTAAAGCTCGTAGGAGCTGGGGGCGCGGAACGCCGTGCCATAGATTCCCTTCAGCGTGGTACCCGACACCGGCGTCCAGACCACGGCGAGACGGGGATTGGTGGTGGTGCCAAAGCTATCGAAATCATCAAAGCGGAGACCAACAGACAGAATCAGATCGTCCCGGACCCGGAATTCGTCCTGCGCATACAGCGCCCAGGTTGCCGCGTCGGTGTCGATGTCCAGGTAGGTGTCGTAGACATCATAAGACTTTTGCACCTGTTTCAAAGATTCGCGATATTCTGCGCCGAGAGTCACGCGATGCCGTTCGAACAGCTGCTTCGACCACCGCACCTCGGCTCCCCACTGCTGAGATTCGCCCTCATCCCTGTAGACCACATAGTCCGGTGGCGGCCCGTAATCGTAAGGGTAGTACCCGAGATACTCGTACTCATCGTAGAGGACCCGCGCCAACAGGTTTCCGTCGCCTTCCAGCTGGGTTTCGTACGTCAGATCGACATAGGCGCGTTTGTCTTCAGTCCGGTAATTCGGGTCGTTGTAGAGGGTATTGTAGGCGCCCGTCGGGACATGCTTTTCACGGTCAACAAAGGCCGCCTGCAGGGCGAAGTCGCCGAACGAGATCTCGCCAAATAACTGGTCGAACTGGCGATCGTCGTTGTCTTCGTAAATCCCGTTATTGGTGGCGGGGTCGTCAAACTCCCGGGCGTAGACCCGATCGTTGCCGCCACTCTCGTGGTAGGTGCCCGAGACCAGGTACTCCACGCCGTTCGCCAGGCGCTCGCCGTGGCTGACCCGCCCCTGGTAGGTGTTGTCGCTGCCGACGGAACCGGCGACCTCGGTGCCGTTCAAGCCGCGCCCGTCGCGGGTGATCACATTAATCACGCCGAAAAAGGCGTTGCTACCGTAGAGCGAGGAGCCGGGCCCGCGCACCACCTCGACCCGCTCGATCAAGTCCACATCGAGGACAAAGAGGTCATCGACGTCCATGCTGTCGTAGATGCTCTCGTTTATCCGATGGCCGTCCACCAGCAGGAGCAAGCGAGTATTGTAGTCACCTAGGATGCTGAACCCGCGCACCCCGAGACGCATGTAGTTGCGGTCGTTGTTGAAGTAAAAACCGGGCATGCTCTGCAGTATCTCGGACAGGAAGCGGTAACCGAAGCGCTGTATCTCGTCGCGGGTCACGATACTGGTCCGGGCCGGCGCCTCGGTCACTTTCTGTTCGAATTTCGAGGCCGTGAAGACCGAGGGAATTTCCCCGAACAGCAGCTCCTCTTCGAACAGCTCGTCCTCGCCGCCAGCCGCGTGTACGGCGCCGACCCAGGATCCCGCCAGCCATAGTCCCAATGCCAGCCTTGCGACAAACCGATACCGCTGATAGTTGATCACACTCATCACGACACGCTCTTTTGCATGTTGTTTTGGGTCACAGCAACCAGAAAACGGCTGTCGCTGTTTACCCACCGCGGACCCGATGGGTAAGATGTCGGCTAATGAACAAGATTCTTTAAAGGGCCGCCAGGAGTACACACAAAAAGGCCAGAAGTCTTGGTGACAGCTTGGTTTTGGTTGCCGCCAAATCGATCAGTACTACAAATTTCCGGTTGGCGTCGTCTTCTGCTGTTCGCGGCTATCCGCGCGTGAACCGATCCGACACCGCCCAGACTCGAATCGTGAATGTCTCTTGTGCGCATGAAGCCGCCGGTCGCCAGGTGCTTGGCGAACGGCAGGTCATGGCCGGGAGCCGAAGTTCCGAGTGTTTTCCGAAAGCGGCCAATGGAAAAGATACAAGCTCCGCCAAGGTCAGCTATGCGGAATCTATCCCCAAAGGCAGCACCCGGCCAACTCCGGTCCTTTGATGAAGTTTTTCCCAAT
>JAAETI010000311.1 GCA_024228555.1 bacterium | reverse complement strand
GAGTCGGTGCGCCTGGCCTTGGAAGTCGTTGGTGGACGGGGCTACAGCCGGGTTTCGACCTCGAGCGGCATCTACGCGACGTTCACGGCTGCCTGTACCACCCCCTGCAGCGGTCGCGTCAGCTGACGTTCTCCGGTCGTGTTGCCCGAGGCCTTTCGCCGGTCGGATGACGTCCTTGCCGGCTGGGGAGTAGCGGCTCCATCCGGAACTCGTCCAAGAAGTGTCGGGCACCCACCGGAGCTGGGATGTCCGGCCCGAACCGGCACAGCACAGGATCTGGTGTGACCACCGTGTGACCACCGGTGTAGATCAGGCCAGAACGTCGAAACCCCAGGCCCGCCGACGATGCGGCTGACCTGGGGTTTTGTGTTGTACACCCCCTGGGACTTGAACCCAGAACCTGCGGATTAAGAGTCCGACGCTCTGCCAATTGAGCTAGAGGCGCATGTAGTCCGGCCGTCTGATCTCGACGGCCGAGCCGGCTTTCCCACCACGCCGATCAGCGGATCGGACCTTGCTGGGTCCAGCAATCGTAGCCGCTATCCGGTGTGATTGGCGACGAGATTCCAAACGGTGGGCTCATCTGCCAGCGGGTTCCTCAGGGTGACAACCACACGGGCTGGGTCGGTGGGGGAGGGGCCGATGAAGATCGGATCACCAGGTGGGTGGCGATCGTGGTGCTCGCCTCGGCGTGCTTGCCTTCCAAGAGGGCCTGCAGTAGCTCTGCTGCCCGAGCGCCGTGTTCATACACAGACTGG
>JAAETI010000310.1 GCA_024228555.1 bacterium | reverse complement strand
GTTGCCAGTACCGCTGTCACCATCAAAATCAGCATCCAGGGTGCCATTGATGTTGTAGCGCACCAGAACGATATCGTTATCAGCGCCGTTGTGATAATACCCCGCCACCAGTATCTTGCCATCGTCCTGCACCGTGACGCTATAGGCTTGGTCTTCGCTATTCGTCCCGATCGGCGTGCTGACTTTGCCCGTTGTATTGAAGGTTGTGTCAAGGCCACCATTGCTGTCATAACGTACCAGGGCGAAATCATTATCCCCGCCGCCGTTCAAACCGTATCCCGCCACCAGGATATAGCCGTCGGATTGTACGGTAACGCTGTGGGCGTAGGCATCTGCGGTTCCGGCTGCCATATCCGTGGTGACGATGCCGTCAGTATCAAAAGTAGTATCCAGCGTTCCATCGGGGTTGAAGCGCACCAGGGAGAATTCGTATCCGGAGCCGCTGTCGCTCCATCCCGCTACCAGTACCTTGCCGTCGGCCTGCAGGGTGATGCTTCGCGCCTCAGCGTCCGCGCCCGTCCCGACCGGCGTGATGACGACGCCGTCGCCCGCGATGAATGTCGGGGCGCTGTTAACCTGCGTGTCGCCAATAATAGTCCAGCTATCATCATCAATCAGAGACTGACGATCGGCAGCGGACTGGCTGTATTGCAGACCGTTCGCATCCAGCGTCACGCCGCTTTGCACTGTTTGTGCGGCCCAGCCCGACAGGGTTGCATCATAGTTGCTGATCGAGAGATTGGTGTTGTTGAGCATGCTTGACATGGTGGTGACCTTCGATACGTCCCAGCCACCGAGATCCTGGTTGAAGACGGTGGCACCCGAAAACATTGCGGACATATCGGTGACGCTGGAGGTGTCCCAGGCACTGATATCCTGATTGAAGGTGCCGGCAGAGCGGAACATGTTCGACATATCGGTGACGCTGGAGGTGTTCCAGCCGCTGATGTCCTGATTGAAGGCATTGGTATCCCGGAACATGTCCGACATATCGGCGACACTGGAGGTATCCCAGGTGCTGATGTTTTGATTGAAGGCGTTGGTATTCCGGAACATCCTATTCATATTTGTGACACTGGAGGTGTCCCAGGCGCTGATGTCCTGATTGAAGGCGTTGGCCTCCTGGAACATGGCCGACATATCGGTGACGTTTGAAGTGTCCCAGGCGCTGATGTCCTGATTGAAGCTGGTAGCACCTGCAAGCAGCTCTGACATATCGGTGACACTCAAGGTGTTCCAGACGCTGATGCCTCCATTGAAGTCGGTGGCACGGTAGAACATCCTATTCATATCGGTGACGATAGAGGTGTCCCAGGTGCCGATGTCTTGATTGAAGGCAGTGGCACGGTAGAACATGTTTGACATATTGGTGACACTGGAGGTGTCCCAGCCGCTGATGTCCTGATCGAAGGCCTCGGCACGGTAGAACATGTTTGACATATTGGTGACGCTTGAGGTGTCCCAGGCGCTGATATCCTGATTGAAGACGGTGGCATCCCAGAACATGCTTGACATATTGGTGACGCTTGAGGTGTCCCAGCCGCTAATGTCCCCATTGAAGGAGATGGCATCGTAGAACATGCTTGACATACTTGTGACGTTTGAGGTGTCCCAGCCGCTGATGTCTTGATTGAAGGCGGCGGCATAGCGGAACATGGACGCCATATTAGTGACACTGGAGGTGTCCCAGCCGCTGATGTCCTGATCGAAGGCCTCGGCATTGTAGAACATGCGAGACATGTTAGTTACGGATGATGTGTCCCAGCCGCTGATGTCCTGATTGAAGGTGGTGGCACCTAAGAACATGCTTGACATATTGGTGACACTCGATGTGTCCCAACCACTGATGTCCTGGTTGATACTGGTGGCGCCTTTGAACATCTCGGACAAATCGGTGACACCGCTGAGATCGGGTGCGTCCACGGCGTTGATGACGAGATTTTCTGCACCATCAAAGGCGTCATTCAAATCCTGCCAGGCAATATTGCCCCACTGTTCGACCGACAAAAGCTTGTCGCCATCGCCGCCACCATCGAAATTGACCCCAGGAAAATCACCAACGACCGCGACCGTATAAGTGCCCGCACTGGCATAGGTGTGAGTGGCCGGGCCACCGGTGTAATCGGTTGAGGTTCCGTCTCCCCAAAACACCGTGAAGTCGGTGGCGCCGGCACCGATCGGGATGGTGATGGTGTCACTGGCGGAAGTACCAGGATTGTCGGTCTGCCAGATGGTGACAAAACCGGTG
Organism: bacterium; assembly: GCA_024228555.1. Lineage (GTDB taxonomy): Bacteria > Actinomycetota > Acidimicrobiia > Spongiisociales > UBA5794 > JAAETI01. The sequence goes on along the minus strand of JAAETI010000310.1, from coordinate 2,533 downwards.
GCCAGTGCAACCGATTCTGCCGATGCAATATCGACATTCACTGTGCCCAGGTCAATAACGGTGCCGACACCAGTGCCGGTGTTGCCGTTGTCGTTAACGTTGACCTGGATCGTATCGGCGTCGTTGCCGTTGGTCCCCGGTGTGCCGTGCAGGTAGGTGATGTTGCTCGCAGTGTTGAGGAACGTATTCAGATCAGCAAGTGTGCCATCAAGAGTCAACACGCCCGTACCGCTGCCGCCGACCGTCACGCCGCCGCCGGTCGTTGCGGTCAGGTTGCCGCCGGTACTGGTGGTCAGTGTCACGGTAATACTGCCGCCCGCCTCATCCACATCGCTTAGGTCGATGGCCGATAGGTCGATGTTGCCCACCACATCTTCAGTCATCGCGATGTCGGTTGGCAGTGTGCCCGCGTTGGTCGGCGCGTCGTTGACGGCGGTGATGGTCACCGTAGTACTGCCGGTCGCCTGCAAGGCCCCGCCCGTGCCCTGGCTGCCGGAATTACCGTCATCAAAGCTCCAGTCGATCTGGGCTGAGGCAGGTGGTGTGTCGCTTGAATTGGAGTAGGCGATTGATTGCAGGGTCGAATCAACCAGCGCGCTGGTGGCGTTGGTGTTGAAGGTCAGCAGCAGGGTGCCGGCGCTGTTGGTGGTGACCGTGCCGATGGTGGTGCCGTTGTAGACGAGCGCTCCGCTTTCGGTCAGGGCGCTGAGCAGGCCGGCGTTGGTGAACACATCATCAGCACTGGCCCCGCCATTGCGGCCCAGGGTGACGCTGGCGCCGTTGTAATTGCCGTTGCTGCTATTGAGGGCATCGAGTTCGGCATCGCTGATATTGACATCGGCATCCAGCACCACGGCTGCACCGCCTTCGATGAAGGTAGGCGTGCCGTCAAGCGTGGTAACTGCCGTGTTCTCATACCAGGCGATCTTGTTGTCAACGATCGACGCCGAGAGCACATCGATGTCGCCATCGCCGTCCACATCCGCCGTGGTCACCGAGAAAGCGCCACTGGCCCCTGTAGTGATCGTGTGGGTAGTAAACGTCTCGCTGCCGTTGTTCTCATACCAGGCGATCTTATTGTCAGTAGTCGATGCCGAGAGCACGTCCAGATCGCCATCGCCGTCTACATCCGCCGTGGTCACCGAAACAGCACCATCGGCTCCTGTGGTGATAACACGTTCGGTGAAGACTTCGCTGCCGTTGTTCTCATACCAGGCGATTTTGTCGTCGTCCATTGACGCCGAGAGCACATCCATATCGCCGTCGCCGTCCACATCCGCAGTGGTCACCGAGAAAGCGCCATTGGCCGCGGTCGTGATGGTGTGAGTTGTGAAGCTTTCACTACCGTCGTTCTCATACCAGGCGATCCTGTCATCGCTTTGTGATGCCGAAAGCACGTCCAGATCGCCATCGCCATCCACATCCGTTGTGGTTACAAACCGAGCGCCAATGGCCGATGTGGTGATGACGCGTTCGGTAAAGCTTTCACTGCCGTCGTTCTCATACCAGGCGATCTTGTTGTCGCTCATCGACGCCGAGAGCACGTCCATGTCGCCATCGCCGTCCACATCCGCCGTGGTCACAGAATAGGCGGTATTGGCCCCTGTGGTGATGACGCGTTCGGTGAAGTTCTGGCTACCATCGTTCTCATACCAGGCGATCTTGTTGTCAGTTGATGATGCCGAGAGCACGTCCATGTCGCCATCACCATCCACATCCGCCGTGGTAACCGACATAGCGCTACTGGCGCCCGTGGTGATGGTGTGGGTGATGAAGACCTCGCTGCCGTCGTTCTCATACCAGGTGATCTTGTTGTCGATAAACGATGCCGAGAGCACGTCCATGTCACCATCGCCGTCCACATCCGCCGTGGTCACCGAAGCAGCACCGCTGGCCCCTGTGGTGATGACGTTCTCGTCGCTGAAGCTTGCGGTGTCGAAGTCGGGAGCATCGTTAACAGCGGTGATGGTCACCGTGGTGCTACCGGTTGCCTGCAATGCTCCGCCGGTACCCTGGCTGCCGGTGTTGCCGTCGTCAAAGGTCCAGTCGATCTGGGCGCTGGCCGGGGGTGCGTCGGAACTGTTGGAATAGGTAATCTGGCGCAGGATATTGTCGACGTCGGCAGAGGTCGGTGTCTGGCCATTGGCGTTGGTGAAGGTGATTCTCAACTCGCCGGGGATGGTGGTGGTATCGAAGATGGCGATGGTGGCGCCGCTCTTTTGCAGCACCGTCTTGTTCAAGGAAGTGGAAGTCTCCAGGGTGATGCCGTTGCCGTTTGCGAATGAGAAGGCATCGTCGGTGGAAACGCCGCCGTTGCGGCCCAGGGTCACGCTGGCGCCGTGGTAATCGCCGTTGCTGCTGTTGAGCGCATCAAGCTCGGCATCACTGATATCGACATCAGCATCCAGTACCACCGCCGCGCCGCCTTCGGTGAAGGACGGAGTGCCGTCGAGGGTGTTGACGGGATCGAACGTGGTATCGAGCGTGCCGTCACTGTTGTAGCGAACCAGGGTGAAGTCGTTGTTGGACCCGT
>JAAETI010000309.1 GCA_024228555.1 bacterium | reverse complement strand
GAGCCGACCCGGACCCGATTGAAGCCGAAAGTCTTGTCCGAAACTCGACCTCCGTCGAAGCAGCACAGCCATCTGTCGAGTGAGAAGCAGGGACCTCCGGCTCTACCGGCTATGAACCAGACCTCATATCGTTAGAAGACGCCTTGAAGAAAGGAGCGCGCCATGAGACGCCTCATCATTGGTCTGGTGCTGTTGGCCGCGGGGTTGGTCCTGGTCATGCGACAGGTGGCGGGCAAGATGGCCCCCGAGATGCGGGCTAGATGTGCGGCAGCATGCGAAAGGATGCTTGCCAACATGCCCGAGTCGTTTCCGCCCAACCGCATGATGGCTGACCTCGAGGCCATCAAGGAGCAGACTACTCGTATCCTCGATCTGGTTGATCGTCCGACACAAGATCAGGGCACGAAGTCGCGTGACCCCAAGGTCGATCAATCTCCCCAATCCGCCCATAGCACCTGATAGTTGGACGGGACCTCGGCCCCGCCCAACTGACCCTGCCCGGCATGAAGTTTTCGGACGCCCGGGTGCACCTCCGCGCACGGGCGCCGAGTCGCCCAGCTCTAGTCCTATGGGGTGCGCATTGGCAAGAAGCCGCAAGGCATGCTCGTGACCTCTTCGAGTCCAGCGCCCTGTTTGACCAGACAGCGGATCCTTCCCACCCCTCCGGAGTTCACCACGGGCACGATGAGCCGCCCTCCATCACGGAGCTGATCGACCCACGCTCCAGCGATCTCGGGAGCGCCCGTCGTCACGATGATTCGATCGTAGGGAGCACGTTGGGGGTGACCAGTGGCGCCATCGCCTATCACAAACTCAACATGGCCGATGTCGAGCTCGTGTAGTCGCTTTCGGGCGGCGACGCCGAGGTCGTCTTCGAGTTCGACCGTTACGACCGTGCCCTCCGCACCAACAATGGATGCCAGCAATGCCGTGTTGTATCCCGTCCCCGTGCCGATCTCGAGTACCACGTGGCCAGGCTCGAGCTCGCTCAGCTCTAGCATGGCCGCGACGATCGTGGG
>JAAETI010000308.1 GCA_024228555.1 bacterium | reverse complement strand
GATACTGAGCGGTCGGCGAAATGCGTGATATCGCTCGGTATTGATTGTTCTGGGTGTGGTTCTTTCGCAGGCTCTGGGTGACCCTCGACCGGTCAATCCTCGAGTGGCACGAGATCCGTTCGAGTGCTGCCGGGAACTTCGCTGAGCCAGTCATCGAGCAGCCGCGTCGCAATCTGTTCCGGCGCGGCGACGCCAACATGGTTTCCGGCCGCGTCAGATGGAAAAGCACCGTGGGCGTGAGAGTCGGGAAACCCTTCGCTACAGGTCTTGCACAACATCCGTAGGTTGCTCGTCCAGTCCTCTAGCGCCCAACCTTCGGTTTGGAACCGTTCCGATAGATTCTGGATTGCGGTGGTGGGGGCCACAACCATGCATTCGGCAGTCGGGATGGAGGAGGCCCGCCAGCGGAGGATCTCGTCGAACACCGAGAACGTGTGCTCGCCCAGGGACCGCTGTCCCTTTGGTTCGCCGTCATGGAGCACGATGTCGCGCCACCGATGCCCGCTCCCAGGAAGCGGAATGTTCTCTATCAGGATTCGTGTTGGGTCGATCCGTCGACCCCACACCACCTCGGCGTTGCCTGCCGGGTTGATTCGAACCGGGGAAGGGCCGAAGTCCATCTCGATCGGTCCGGTGCCTGGTTCGAGTTCGATCCCGTATCCGCTCCAGGCGCGCCGTGCTGTCTGCCAGTCGCGCAAAGCTGTAGCGGCGATCCCCAGGTTCCAGAATGCCGGGTCCTGTTCGTTTGCCCCTAGGTCGACGGAACGCTGATTGCACGCTGCCGACTCCGGCCATCGGAGCTGTCGCTTGTAGACAAGTCCAAGGTTGAACCACGGCATCGCAATGAGCGGAACAGTCTGTACCGACTGCATAAACAGCCGTTCGGCCTCTTCGAGCCGACCACCGTCTAGTTCGACGCGACCCCGCTCGTTCAGGTCCAGCGCCTTTCTTGTGGCCTTCCGAGACGGCCGATTCGACCAGTCGGGTGACGGGTAGCTGAGGACATCGATCACACGTCGACTCTACAACGGCGGTCGGTTCGGTTGGCGCCCCGGATCCCGGAACCCATCAGATCAGGGGCCCCAATACCCATCGAGGATCGCGATCGTCACCGTCAGTGTTCAAGTTCCCGCTCCGCGAGGTGCCGTTTCCGAGCACTCTGCGGGGTGCGTGTTTCTGCAACATAGTGGATGATCGGTACGGGGACGTCAGTGGCGCCAATGACTACGGGTGGGTCTTCTATTCAGCCGTCGGGGCGAATATGGCGATGTCGTCGAGGGCGTCTTCGCAGCGGCCCCCGAGCTCGTGGTCTTCGACCAAGTCCCTTAGGCGTTGGACCATCACGGTGTCGGATCGGCGATGAAGTCGTGCCAGATGACCCAAGGCTGTCGCTGCTGCGCCTCGAACAACGGGTACCTCTCGGCTGACCAAGGCATCGAGGCAGGCTGATCGAACGAACTCATACTCGCTGTCGTGGAGCGCCAACCGGAGCAGGGCTTGGCACTTGCTATCAACGTCGTTATCGACCATTGCCTGTTCGAAATCGTGACGGTCGATCGGTGGTAGCTCTTCGTACCTCATCTCTCCCATGATGCCAGACAGTGTGAAAGCCTCGCCAACTGCGGCGGCCACCCAGACCGAGACGTTGTCTCGAACACAACCGACCGGAAGATAGAAGCACCGGCGCTGATGTCTGGGGCCGGGCAAGTATCGGCTAGGTCTCAGTGTCTTCTAGAGCGTCCGTCAGATGGCGTCGCCAGGTTGTTGCGATTCGCCCTGCGTTGTCCGTGTCACTCCGAATAGTTACGTCCACGGACGTGGTGTATGGGGCCCCGTTGTGAGGGTGCTTCCCAATAGGTGATCACCGCGCCAGCCTCACAGGTATGTGTTAGCGACCGTGAGGAGAACGCGGTGATCAATAAGAGCATGGACGCGTTGGTGT
>JAAETI010000307.1 GCA_024228555.1 bacterium | reverse complement strand
CCCGGACACCAAAGGGTCCTCGGCCTAGGGGCAGCATCACTATCGCCCGAGGGCAGGCGATCGCAGAGGATGTCCTTCGATTCGGTGTCGCTGGATCAACGGGTGCGGAGGGCCTCTAGCAGTTGATCGCAGCTTCCGATGAAACCGTCATAAGGGGATCCTTCCACCGCCGCTTGATTGGCCACACCCAATGCCTGCTTGGCCATGTTTAGGCGTTGTCGAATACGAATTTCGAGTGCGGGACGGGGGTGGTCGGAGTCGCGGAGCTCTTTCCACATGCCCACCGATTGATTGAAGAGCAGGACCCCCATTCCCTGGTAGCCATCCTGGAGCATGAGCATGGGCAATCCCGTCATCTCGGAGAGTTTGGAGGCGCTTGGCATTCCGTCTTCGCCTTCCACCGGGCAGAAGCGACGCAAGAGGTCGAAGGCACGCTCGACCTCTCCAGTTCCCATGAAGTGCACGGCTGCCAGGCGCGCGGCTTCTGCGACAGAAGTCCAGCCTTCGGAGGGGCCTCCGGAATAATACCAACTGCCGGCGATGGCGGTTGCTTCGTGACAGTCCGCGACGAATGCTGGATCATCATCTTCACCAGCTGCTTGAAGGCAAGCGGATATGATGCGGTGCAGGTTCGGGCCGGTAACCTGCGAATCTTGCAACCTGCGAACCTGAGGCCAAGCCAGGGCGCCCACTTCCAACTGCGCCTTGTTGGCGCGGTCGTACAGTCTGGCCGCCGTGATGAGGCCATCGACTCCGGCGTCCCCATTCGTGGCCATGTGAGCTCCGGCTAGCGCCAGGAGCCCCTTGACTCGGTCGCGTTTCCGAAGCAAATCGCATCCCCCCAAGAAGACCTCGGACTGCCCGATGATTTCGGCGCTACGGTCCTTTCGACCCGGACGTGTCATGGCCTTGCCAGCCTTCTTCGCCGCCTTGTACCGGGGATCGCTTGCGACTCGACTAGCTGGGAGCAGCCGACATTCCAACGCCCCACCGGCCGGAATCCTGCAGCCAGAATTCACACGCATCACTTCGATTTGGAACCAAAGATCCCGTTGCCCAGCTTCACCATAATCTGCCTTGACGTTGACCGAGACCTGTTCGGTCGCTCCGGGGGACAGGGGGCTTAGCACCTCCACATCCACTTTCACAATGCTGGATGCCCGCTCCATCCCCAGGAGTTCGAGCGACTCACGGGCAAGGTGGTAACGCTCCAACCAGGTGCCCTTGTTGGGAACCAATTCAGCCAGGGTCCACTCATCTCCCCCATTGTCAGGAGCACGGTTCCCAAGCAGCCACTTCACGTCACTTTCCGTGGCCAACATGGATTCCAGGTCCGACTGCTTCCCAAGGACCATGGCGCTGGCCGCTTTTTCAACGAAGGCCATGGTCGATGCTCCAGCCAGGATCCGGAGATCTTCCTCGTAGTCATCGATCACCCAACGGGTAGCGACCTTCGTCACGTGCAAATCGAATTCAAAAGAGACCGGTTCACAACCGGGGTACTTAGCATCCATCTTGACGATGAGGACATCCTTCTCTTTTTCGGACAGCCCCTCGACGCGCTGGCCCAAGTCCGCTTGCTCCTGATTCCACGAATACGGATCCTCAGGAAGCGACTCTGCCAACATGCGAATGGAGCGCACCGACTGGAAGGAGAGGCCTTTGGCCGGCAGCACGGGCCACCCCGATCGGAACCGCTTCACAACCTGCTCGAAGTCCGCACCCCGGCGCACGAGTTCCTCCCGATACAACCGATCGAGCTCTTCGTCGGAGGGCATTCCCGCATCTACCCGGGTCTGCTGCAGCAGCTCCTCAGGAACCTCATCGAGGGTGTACACCAATTTGGCATAGGCTGTGCCATCCGATGCATCCAGGGCTTTCACGAAGCCCTCAGCAACCATGACCATGCCGCTCTCGTCGTGAACTATGGAACGCACCAAGGCCGCCTTGTCGGCAGGATCGACAGCCGGCTCCTGAGCAAGAACGGGGCAGACAACAAGAACGAACAACGCGCTGATTCTGATCATGGACTCGATAATACCCGCGGGAATCCGAATGAGGTAAATATCTTTGCACTTGCGGAGCAACAACCCGCCCTGGAAGCGGTGTCGCGTACCTTGCCATGGGTTCTGGTTGCGAAATGCAGTGCACGAACAAGCCAGGGCCAGTACCGTTCCAAAGCAAGATCCGCCCCCCCGATCATGCGGATGCTAAATCAACTCGAGGGACTGAAGCGGCGGATTTTGCTCTGGCTCGGCAACCCTAGAACACCACCACAGCAATCCCGACCGCCCAAGGCAGTAGCAAGCAAACCACGTGCACGGCCTTCACGAAAGCAGAAGATTTTCGTGCTCCGACCCTTTGAGCTCCATAGTCGGGACGGCCATTTTCGCGGGGCGCTGAGGCAAAAGAATGGACTCCATAGAAGATCGTCCGGAGAAGGATGGAGAGCACCTCAGGGTTTCGTGTATAGCGGCCGTGGGCGGCTGCTGGAAAGGGAAGCCGGCCATTTCGGACCTGTAGGTTGTCCACGCTGACATTCGGATTCTTTGCTGAGCTTGGTGTCTGCAAAGGGCCGCTGATCAGATCCGCCTGGTCCCAGATGTTGATCCAGTGCAAGTATGGCTTTCGGTTTTTCGCAAAGGGAATGGTCCCGACATCACCCCGCAATTCCTCCACAACGCGACCGTATCGGTAACTTCGACTCTGATAGGACTCGAAGAAATAGTGGATCTTATCGATCGGACTTCCCCAGGTAATGAATGCATCGAGCTTGCCCATCGGGATATCGACGTCCATCGAGTTGTGGGCGTCCTTCGACCGGTTTCGGCGAGCCAATTCCAGGATCGAGTCTGCCGCGACTGCGGTGCCAAGGCTGTGGGCGGTGACCACGACTCGGTCATAGCGAGGGTCCCGAAGAATCTGCTCCAACACCTTGCAGCCTTGCTCCAGGGTACTTCGGCGCTTCTTGTGTTTTTCGTCGGTTTCCTCGTAGGTGGTCCAGAAATAAACGTCACCGACGTAGTGGCTCAAAAATCGCCAGACTCCAAGCCCACCCAAAACGGTTCCAATAAGGAACCAGGCATTTTGGAAGGGAAGGGAAAAGGCGCCAATCATTTCTCGGATCCAGGAGTTCTCGAAGAAAGGCGTTACGGAAACGGTCTCAATCGCCCAGTTGGCGAGGGCCAAGAAAACCAAGGCCACGAGCGTGATGAAGAGTCCAAAGGTAACCAAAGCAGCGGCATTCCTAGTCTCCTGGCGATGCAGCTCCCCTCTCCATTGGTTCGCCAGCTTCAGCAGTGAGTCTGTTTTCTTGGTGGACTGGGTGCGCTTGGATATGAAGCTGCAAAAGTTATCGAAGGTGCCATTGGGGAAATCCTCTTCCGCCTTCGGTTCGGCAAATGCGTCGTATTCTCCCAAGAGTTTTTTGACTAGCCCCCTGTCCTCAGGCGTAAGAGTGGTTCTTTCGGTAATCTCCATCAACGCTGCGCGGCGCAGCCGTTGACGCGATCGCCATGGGCTGCGGGAGATACGAAAAGGCGTCAAGATCTGCTTCATAATCCAGATTGCCACCTTGTGCGCTGGAGCCCCCCCCGCCATGTTCGGCGCCCAGTAAACCTCAAAGAAATGGTGCCACCTGCCCGCTGTATGGCCTTCCGCATCCTTCGCCACATGGCGCATGCGAATGTAGTTGACATAACGGGAAGGGTCCCCCTCGTGAGGGAACGTGTCCAGGCGGGCTGAAATATCCTTCAGGCTTCCACGGGATTCCGGATCCTGTCGGGCATACGAATGAAGGTGATCAACGAGCTGACTGACCTCTTCATATCGTTTCTGCTCCCCCATGCCGTGGAAGTGCACAATAACCGTGCGATCATCGGGTTTGTCTGCAATAGCGATTGGAGTCTCAGGGGTTGGCTTCGTAGACATCTTGTTTAGGGTGGCGGATTACAAGGGCCGCTTGCCAGGGCGCGAAATTGGGTAAGAAATTCAAAGGGGCCATTTCGGCAAGTGTGGTGCCAGACACCCAATCACCATGGTTGACCGCTTGGCACCAGACAACGCGCAACCCACACATCTCTAGGTCGATCGATCCCATGCCTGTGGCAGGATACCACGAGAAAGTCAGCCCAACACTTCAGTTTCGCGTCAACAACCATCGCGCTGATGCAACTGTGACATGTACGTGTGGTTACGCGTGGTCAGAGAGCAACGGCTTGGGGTCGAGGACCATGTCGTTGGACGACTTCACGTCCATGAACCCTTTCACCGACTTTCGGGAGTGGACTGCCGGAAACCCGGGGCAAAGTGGGGCCGCAAGGAGAGAAGGACTTCTCAGTTCGCGTGGAACAAAGTACATTGCGTCACATCATGGTGCCCACATCCCCCCATAACAGCGCGGTTCCGGCGACTAAAAACCGACACGCCTCCCCAATCGCGCTCGCAATTGCCCTTTGCGTGTTTTCCTCAGCCTGTGTCGTTGGCCCAGACTACGTCGTCCCAACCACAGACCTGCCCGATGCCTGGCAGACGGGCAGCGGCGAGACCGTCGAGGTCCGCGATTGGTGGAGCACCATCGGGGATGCCAAACTGACCGAGCTGATCGAACGCTCGCAAGCCAAGAACCTCGATGTGCGGGCTGCATTGGCCCGTATCGAGGAGGCCCAAGCGGTTTTTCGCATCACCGACGGCCGGCGTTCGCCGAGCCTGGATGCCACGGGTGGCTACAGCAGGAGTGAGAGCAGCGAAGCATTCCAGGGATTCCCCAGCAGCAGCCAGTCGAGTTTCGATGTGGGCTTGTCGTCTTCTTGGGAGATCGATCTCTTCGGCCATGTCCGGCGCTCGATCGAGGCCGCCGGTGCCAACTATGAAATGGTGCTCGAGAGTTCGCGCGGCGTGTTGATCAGCCTGCACTCGGATGTGGCCCAAGCCTATATCGACATTCGTCTGAATCAGCAGCGCATCGCCATCGCACTGACCAATGTGAGCAATCAGAAGAAATCGCTGCAGTACGTGACAAAGCGGCATGACAGCGGCGTGGCTTCCGGCCTCGATCTGGCTCAAGCACAATCCAACGTCGCCAGCACGGAGGCCTTGATCCCGCAGCTTGAGCACTCGCTGACCCGCTCGATCCACCGGCTGGCCGTGTTGTTGAACGAGCCATACCCGGACCTGCGCTCCGAACTGGAAGCTCACACGGAGCCCTGGCTCCCAAGTCCCCCACCGCGGATCACCAGCGGCCTTCCCGCCGATCTGTTGCGACGTAGGCCGGATGTCCGCGAAGCCGAGCGCGCCCTCGCGGCGGAAACGGCCACGGTGGGAATCGAAAAAGCCGACCTGTACCCGCGCTTGAACCTCGCAGCATCCCTCGGATTGCAGTCGGGAAAGCTGGACGAGTTGTTCGATTCCGATGCGCGCCGCTGGTCGATAGGGCCTAGCGTCCTTTGGAACCTGTTCGACGGCGACCGCGCTCGCGGTGGCGTCGAGGCCCAGGAAGCACGCGTGCGGCAGGCGCTCGCCCGCTACGAACAGACCATCCTATTGGCGCTCGAGGAGGTTGAATCGACGCTCTCAGCACACATGCGAGAGGGAGAACGAGTCGAAGCTCTGACCCGCGCTGTCGACGCCTATCGCCGCTCATCCTCGTTGTCGGAGGAACTGTATCTGTCCGGCCAAACCAACTTCCAGAACGTGCTGGACGCCCAACGCAACCTTTTGGATTTCGAGGACCAGCTGGCTGTCAGCCAGGCCAATGTCCTGCTCGACGTGATCGCCCTATACCTGGCGCTCGGCGGAAGCTGGGAGCCCACGGAGCCGCAACAGAAAAAAGACCAATGATAATTTCACGCATCAAAAGAATCCTCGCGGTAGTGGTTCCGATCGCCCTTGGCGCCGGTGCCGTCGCCTACATGGTCTCGACCAAGAGGGGTGCTCCTCGCAAACCCGTGACCGAGACCGCCTATCCGATGCGAGTCATCGCCGCACCGGCCTTCAACCTGGTGCCCCGCGCATCCGGTTATGGCCTGGCCGAAGCCGACCGCAGCTGGCGCGCCGTGGCGCGCGTGGCCGGGCGTTTGATCGAGGTTCACCCCGACATGCGTTCGGGTGGGGCGATCAACGAGGGAGACATGCTGTTGCGCATCGACCCATCCGACACCGAGATCGCGATCGCCGCCGCCAAAGCTTCCTTGCACGGCCTCCAGGCGGACCTGGATCAGCTCGATGTCGAGTTCGCAAACAACAAATCGGCGCTCGAAATCGAGAAGGCGTCCCTGTCGGTCACCAGCGAGGAACTCAAGCGTTTCGAAGACCTGTTGCTCAAGGATGCGACCTCGGCCGCCGAAGTTGAGGATCGTCGTCGCTCGAATCTGACGCAGCGCCAAACCGTACAATCGATCGACAGCGCGCAGGCCCTCGTGCCCGCACGTCGCGCGAGCCTGGAAGCGCAGCTTGCCGGAGCCCAGGCGTCATTGGACCAAGCCAATCGTGACCGTTCCTATTGCGAGATCACGGCGCCTTTCGACGCCGTCCTCGGCCAGGTATCGCTGGAGGTGGGCCAGTATGTGTCGAGTCAAGAGCTGTTGTTCGAGCTCTTCGACGACGTGCGCTCGCGTATCGATGCGGCCCTGCCGCAAGATGAAGTCTTCAGGCTGCTGGATGCCGCGGCCCGCACTCGCATCGCCGCCGCCATCCAGGATCCGTCGCGCCGCCGGGAACTTGTGGGGGACCTTTTCGAGGCGCGCGTCAGCACCCAGGTCGGTGGTTTTAAGCGCAGCTGGAAGGGGCAAGTGGTCGGCGTGAGGGAGAGTCTGGATGCCGAGACACGTGCGCTGCGCCTGACGGTCGTGGTGGAACAGACTCGCGAAGCGCTCTTCAGCGATGCGGGCCCTCCGCTCAATCGAGGTGCGTACTGTCGGATCGAAGTGCGCGCCAAGCCGCGCTCGAATGTTCTGGCCGTGCCGCGTTCCGCCATACGCGATGGCAGTATCTTTGTGCTCGATAGCGAGAGCCGCCTGGCCCGCGCCGAACTCGATCTGGCTTTTGTACAGGGCGAGTTGGCCGTGGTACGCGGCGGGCTGGAGCCCGGAACACCAATAGTGGTGGCCCCCCCCTCGCCTGCGATCTTGGGCATGCTCGTCGAAGCCGTGCCCGATGACGCCTTGCTGGAGCGCATGCGCGCCGATGCCGCCGGAGAAACCGAGAAAGCCCAGGGGAACGGTCAATGATCCGCCTCCTGGCCAAGCACCCCACTGCGGGGAACCTGTTGATGGCGATCTTCATCGTTCTTGGCGGGTTAATGGCGACCACGATTCGACGCGAATCGATGCCGGATATCACGCCGCAGCAGATCGAGGTGCGCGTGCTGTACCCCGGCGCTTCGGCCGAAGACGTGGAGGAGACCATCTGCGGCTCGATCGAAGAAGCCCTCGATGGGGTGCCGTCGATCGATCAAGTCACGTCCCAAGCGCGTGAAGGCGTTGGCATTGTCACGGTCGAAATGAGCAGCGGAGGCGATTTCGTAACCTTTAAGGGCGACATCGTCACGGAAGTCGATGCAATCACCTCTTTCCCAGAGGACGCCGAAGACCCCATCGTGACCCAACTCGGTCGAAATGATGTCGTCATGGCGATCCTGGTCGGCGGGCCGATGGACTCCCGCGACCTTTTGACCTATTGCGAGCAAGTCGAATCCCGCCTACGCCGCTTGCCCGCCGTGTCGACGGTCGAGATCGAGGGCTTTTCCGATCGCCAGTTGCGGGTCGAACTGGAGGGACTGCAGCTCGTCAAGTATGGCTTGTCGGTCAGCGACATCGCGCAAGCGATCGCCTCCGAGAGTGTCGATCGGCCCGTCGGAAACATCGGGACCTCCGAACGCGAATTGAGCGTGCGCTTCACCGAGCGCCGGCGTACCCCGCGCGAGCTCGAGAGTCTGGTCATCCGCGAGGGTGCCAAGGGCGGCGAGGTCACATTGGGCCAGCTCGGCCGAGTGCGCGACCTGTTTGAAGACGCCGAGGATCGGGTCGAGATCGACGGCCAGCGTGTCGGCAGAATCGTGGTCAAGAAGACCAAGATGGATGACACGCTCAGCGTGTCGGCGGCGGTCAAGGAATTCGTCGAAGATGAACGCAAGCGCGCCCCGGCGGGCGTTCAACTGACCATGACCGAGGACGGCTCTGTAGGCTTGGTCAACCAGCTCTCCATGGTGCTCACCAACGGTTGGCAGGGCATGCTGCTGGTGTTCTTCACCCTGTGGCTATTCTTCACGCCACGACTCGGATTCTGGGTGGTGATGGGTTTGCCCGTCTCCTTCTTGGGTGCATTCATCCTTATGCCGATGTTCGGCATGACCATCAACACGATGACGCTCGTCGGCCTCCTGTTGGCGCTCGGCATTTTGATGGACGATGCCATCGTGATCGCGGAGAACATGATGGTGCACTTGCACAAGGGCAAGAGCGCCATGCAGGCCGCGGTCGATGCGACCACCGACGTGTTGCCGGGTATCTTCTCCTCCTTCCTGACCACGGTCTGCATGCTGGGGCCACTCGCGTTTGTCGAGGGCGATATCGGTACGGTACTCGGTGCCGTCCCGGTGGTTCTGATCCTGGTGCTGGCGGTGAGTTTGGTCGAGGCCTTTTGCATCCTGCCCGGTCACCTGGGGCATGCATTGCGCAATCACGCCGAAAGCAAACAGAGCGCATTCCGCGCTGGTTTCGACCGCATGATGGATTGGACTCGCGAATCGATCATTGGGCGCACGGTCGACCTGCTCGTGCGCTTTCGCTATTTAGCAACTGGAGTCACCGCGGCGCTGTTGATCGGTGGCTTTGGATTGCTCGCTTCGGGGCGCCTGGCCTTCCAGGCATTCCCCGCAACCGAGGGGGATGTGTTGGTCGCGCGCATCCTGATGCCGGCCGGTACGCCGCTTGGGAAGACGCGCAACGTTGTATCCCGGGTGCTGGAAGGACTCGAAGCAACCGAGGGGCGTCTTTCCAATGAACAACCCGAGGGTCGCAAGCTCATTCAACAGACGAACACACGCTTCAACTTCAACGCCACCGCAAACGAGAGCGGCCCACACCTAGCAACGGTTTCGGTTGACCTGCTTACAACCGAGGAGCGTGGCTCACGCATCGATGACATCAAGCGCATCTGGCTTGCGGAGATCGGTCCCCTACCGGATGTCCTGACGCTGACATTGAGCGAGCCCGGGGGCTCTGGTCCGGCAGGCCGCGCCATCGACATCCGCATCCTGGGTGAGGATCTCGATGAGCTGGATACTGCGGCAGCTGAGATGATCGATTGGTTCGCCGGATTCGATGGCGTCTCAAACGTCACGGACGACCTGCGGCGCGGCAAGGACGAGCTGCGCTTGACGGTCAAGGAGGGCTCCCGCGCGCTCGGGTTGACCGCCAGCGCGATGGCAGATCAAGTGGGCGCCGCTTTCTTGGGTCGTACCGCGGACGAGCTACAGATCGGCAAGGACACCTTCGAGGTCGATGTGCGCCTGCGGCCCACCGACCGCGACGCCCTCGATGACCTGTCCGGCTTTCGCCTGGCATTGCCGGGCGGCGGGGAGGTTAGCCTTGGAACCGTGGCGGATATTCAGTCGGGCAGTGGGTGGTCACGCATCGCCCATGTGGATGGCCGCCGGGCCGTGACGGTCACCGGAGACATCGACGCACGCGTCTCGAACACGGATGCGCTGTTCGCTGCGTTTGCAAAGGAGTACTTGCCCCTCTTCCAAGATCGCTATCCAACCTTGGACTTGGACTTGGAGGGCGAAACAGCGGAAGGCTCCAAGACCATGGGGTCGATGTTGCGTGGCATGCTGATGGGTCTGTTGGGCGTCTTTGTCCTATTGAGTCTGCAGTTCGGGACCTACTCGGAACCCCTGGTGGTCATGGTCGCGATTCCGTTGACCCTGATCGGTGTGATCGGCGGCCACATGCTCTTGGACTATCCGTTCACGTTGCCGAGCTTGCTGGGGTATATCGCACTCGGTGGCGTCGTTGTGAACGACTCGATCCTGCTGGTGACATTCACGAAGCGAGCGATAGGAAAGGGGCAGGACGCCATGGCAGCTGCGACCCAAGCGTCACGCTCGCGCTTCCGTGCGGTGTTCTTGACCTCGGCCACAACCGTGGTGGGACTTGTTCCCCTGCTGTTCGAGTCCAGCGTGCAAGCGCAAATGCTGAAAGGCCTCGTGATCAGTGTGACGTTTGGCATGATCGCCTCGACCATACTCGTGCTGTTCATCGTCCCCTGTTTGTACGGGATTCTGGACGACCTGGGATTGACACGGGGTCACTCCGAGGAATCACACGCCTAGCTCCCAAACCCAATCACGATGTCCGACGCACCTACGGCCCCCTCCAAGCCCCGGCCTGGCTACACCATGTTGCTGGTGTTCCTGTTCCTGCTGGTGGTGGCCGGACCAGCCTCGACCAACCACACTCTGCGCACGGTCCTGGTGCTTGGCGTGCTGACAAACGCGACCTGGGCGGGCGCCGAGAGCAGGCTGGTTCGCACCGTTGGGGTGGCATCAGCCCTGCTGATCAGCGGGCTCTTCTTTACCGGAAGCGGTGGTGAGCGCGTCGGCTTGATCCTCAGGGTGGGTTACGCCTTCTTCGTGAACGTCGCCGTCCTACGGAGCGTGCTGCACCGTCGGCGTGTCACGGCTGACACGGTTTGTGGGGCACTGGCCTGCTTCTTGATGCTCGCAATGTCCTGGTCCCTAATGTTCGGTCTGATCGAGCACCTCGAACCCGGCTCCTTCTCGGGCCTGCGTAGTGAGGAGGCCGGCGGAATGGCCGACCTGCATTACTTCTCACTCGTCACAATCACGACGCTCGGCTACGGCGACATCACTCCGGTCAGTATCTGGGCCCGCAACTTGGCAGCGGCAGAGGCGCTGGTCGGACAGTTCTTCCTGGTCGTGCTGGTCGCACGTCTGGTGGCGTTGCAGATCATGCACCAACGACCTGCAGACGATGTGGACTGAAAACGCGGGACCAGGGGGTATTTCTGGTTTCGCGGCAGCAGTACGTGCAACACCTCAGAAGCTGTCCAAATGACCTCTTTGGATACGGAGCCGCTCACCCACTAGCTACAGCCCGAGTGCGCCGATGCGCTTGGCTTCATCGTAAACGGCTTGGGCTTGTAGCTTGCAACCCTCGTCGGTGAGGTGCATCCAGTCGGAGAATATCTTGGGTTTGTCGGAGAGTTTGGGGGCGATGTTGAGCTCGGCGGCGAGCTCGGTGACGGCATCGTTGATGCGGTCGATGGTGTCAAGGAAGTGCTCACCATCCGGTTTGAATTTTGCCCTGCAGCTGGCGAAGGTGCTGAGCACGAGCTCAACGTCATTGGCGCGGGCTATGGCGACCATGCTCTTGAGGTTGCGGGCAAAGGCAGCGATGCCTTCTTCGGGCACGCCCAGGTTTGAGGGCTGGTGCAGGTCCTCGAAGTCCTCGACAGCGATGCAGGAGAAGAGCGCGCGGGCACGCTTTTCCGGGTCCCGGCCCCGGGTCATCCAGGCGTAGAAGCGTGAGATCCGCAATAGGTTGTAATCGAGTTTGTTGGACTCTGGGACGTGCCAGTTGGTGCGCAGATGGCTGTAGTCGCTCTTGAAACCGCGGGCCTGGATCGGGCGGGCATCGTTGGCGGCGTG
Organism: bacterium; assembly: GCA_024228555.1. GTDB lineage: Bacteria > Actinomycetota > Acidimicrobiia > Spongiisociales > UBA5794 > JAAETI01. The sequence goes on along the minus strand of JAAETI010000307.1, from coordinate 765 downwards.
GTAGACGATGATCGCATCGGGGTCGAGCTCAAGCAGGCGCAGCTCGATGTTGATCAGGTTCTCGACGGTGCCATAGCCGGAGACGCCACAGTTGATGACCTCGTACTTCTTGCCGGGAGCATCCTTGGCGAGCATGGCCTCGAGCTGGGCGGGATAACTGAACTCATCCTTCGTACAACTGGTTCCGTAGGTGGTCGAACCGCCGACGCAGAGGATCCGATAAACGCCCTCGGGCTTCTCCACCGTGGTCTCCTTGCCTCGAAATCCGAGGGAGTTGTGGTGGAAGCTGAACTTGCCCTCCCGGGAATAGTTGGGCACGAGCTCGTAGGTCAGAAAGGGGTGGGGCCGGTAGACACTATCGCCCTGCAAGACCGGCAGATAGAACTTGGTGTTGCGGCCCTGGACGCGATCAACAACGCGGGTTGTACCCTCAAGGCCGATGACGGTAGCCAGCACCATCCACCCGAGTTTGGCCCTGAAGCTGAGGCGCTTTCGGGGCTCTTTGCCGGGCTGGCGAGGGTTTTTTTTGAGTTCCTTGATCTTTGGCATCCATGGGATGCACCCAATGGTACGGAAACATCAGAACACGGAACCAGGCCTTTTCTTTGTCTAATAATAAACTTGAGAGTGCGTGGTTCTACAGCCTCGGATTAGCCCTTGGCGGCTTGCCGAGACTCCTGCAGTTTGATCTCGCAGATCTCGATTGAAGCTTCCACCCACTGGTCGACGAGTGTCTGCATCTGGGCATAGTTTCGCAGTTGCTCT
>JAAETI010000306.1 GCA_024228555.1 bacterium | reverse complement strand
TAGTCACCAGACACGATCAGTAGTCCGAGACGGGCGAACAGCAGTCGAAACAGCCACGAGAACAGCGAAAGCACCCGACGCAGGGTAGAGACCGAAAACTGCTTCTGACCTGCTGTGACGCGATTCCGGCATGCTCAGGGTTGTGGGGAACGATGCTGTGCCCAGCGGCGAGCAGCGTTGGTCGAGTGCAGCGGCGACATGTGTGTCTGCGTGGGTGCCTGTGCCGCCCGTGACGATCACGGCCGGTTCTGTCATGGTGGTGGACTGAACCGAGACGACCAGACACAGGCCTTCCTCGACGCCGCTCTCCACAATGCCAACAATGATGATGCTGTGACGTCGAAAGAAGAGCTGCTAGCTGCTCCAAAAGAAGAAGTTGATCTAGAGAACCGCCCGGAGCCTGGCGAGCCGTCCGTTGGTGACCGCCCGTGACTGTGTCACACACTCGTTCTACACTGGAACCTATGTCCACGATCGAACTCCCCGACGACATCGCAGCCGCACTCGCTGCCGCCGCGGCTGATCGTGGCATGACTGTCGAGGAGTTGGCAGCCGAGACGATCTCGGCCCGGTTCGGGCCCAAGCGGCGCACACTGAGTTTCGTGGGCGCTGGCCACTCGGGAAGCACCCGGGGCGGCGCTGAAGCTGAACAGCTGCTCGAAGAGGGCGGGTTCGGCATCGACACCGCCGACCGCTGACACGCTGCGAAACATGTTGCTTGTTGATACCGGCGTGTTCGTCGCAGCTGCTGATCTTGATGACCGGCACCACCACAGTTGCGCTGCGTTGATCCAAACCCACCCCGGCCCGCTCGTCACGACAGCATTGGTGATCGCCGAAGCTGGGTGGCTGATCCGCCGTCAACTCGACATTCCTACCGAGGCCGCTCTCTATGAAGCGCTCGCAGCAGGCGACATCGGCGTCATCGATCTCACCCCAGCCGACTGGGCCCGAATCGCGGGACTGCTCGACACCTACACCGATATTGGTCTCGATGCCGCTGACGCATCCGTCATCGCTGTCGCGGAACGTCTCAACCAAACCGTCATCGCGACCCTCGACGAACGCGACTTCCGGATCGTCCGACCGGCCCACACCGACGCATTTGAACTTATCCCCGGACCCGCCCGAACCCAACCGGATTGACATAACAGACGACTGCAGTAGCTACCCGACGGGCCTGGACGAAGCCGACCGGTCCTCACCTGAGGTCTTCTACTGGAGAGCTGGGGATACGTTTGCACCCACTTCGGGGTAGACAAACATCACAGGTTCAACGTGGACGATGCCGAATACAAAGCAGGGGGCACCGCCGACATCCAGTTGCGGTTCTTCACCGAAATGGAGAACAGCTCTGGGGTCAACGCTTCGGTTCGTGTGGACAACCTGCGCATCGAGTGCGTCAACTTCACGAACAACGAGTGCACATAGGAGACGGTGGAATGTTGGTAAAGGTACTTCTGGGCCCGTTGGCGATACTGCTGCTTGTTGGTTGCGGTGGATCGCGGCCGGTGGTCGAGACCGAAGCGGCACCAGTGGAGGTGACCGCGCAGGCCGGTGGCAAGGCTGCTTCGGTGGTGGAGTTCGCTCGGGTTGATCTCGAAGCCGAGGTGGAAGCACTCGGTTCGTGCGCCATCTACGACGATGACCAGTTCTATGATCCCGCCCCTGTTGAAGGGAGTCTTCAGAATTCAGTGTTGAAGCATGAGTGGTCTCTAGCTGTAGGGCCTTTCGACATCGAAGACCCGTCCGATGGGAGCCGTGCAAGGTACTATGACGGCACGGTGGTGGTGATTCCGATCGTTGCGGATGGGTTGCAGGGTGCAGGCCTTTGGGACACCGTTGAGCGGGTTGAAGAGGCGAATCGGCGCGAGTTCTCGATCCCGAACATCGTGGCTCGGTATTGGCCCGACGATGGCGTCGTGCTCATCGTTCACATCGAGGGGAAGATCCGAGTTGCATTGGCCCTGTACGAGAATGGGGTTGCCGCGATTGGTGCGTGTCACCGTCGTGTGGTCGATGTTTGGAACCCGGGGGTAGCTGAGGCGGGGTTTGAGCGTCCGTTGGATGCGGTTGATCTGTTGTTGCGCGATCCGTC
>JAAETI010000305.1 GCA_024228555.1 bacterium | reverse complement strand
GTGCTGAAATGCATCACAGACCCCAAGGTGATCGACCGCATCCTGACCCATCTGGGTTTGAAGACTGTGTTGCCAGAAGTGGCACCAGCACGCGCGCCGCCAGGGAGTGAGCTGCTGTTTGAGTACTGAGCAGGTGCAATGGCGAGAAACGAGTCGCTGGGTGGGAGGCGTGTGTGCAGGGATGTCGAATCGACGGATACAGCGGGAAGAAAGCCCCGATTGCGCCATGGTAGAGGACTGCTGAAGGGTTCAGCGGGGGCTTGCGTAGAGGCAGCCAGTGCGGAAAATGCAGCTTGTGCTTCTTACCCCTCTGCTCCGAACCGGCGTCGGCACAAACACGCGTGATTTTCGGGACACGGATCTGGATCGACGAACCGGGGAGGTGCGCGCCAAGGTACCGGCGGAGCATCAAGGGGCGTTCGACGCCCTGCTCCAGGAAGCCCGACTCGTTTACGGAGTTCGAGACGAACGCACCCACGGCAACGACGATCTGGCGGGGGGACTGTGCCGGCGGGCCGTCCTGGAGGTGGGGCGAAGGCTCGAGAAGCTCGAAAAAGTTCAGGCCGCTGACCATGCGGTGGAACTCACCTGCGGAGAACTGAACGCGTTGCTACGCGGCCAGCCCGGTCCCTCCGCCGAAGAGACGGCGAACCACGTGAAGTACCGGATGGAGTTCGACATGAACGACGCCCCCGCAGTCCTGGGACCACCTCCGGGAGACCCGCCGCCGTTCGACTGGTTTCCGCCAACGGCCGCGAGGGTGATGCGCGCGGTCGACGCCTACGTGGGCGCCATGCACGAAGAGCGTGAGGAGCAGACCCGGGAGGGGTTGATCGAAGGTATGGCCGCAAGCCCCGGGGTGTGTGAAGGTATCGCTCGGGTGATCCTCGACCCAAAAGATTTCGGACGAATTCAACCCGACGACATCCTCGTCGCCAGGGTCACTGCGCCCACGTACAACGTGATCCTGCCCCTGCTATCGGGAGTGGTTACGGATCGCGGTGGGTTGCTCTCCCATCCGGCCATCGTAGCCCGTGAGTTCGGTATTCCCGGAGTGGTGGGAACCCGTGTCGCCACCCGGCAGATCCCCGACGGCGCGCGAATCCGGGTCGACGGCGATGCCGGAACCGTATCGATCCTCGGCTAGCGGTTTCGACCGACCGCAGCCCTCAATCGCACCGGGCGGAAGCAATACCGTCTAAATCGCGCTACACTTGATCGTGTGATATCTCGAGGGAGGATCAAACAGGAGTTCTCATGGAGCACAAACAGCGCATCAAGAAGTACGAGTTCATCGTCAACACGTCGAACGAATTCATGACCATGATCGACCGTGAACACCGCTACGTAGAGGCCAACCAGGCTTATTGTCAGGCCCACAACCGCACCCTCGATCAGGTTCTCGGCAAGACGATCTCCGAGATGTGGGGCGAAGAGAAGACGGTCATCATCCGAAAGTTCGTCGACGAATGTTTCAAGGGGCACGAGGTCAACTACGAGTCGTGGTTCGAATTCCCCGCCCTGGGAAGACGTTGTTTCGAGGTCTACTGTTACCCGTTCAACGAAGGCGAGGAGACCACCCATATCGTTGTCGTCTCGCGCGATATCACCGAGCGCAAGGAGCTGCAGCACAAGGTGTTCGTCGACCCCCTCACCAACATGTTCAACTACCGCTACATGAGCCAACGACTCGAAGAGGAGTTCGAGCGCGCGCGTCGCTACAACCTGGACCTCTCCATGCTGTTTGCCGACATCGACCATTTCAAAAAGATCAACGATCTGCTCGGCCACCAGGTTGGCAACGAGGTGCTCACCCATATTGCCCATATCTTCGGTAACGCCACCCAGCCTTCCTTTGGCAATACCGCCCGGCTGCGCAAGGCCGACATCATCGCTCGGTTTGGAGGCGAAGAGTTCGTGGTGCTGCTACCCGAAACCGGCAAATCCGACGCCGAGGCGATCGGAGAACGCATTCGCGCCACCGTCGAGGGTTACGCTTTTCCGCACCTGGACAAGACCCCCGAGGCCCGGATTACGATCAGCATCGGGGTGGCCGCCGTGCCCCTCGACAACATTCAGAACGCGGGCGAACTCATCAAAAAAGCGGACCTGGCGATGTACGAGGCGAAGAACCTCGGACGCAACCGTGTGAGCCTGTATACCGACTGAAGCCGATCCCCCCCTTGCACCCTTGCGCATCGCCCCGGCGCTGTGTGGTCTTCCCCCGCTCTTCAGCGACGCGCAAACGAGGATTCCATGACGGAGTCGAGGGACTACCATCTCAATTTTTTCGCGCCGGACTCCCCCCACGCGCGCGCCAATCGAAACCTGGTCCTGGTGCTGCTCGGCATCTGGCTGGTCAGCGTCTTCGGATTCCAGCTGCTCTCGAACTTATGGGCGAGCCGACTCCAGAGCCGAGCTACGGCGCGTTCCAGGAGGCCTGACCACAGGTCAGCACGTCGACCGGCGCGCTGTTCGACGTCGAAGAGTATCAAGCGGTCTCCAGAGGCCTGCTGTTTGTTCTCGGCAAGAACGTGGCCGTCAAAGCCGACCACAAACAGACCCTCAAGACCGCGTTGAGCACGCTGGTTCTCCGACTGCTGAAAGACCCTGACAAGAAGCGCTTTCAACAAAACCTGGCCGCCCTGAACAGCGCGAAAGAGACCGACCCGGCCCTGCTCAAACAGACGGCCGAGCTGGCGGCAACCGCCCTGGGCCTTGGCGATCAAGGGTTCGACCGCCTCATGCGCGACCTGCTGAAGGGTTCAGCGGGGGCTTGCGTAGAGGCAGCCAGTGCGGAACATGCAGCTTGTGCTTCTTGTGCGTTAGGAAAGCTTGGAGACGGAGGATGATGGTATGACCTGATGAAACTGTCTTTGGAGTTCGGTGGGTACCCAATCCCATCCGGTCAAGGTTGGCCGCCAACCGGAAGCGAGTCTTGCGTGGTTCAGGGGTAACCCTGGCTGCGAAGCGTAGACAGCGTGGTTATAGGCTGTGTGATTGAGCCTCGAAATTAAGCTTCTCGTGGGAGCCGACGCCGTAAGAAGAGCGGAAGGCAACATGACAGACGCCTAGTTGGCCTAGCGTCTGCGTCCCGCCGGGGTCTGAGAGCAGGGCATGTAACCGAGTGGACTCCCCAGGAACCTAAGAGGCCCTGTTATCTCCGTGTGATACTGCCGGGTAGGGGCCGGCTGACCAAACCTCGACGAGCATGGTGCACCCACCGACCTCGTCATGACTGATGGGTGCAGCACGGTACCGCCAAGTGAAGGAAACGAAGTGCGGCGGGATGGCTAACAGGGAGTCGGAGTGAGCCATTGTACCGATGAAGTCGGGGAACCTGATCGCAGGGACCCGATGGAGGGAAGGGCTCGCCAAATCATAGAACTGTTGTGAGGAACTGAGACTTCGACACAGAGCTCGGATCCCATCTCAACGGGATTGCACGGGGTAAGAGAAAGCGAAGGAATCGCCAGAGCTAGCGTTCACCGCGCTGGCCATTCACATCACGGTCGATCTGTTGCGCGTCGCTCATCGACGCTCACGTAAGGACGGCGCGGTGGGCATCGATGGTCAAACCAGTGCGGACTTCGAGAAGGATCTGGAGAGTAATCTCCATAGCCTGATCGACCGCGCGAAGTC
>JAAETI010000304.1 GCA_024228555.1 bacterium | reverse complement strand
TCGTTCTTCTGAGACTTGCCCGAGCCCAACACCCGAACCCGCGACGCCAACAACGGCGGCACATCGAACACAGTCTCACCGGCTGCAATCAGCTGTTGAGCGACGAGATAGCCAAGACCATTGGCCGACTCGACAGCCCACTCCCTCTCTTTGAAACCGTCGGCCCATTCCCGCAGCCGTTCAGCCTGAACAGTTGATGCTCGGAGCTTGAACTCGTCAAGCACCACTTCGTTGTCGTCGACCGCCACAGCAGTGTGGGTCGCCTTGTGCGGATCGATACCGATCATGGTCATGACAATGCCTTCCTAGTCGATGGTGAGCCGAGGTGGGCACTCCTGATTTGGGTCGATGTGTTCTCGCCTCTTTCGAGCCACACCCCAGTCGGGTAACCGGCCGGCAAGCAGCTCGTTCGAAAGCCAACCCACACGGGCGGCAGGCACTTGAAGAGCCCACCGACCGGATCACCCAAACGCTACGGAACCACCGAAACGTCTGCCACCAGTATCAATCAGGCACTTGGGAGCTTCCTTCGGAGGCTCCGATTAGTCCTCTTGGTTCGCCCTGCGCCAATGGAGGTAGGAGTCGATGAACGCATCAATGTCGCCGTCAAGGACGCCGGTGATGTTTCCGACTTCCATATCAGAGCGGAGATCCTTGACCATCTGGTACGGCTGCATCACATAGGACCTGATCTGACGACCCCAGCCTGCCTCGGTTTGCTCGCCCCTGATCGAGTCGATCTCATTGATCCGATTCTGACGGGAGATTTCTGCAAGCCGGGCCGCCAGTAACTGCATTGCCCGGTTCTTGTTCTGGAGCTGGGATCGCTCGTTCTGACAAGCGACGACAGCACCTGTGGGCAGATGGGTAATCCGCACCGCTGAGTCGGAAGTGTTGACGTGCTGGCCACCTGCCCCCTGCGACCGGTAGGTATCGATACGGAGGTCATCTTGATTGATCTCGATATCGGTTGTGTCGACCTCGGGGATCACGTCGACGCCGGCAAAAGACGTGTGCCGGCGTGCCGCTGAGTCAAACGGGCTGATCCGGACCAATCGGTGGACGCCCCGCTCACCTTCGAAGGACCCGTAGGCGTGTTCTCCCTTGATGGTCAGCGTTGCTGACTTGATGCCGGCCTCATCGCCGGGCTGGATCTCGTCTATCTCGACCTTGAAGGATGTGCGCTCCAAGTACCGCACATACATCCGCAGCAAGATCTCCGCCCAGTCCTGGGCATCGACGCCACCGGCACCTGCGTGGACACTGAGAATTGCCGGGCGATCGTCGTACTCGCCGAAGAACAGGCTCTCCCGCTCGAGGAGGGTCATCTCGCTGTGCAGAGCCGCGATCTCTTCTGAAGCCTCAGCAGCGGTTTCGGCGTCATTCTCCTCGTCAGCCATCTCGAGAAGAACTTCGGCGTCATCGATCCGGCTGCCGAGGCTGGCAACGTTTTCGATTACCCCTTCGAAGCGAGCCAGCTTCTGGGTGATCTCCTTGGCACGATCCTGGTCGTTCCACAGGTCAGGGGCGGAAGCCAGTTCCCGCAATTCCTCTAGCTCGGTTTGCTTGCCTGCGACGTCAAAGGAACCTCCTTGCGTCATCAAGACGCGAACGGAGTTCCTCTAAACGTGCTCTTGGGTCAATCTCGTTCATGGAGCTGCGATGGTAGCTGCGAACTCACTTGGTGCGTTCGCTTGAGTACCTAGCCGGAACCCTCGCCAGTGTCGACGAACTGCAACAGCCACTCCCGGGCATCGGCCCGGTCGTTGAACACACGGGCTGGAATCAAGAGCGAGTCGATCGAGGCAGGGAAAGCACCCAGAAGAGGCTCATCTTCTGGATCAACAACGATGGCAAGAGCCGACACAATCCGCTCAACACGAGCAACTATGGTCTGCCAGGCATCGGGGGGCAACGGCAGTATCCCTGTTGGAATCCACAAGACAGGGCGGCGCTCGCTGCCGGCGAGCCGGGCTATTGTGTCGAGAGCCCCACCGATCAGGCCTGCCCTACGCGGAATGTGAGGCATCAGCGGGGTCGCCTCAATGATGCCGTCGTCAAACAGAGTGATCCGGTTATACGGAGTTTCCTCAACACGCATCCGAACTCACAACATCTCAAGAGCCCACCTCGGACTCCGCTACCTCACATGGTAGTAGCCCCGAGCCACTGATGGGAGTCCTCCTCATTGGTGAATATCCGGACCGGGAGCAGCAACGCATCAGCCATTCCCGGAGAAGCACCGAGCCGAACTCGGGCATCGTCGTCCGCAACAATCGCTACAGCCACGGCGACACTGGCGACGAACTCGGTGAGGATCTGTCAGCCGCGAGGCTCGAGCCGGGTGTCATCTGGCATACGCAATACGGGTCGTGACGCCGATCCCACCAAGGTCTTGATACCCGCCACGATCTCCGCAACCATCTCCCCCGTCCGGGGACCCTGGTCGTCGATCGGACCAGTGGTAACTATGCCGTCGTCGCCAAGCGTCGATCGGCTATTTCCAGTCCCCACGGTTCTCAAGGGGTGGAGACAAGTCGACGGCTATCCCGCCAGCGGCTCTGCTCCCGGTTTGCCGTGACACATCTTGTATTTCTTGCCCGAGTTGCACGGACAGGGCTCGTTGCGCCCAATCTTGTCCTTGACTCGTACCGTGCGCCGCTTTGCGGTCGACGGTCCCGAAGTCTGGATTGCGGTGGGACGTTGCGGGGCCTCTTCCCGAACCACTTTGACATGGTACATATAGCGGAGGGTGTCCTCCTTGACCGAGTCAACCAGCAACGAGAAGAGGTCATAACCTTCGCGCTGGTATTCGACCAGCGGGTCCTTCTGTGCCATCGCCCGCAGACCGATACCCGATCTCAGGTAGTCCATCTCCGCGAGATGTTCCCGCCACTTGTTGTCGATAATCGACAAGGTCACGGTCCGTTCCAGACGTCGCAAGACCTCCGGCGTCAAGTCTTCTTCCCTGGCGAGATACGTCTTTGCAGCATCCTCCAGATATGCCTCGACAACTTCCTCGACATCCAGGTCACCGGGATGAGCGAACGATTGCTTGCCGATCCCCGGCGGGTAGATCGAGGTCGTACGCTCGGTGAATCCATCCCAATCCCACTCTTCGGGATCAATCCCGTCGGTCATGCCATGGACATGGGCCTCAATGACCTCATTGCGCCAATCAATGATCAGCTCTTCGGTCTTATGGCCGACGAGGATCTGATTTCGCCATTCGTAGATGATCTTGCGCTGGGTGTTCATCACCTCGTCGTACTTCAGGACGTTCTTACGAATCTCGAAGTTCTGCGCCTCGACCTGGTTTTGGGCCCGCTCGATCGCCTTGCTGACCATCTTGTGCTCGATGGGGACTTCGCGGGGAATCTTGAGTCGACTCATGATGGAGGCGACGCGATCGTTGGCGAACCTCCGCATCAGGTCGTCTTCTAGCGAAAGGTAAAAACGTGACTCACCGGGATCGCCCTGACGGCCGGAACGACCCCGTAACTGGTTGTCGATGCGGCGTGACTCGTGACGCTCTGTGCCAAGCACATAGAGCCCACCGGCTTCCAGCACCTGGTCCCTTGCTGCTCCGGTGTGGATCGAGAACTCCTCGACAAGCTCGTTGAACTGGTCGTCGTACTCCTCGGCATCTTTCTCGATGCCACGCTTCCTCATCTCGGCGTGCGCCAGCTCCTGAGCGTTTCCGCCTAGAGCGATGTTGACACCACGACCAGCCATATTGGTGGCGACGGTCACAGCTCCCGGCTGGCCGGCCTGGGCGATGATCTGTGCTTCCCGAGCGTGCTGTTTGGCATTGAGCACCTCGTGCTTGATGCCGCGTCGGTTGAGGTGGCCGGAGAGACGCTCCGACTTCTCGATCGACACCGTACCCACGAGAATCGGCTGACCGTTGGCGTTGTGTTCGATGATGTCGTCAACAAGTGCGTCGAACTTGGCGTCTTCATCCACATAGACAAGATCAGGTTGGTCGGCGCGAGCGATCGGACGGTTGGTGGGGACCTCGACCACTTCAAGCTTGTAGATCTCGTAGAACTCGCCTGCCTCGGTGATGGCGGTACCCGTCATCCCGGCGAGCTTGTCGTACATGCGGAAGTAGTTCTGCAACGTGATCGTGGCCAGCGTCTGGTTCTCTTCTTTGATCTTGACGCCCTCTTTGGCCTCAATACCCTGGTGGAGACCCTCGGAGTAGCGCCGCCCATCGAGCACGCGCCCAGTGAACTCATCAACAATCTTGATCTCGCCCTGCCGAATCAGATAATCCACATCACGCTCGTAGAGCTCCTTGGCCTTCAAAGCGACGTCGAGGTGATGGATCATGTCGACGTTGGCGAAGTCGTACATGTTCTCAACGCCGAGAATCTGCTCGACTTTGTGCACGCCATCTTCGGTGGTGATGACCTGGCGCTTCTTCTCGTCGACTTCGTAGTGGATGTCGCGATGCAGGCTGTTGGCGATACGGGCAAAGTCGCGATACCACTTGCCGGTTTCACCGACGCGACCGGAGATGATGAGAGGGGTCCGCGCTTCATCGATGAGGATCGAGTCGACCTCATCGACGATTGCATAGGCGTGGCCACGCTGCACCATATCTTCGGGCTTCATGGTCATGTTGTCGCGGAGGTAGTCGAACCCAAACTCGTTGTTCGTGCCGTATGTGATGTCGGCGGCGTAGGCGGGACGACGCTCGGCGGGAGTCATGTCGGCCTGGATGATTCCAATCTCGAGACCGAGGAACCTGTGGACGGTTCCCATCCACTCCGCGTCACGACTTGCCAGGTAGTCATTGACGGTGACGACGTGGACGCCGCCACCAGAGAGAGCGTTCAGATAGGTCGGCATTGTCGAAACGAGGGTTTTGCCCTCACCGGTGCGCATCTCGGCGATCATGCCTCGCGCCAGTGCGCCTGCACCGACGACCTGCACGTCATAGTGACGCTCGCCGAGGACCCTCCTGGCCGCCTCGCGAACAACCGCAAAGGCCTCCGCCTCAATGTCATCGAGAGTTTCGCCGTCGACGATCCTCTTCCGGAACTCGTCGGTCTTCGCTCGAAGCTGATCGTCGGTCAGCTGTTCGATCTCCGGTTCGAGAGAATTGACCAGTACTGCCAGTTTCTCGAGTTCTTTTAGTTGCTTGCCTTCGCCGACGCGAAGAATCCTGTTGAAAAGTGCCATGGGAGAAGCATTGTAGGAGTCAGATGAGCTTTTGGAAGCGGAACCCCCGCAACCAGCAGTTCCTCCGGAACTGCCAAGGAACTCACCTTCGGTGAGTTCCCACGAGGTCGGTTGCACCGAACTCGCAAGCCACCCCGAGTTCTGCAAAGCAGAACTCGCAAGGAACTCACCTTCGGTGAGTTCCCCTAGTCAAGGGTGATCAACTCTTCGCGAAGCGCATAGAGAACCGCTTCGTTGCGGGAGTGCAGGCCAAGCTTGTCGAGGATGTTGCGAATGTGGTTCTTGACAGTGTTCTCGGAGATGTAGAGACGATCGCCGATTTCTCTGCTGGTCATACCTCTGGCGACCAGTTGCAGAACCTCGATCTCCCGCCCGGTCAACGTTGGCTTCCTCGACTTGAAGAGTTCTTGGTGGCGCAACAACTGACGAAGGACGTCGACCATCTTTCCTGCCATCTTGGGCGAGAACGCACCGCCACCCTCAGCTACCGCCCTGATCAGATCGACCAGGTGGGCAAAGGGCATGTCTTTGACGATGTAGCCGCGCGCCCCAGACTTGATCGCTGAGATCATGTCCTCTTCCGACTCGCTACCGGTGAGCAGGATGACCTGCGATTCCTCCGATGCAGCGACGATCTTGCCAACGACGTCGAGCCCGGATAGACCTGGCATCAGGACGTCGAGCAGGACGAGATCCGGTTGCAGGATCTCGGCCTGAGCGACAGCATCCTCGGCGTTGCCAGCTTCGCCAACAACGTCAAAGCCCGCCTCGTTGAGGGCAGCGGTTATGCCTGCCCTGAAGAGGGGAACATCGTCAACTACGAGAAGTCGTGTCATGCGGGTTCGATCAGTCCTAGGTTGCCGTCGTCTCGGTGGTAGAGGACGCAGTACTTGCCACTCTCGGCGTCAAGGAAGAAGAAGAAGTTGTGTCCCAACATCTCCATTTGCAGTCCAGCTTCCTCCGCTGTCATGGGCCGCATCTCAAAGCGCTTGGTTCGCACAATGCTCAGCGGTCCGTCTTCCTGCTCTTCATCGGACTCAAGTGACTGGTCATTGAGAGTTTTGTGATCCCTAGTTCGCGACCGCTGTATGAGCCGTTCCTTGAGCCGGCGCAATTGCCGCTCGAACTTGTCGGCGGAAAGATCAACTGCGGAGAATTGATCGGGTGCCACTGACTCCACTCGTACGGTGTGACCTGCAATGTGAGACGTGATCTCGACCTTGTACCGTTCGCCAGCCGAGCGGGGATTCTTGAGCTCGGAGAACTCGACATCGGCAACCGACCCATCGTCAAAGATGCGGCTGGCGTGCCCGATCTTGTCGTGAGCGACGCCGCTGGCAGCTTCCTCAACTCGCATATTCTTCCCGTGTACGCGTACGTCCACCTTGGCTCCTTTCGAGGGGCGAACTACAAACAACTCAAGATCAATGAGAGATTCGGGCCATCCCAGAACCCTTGAGAATCGGGGTCTCCTGGGATGTCTATCGAGTACTCCTGCACACCTGCTCCGGCTTCGGACTGACTCGGCTAGCCCGTCGTCATTATCCTACCCGCAACCTCTGGTACCCGCACGGGTCGCGGTAATCGCCTGTCCGACGCCAAGAAGCTGGCCTGCCGCAGCCAGCGTTGCTCCCGTCGTGAGCACATCGTCGACCAAGACACTCCCGGCGGGGGCGGGTGCCACCACTCGGAAGCGGGGCGATCGACGGGAGTCCCGATCCATACCGGCGTGGGCCGGCCACCACAGCCGAGCAGCGAGCGCGGATACAACCGGCAAGTCGACTGCTGCCCCAACCACGCCGGCCAGCACCAAGGCAGGATCGGTGCCGTACTTCATCTTGCGCACCACCGCCCGTGGTACCGGCACCAGAGTCGTTGCGCCGGGTGGCACCAGTGTGACCATCGCCGCACCGAGCACCTCGCCCGCCATCCTGAGACCCTGATACTTGAGCAGGTGGACGAGGCGACGGGCCGCCGATTCGTGACCAAGAGCGCTGCCCACCTGCAACTGATCGAAGGCAACGCGGGTATCGACAGGCTTCAGAAGAGATCGACAGCGGAGACAAAGTGGACCAACACCCCACGCAGAACACACAAGACAAATCGGCATGATGGCAAGGTATCAACACAAACTGACACGGACTAGTCCGTCTGCGTGACCGCTAAATGCAGCCGACCAACTACTCACCGTGCTGTACGATGACATCAGGAATGGCATGCAACTTTGGGGGCTAGCAATGCGGGCGGGAACAATCGCCTCCGCCTACGGGCGTAGCGGACGGCATCTTCGATTCATTGCACTGGCGAGTGCATTGATCATCATTGACATCTCTTTGTGGGTCCGGGTAATGACACAGAATGCCGCCACAATCGGCGATACGGCTTTCGCCACAATCGTGGCAACATCGGCAATCATTGCGATGCTTGCGTTGTGGCGACGTCCACTCGATCGCAATACCCGAATGATGGCAACGCCTGCCCTACGCCAAATGCTCGCTACACACCATGCCGGCCACGTCGTCGCTGCCTATATCAATGATCCCGCAGGGGTCAGCGCTATCGACATGTCAGAGCCGTGCAGCCGACATTCCTCCCTCCTCCCCGCGGTGACCCAATCTATGATCCGCGCGGAACTCGTGAACGTTCTCGCCGGTATGTCCGCCGAGGAGATCTTTGCGGGTGAGAGCGGAGCTCACGTCGAGCAAGACTTGGCTAGCGCAACCACACTCGGCGCAGACATGGTCGGCCGCTTCGGCATGTCGGGATCCCTCGTTTCGCTGAACGCATCACGACCCAGTCGAAACACGTTCGTCGAACGGGTGCTGGACGATGCCCAAACCCGCAAAGGCCTCGAGTCGATCCTGCGTGAGTCGAAGCGCGAGTCAGTCCGCCTCATGCTCGAAAATCGTCAGGCGATTGTCTCGATCCGAGAAGCCCTAATGCGCAACCACCGGCTCTCAGCACCGCAGATCAACGAGATTTTGTCACAGGTACAGGAGACCCGAAACCACGACGACGAGGTGCTCGTCGACCTTCGTGTCATGAGCAAGCGAACCCGCCCGATCGCGTCGGTTTCCCAGAGCTAGGCCGCGCCGGGTCTACGTCCCGTGCTGCCAGGAGTTCAGATAGGCGACCTGTTCGTCGGTCAACTGCTCCAGGCCGCACCCCATTGACTCGAGCTTCAGGGTTGCCACCTGATCGTCCAGTTCCTTGGGCAGGACATATACCTTGGCATCCAGCGACGCCCCATTCACAGTGAGCCACTCAGCTGCCAACGCCTGGTCTGCAAACGACATGTCCATTACGTCCGCGGGATGACCCTCGGCTGCGCCAAGATTCACCAACCGTCCTTCTGCGACCACCAGGATCCGACGTCCGTCGGGCAATGTGTATTCGCCGAGGTTGTCTCGGAGTTCGCGGTAGCCGACGGCCATCTCACCAAGAGCTTTGAGGTCGAGCTCCACATCGAAGTGGCCGGCGTTGGCGAGGATGACGCTGTCTTTCATTGCCTCGAAGTGCTCAGCGCGGAATACGTGGATGTCACCTGTAGCAGTAATGAACACGTCACCAAGCGGGGCAGCGTCGTGGCTGGTCATCACTTGGTGACCGTCCATAGCTGCAGATAGCGCCCGAACCGGGTCGGACTCGACAACGATGACCTTGGCGCCGAGCCCATCGGCACGGTTCGCAATACCCAGACCACAATCGCCATAGCCTCCAACTACGACCGTGCGGCCGGCAAACAGCACGTTTGCGGAACGCAAGATCCCGTCCAAAGAAGATTGGCCCGTGCCGTGACGATTGTCGAAGAGATGCTTCGTGTCAGAGTCGTTGACCGCAACAACGGGAAAGCGAAGCACTCCCTCGTTCTCCATTGCCCGAAGGCGAATAACACCGGTGGTCGTCTCTTCCATGCCTCCGATGACTGGCTGGTCGGCGCGTTCTTCGTGCAATACGGTTGTCATGTCACAACCATCGTCGAACACGAGGTCCGGCCTGGTGTCCAGGACCGCATTGATGTGGCGATAGAAAGTCTCTGAGTCCTCACCGCGCACCGCATAGACAGGTACTCCATCGGCTACGAGGGCAGCGGCGACGTCATCCTGGGTCGACAGAGGGTTCGAGGCGCAAAGAGTGACGGCAGCACCACCGGCACGGAGGACCGTCATCAGGTTGGCGGTCTCGGTCGTGACGTGCATGCACGCTCCGATTGTGATTCCGGCAAGTGGCTGGTCGGCCTCAAAACGCTCTCGGATGTTCGCCAGCACTGGCATGCGTCGGCCTGCCCACTCAATGCGACGTCCGCCAAGCTCAGCAAGTGACGGATCCGCGATGTCATAGTCCACGGTGGTTCCTCTCTGGTCTTCCTTGTACCCCCCCAACGCTAACCTGTTTTATATCGAGTCTCGCCAGGAGGGACATGAGCAGCTTTGTCGAAAAGCCCTGGGGCAGCGAACTTATCTGGACCCACACCGACCGTTATGTCGGCAAACTTATCTCTGTCAATGCCGGGGCTCGTCTATCTCTCCAGTTCCACCACGAGAAGGATGAGTCAATCTTTGTCGTCGAGGGAACTCTCAACCTGCACCTCGAAAACGATGAAGGTGATGTTGAACAGATCCAGATGGGGCCAGGTGAATTCGCCAGAGTCCACACCGGCCGGGTGCATCGGTTCGAGGCGATCACCGACGTCCGGCTCATCGAGGTGTCCACCCCCGAACTGGACGACGTAGTCCGGCTGGAAGATGACTACGGCCGTCAAGGCACATCAGCGCCTTAGGTCTGAGTGGCCTCTTCGATCAACATCACCGGAATGCCGTCGTCGACCGGGTAGCTCAACCCACACCCGCTGCAGCGCAGTGATGGCGGGTCCGCAACCTCGGCCAGCGCCCCTGCGCACGACGGACATTGCATGATCTCCAAGAGACCCTCGGGAAGGAGCCCTGGTCGCTGTTGTTGTGGTTCCACGAGGATTGAGCGTACCTGAGTGACGACACCGTCGACGTCACCCGCAGTCGGAGCTTCGACATTTAGGCGCAACACCGGTTCGGTGTTCGATGGCCGCACGTTCAGCCACCGGTCGCCGAGATCAATCGTCAGACCGTCAAGACGGTCGAACTCTGCGCCGGGAAACGCACCAGCGATGACATCAATCGCAGCGTCTTTGTCCGCAACGTCGAAGTTGATCTCCCCCGATTGCGCATACGGCTCGTACTCCTGACGCAACTCCGACAGGGGGCGACCGTCCTCGGCAAGAACCTGCAGGAGAACGAGCATGGCCAGGATGCCCGAATCAGCGCGGTAGTTGTCTCTGAAGTAGTAGTGGCCGGAGTGCTCGCCACCGAAGATCGCACCCGTCTCCTTCATCACCTGCTTTATGTAGGAATGACCAACTCGGGTGCGAACCGGCTTCCCACCCGCATCTCTCACGGCTTCAGCAACCGCCTTGGAACAGATCAGATTGTGAACGATCCGTTCCCCTGGGTTCTTGCTCAGGAACCAGCTGGCAATGATTGCGGTGACCGTGCTTCCCGGCAGCGGGCTCAGTTTGTCGTCGATGAAGAACGCACGGTCGGCGTCACCATCGAAGGCGACACCTAGGTCCTGCGTGTCGGTAGTCATCAACGCCTCGAGATCGACAAGGTTCTCCGGACGCAATGGGTCGGGGTGGTGATTGGGAAAGCTGCCGTCCGGTTCGAGATACAGCCCCGTTAGCTGGGCAGGGATCCGATCGAAGACCGTCGGCACCGCCACGCCGGCCACACCGTTGCCACCGTCGGCGGCAACCCGTAGCTCACTCATCTGATCGATGTCGATGATCGACATCAGGTGCTCGATGTAGCCCGGCAACACATCGACTTCGGTAACGTCCCCTGGGACTGCGGCTGACTCGACCCCTTGTTCCGCTCCGGCCCGAATCTCTACAAGGCCGCTGTCGACACCGACAGGGGCGGCTCCGGCCAAGCACAGCTTGATCCCGTTGTAGCCCTTGGGATTGTGACTTGCGGTGATGACCACTCCCGGCTGATCCATCGAGCCTGAAGCGAAGTACACCATGTCGGTCGTGATCATCCCCAAGTCGTCAACGGCTACGCCCTGTGATGTGATCCCCTTGATCAGGGCATCGGCCAGACCAGGGGACGAATCCCGGCAGTCCCTACCGACCGCAATACGGTCGGCTGCGGCGAATTGCGCGAATGCAGCCCCGATCCGCTCCGCCGACTCCTCGTCGAGCTGGTCGGGGACGGTGCCCCTGATGTCATAGGCCTTGAAGATTTGATCGAAACTCATAGGCGGGATTGTACGGTCTCGGGCGAGTGGCCGACCGACTTGCTCGTCAACCCCCCTACAATTGGTCGACAATGCCGCACACTCCGCAAGCTGGCGTCTCCATCTTGATGCCGGCCTACCAACTCGAACTCGTTATCGCCGACAACATCGACCGAGTTGTCGATGTTGTCGATTCCTGGACCGATGTCGAAGTCATCGTTATCGACGATGGTAGCACCGATGACACGCGAGGCTTTGCAGAGAAAGCCGCCAGTGGCCACGAAATCGTCTCGGTTGTCGGCTATGCGACGAACCGTGGCAAGGGCGGAGCGCTCAAGGAGGGCTTCAGGCACGCGACCGGCGACACAATCGTATTCCTCGATTCAGATCTCGATCTGCCGCCAGAGCAGCTCCCCGCCTTCGTTGCCGAGTTCGAGCACCAGGGAGTTGATGCGTTGGTTGGCGCCAAGCGGACCGCAATGGCGCCCGGTCGGTACCCGGCGCTACGCAGGGTGCTCAGCCTTACATTCGCCGCGGTGAACCGATTGTTGTTTCGTCTCCCCGTCCACGAAACCCAAACGGGATTGAAGGCATTCAAACGCTCAGCCTTGGCAAGCACGCTGCCAGCCCTCGAAACCGTCGGCTATACATTCGATCTAGAGCTACTGATTCGTATCAGGAAGGCAGGAGGTTCCCTTGCCGAAGCACCTGTGGCGCTGGCGCCCGGTTCCTCAGGCGGCCTCTCCCTCTCCACGCTGTGGGAGATGGGCTGGGACACCCTCCGGATCTGGGTGAGAAGCTTCCGCTGGAAGTAGATCGGCGGCGGCCACCTTGGCGGAAATCGCTTTGCGAAAGACTATGTCGCGATAGCCGGCGAACTTGGGGATGATGATCAGCGCTGATGCCAGCAGGTAGAACCCGTTCTGCTGCGTCCGACTCAGGGGACCCCATACCCAGTCGCCACCGCTCACAACGAACTGTGTTGCCAGCCACGCGGCAACGTTGATCCCAACGAAATTGGCGGTCTCCCTTCGCATGTCCCCCGGTTCAGCGAGCTTGAAAGTCCACCGCCTGTTGAGGAAGTACGACACGAATGTGGCGATGAGAAACGACAGCGCAACAGCCCAGAACTGCTCCCAATTGAACCCTTCGTCCGCGTCCTTGGTCCCGCCGAAGAGATTGAGGAACACGTTGAACAACGCAATCGAGACGACTGTGTTCACAACGCCGACCAAACTCACCTTGATCAGTTGATTGATAGCGTTTCGGGTGAAAAGGGATCGGATGTAGGCTCGCACGCGGACCTCAGCTAGGCGGTTCTCCCCCGCCGACTAGCGCGGGATCGTGACACCCACCAGACCACAAACATGAACGCGGCAAGGGTGAGTGCCATGCCTACGTTTTCGGTCCAAGTCCTCGCAAACTCCAGTGAAACTTCTTCCTCGGTTGGTACAACGATCATGAGCGAGGGTGCAGCTCGATACGGACCTTCCGCACCGGTGGCTTCCCAATTTGGGAAGTACGACGTCTTCACCAGGTGCGGCACGCCCACTGCCGTTGTCGTGAACGATATGTTGTGGTTGTCGATAACAATGTCGCTGACCACCGCATCCGCGGTGTCGAGAGGATCGCCGAGGTCGTACGGTCCCAGAATCTCGTAGAAACGGTCCCACTCTTCAGGCCCATCGGCAACGATCCAATTGTCGAGAGTGTCGAGTTCGTCATACCAAGCGAGGGCAACCTCGATGAACTCCTCCTCACCCTCGTAGACCATCGGCATGAACTGGGCGACATCGACAGCGCTTGTTTCCTCGAGCGCAAAGATCGAGTAGCCCTCCTCTTCGATCAACGCCTCTAGGCCGAGCCGGTTCGCCTCTCCGGTCATCTCTTCTGTCTGAGCTACGTAGTACTCGATGTTGTAGAGCATCGAGTGAGCGATCCCCCGCTCGAGGTCGAAGGTCCGGTAAGTCAGGCCGCGCACCGGCTGCGACGGCGACCTGCTCATTTCTGCCTGGTTGAGAAAGTGGAACGGAGTGGTCAGTGAGGACTCGAAGAACACCCCCTCCATCGTTTCGTGGTCGTCACTCCAGTACGGGATCAGCATGAGAGCCATCGGTGTCCCGTACTGCTCTTGAATCTCCTTGTTGTATTCCCACATGACTCGACCCTCGGGGAGTTCGTCAATATCGCTGACAAGGGCGTTCAACTCTGTATAGGCCGATTTGCCCTCGTACCCCTGGTAGTTCCAATTGACCCAGCCGGGGATATCGTGCACGCCGATAATCGTCACCAACAGCGTGATCGCAACGACGACAAGGCCAAGGCTGACCGTGTTCTCGTGACGGTTGGGCAGCCATCGCGCTAATCGAGTCGTCCCGAGACCCACGGCGATGCCGGCGAAGAGGAACACCCCCATAAACCAGTAGGGAAGCAGGCGGGCGTTGTAGAGGATGGTCCAGCCTTGTTCGGCGATGATTAGGTAGCCGAGGAAGGGGGCAATCGTCATCGTGAGTAGGAGACGTACGTCTTCGCTGCGCAGCAGCGACCACACAGCTCCGATCACACCCAGCACAAAGATCGGGATGAACTCGTTCGTGAACGGAGTGCCAACGTTCGATATGCCTGGCCCGCGGATGCCGGTCAGCGGCGTCCACCCCATGTCGGTGGTGAGACCGCCGGTAATCCTGATGAAAACAGGAAGCGCCCAGAAAGCGACCATGGCGAATCCGAGAAGCCAAGACATCACGACTTTGGTACCGCCCCGCCGCCTCAAGAAGATCGGCAAGGAGACAAGAACGATAACGATCGTGGTGACGATGTGGCTGAACGCCGTCAGCGCCAATACCGCAGCAGCTGCGGGAGTGAAGCCTCTCCCCTCCCTCGAATCTCGAATCACCATCCCCAAGTAGACGAGCGACAGTGCAAACGACCACGAGAAAGAGAACTCGCCGGCAAGCGTTGACTTTATGTTCGCTCCGAAGATGCTGAAGCTCTCCATGAACACGAACATCGAGCCAAACGCAGCAGCAACAGCCGCAACCGGTCGGGCAAATCCGATCGAGCGCACGAGGTAGTAGGCGGCGGCAGGCATAGCTACCAGGCCGATGATGGTGGAGAGCTTGAAAGCGACGCCGTAGGGAAGGAACACGTCCAGCAGGACCGTGAAGACGGCGGGCAGAGGGAAGTAGAAGTAGAACACTGGGTAGCCGGCGTACCAGTCATTACTCCAACCCAGAATCCGGCCCGAAGGTATCAGGTCGTCACGCAGGACCTGAGGGAGTACAACGTGTGCGCCCATGTCCCCACCTGTAGGGGTATTCGCCATCAGAATCGATGGCCAATGCAGGTCCAGGTTGAAGAACGGAAAACTACTCTGCGGGCTGACGCTCGCCACCAGACCGGCCATGATCAGCAGGATCAGCCCGGCCGGCAACAGGATCGCCAAAACCACGAGCAGTCGACTGCCTGAAGGCTTGGAACGAAGAGAAGAAGTGGTTGTCACCGGCGAGAGGCTAGCTCAGTGAAAGGATTCCGCAGTTCACGCGTCGGTGTTGCGGGCAAGTTCGAGGACGACATCCAACTCGAGCGGCTCACCTTCTCTGTCCCACCACCGCGCCTCACATTGATGGCAGGAACAGAAGTTGACTTCTGTCCCGTCGGGGAGCGTGAGCTCGATCTGGATAACGTTGTTGGCTCCGCAATCCGCACACTGCAACGGTTCTGCTGGGACGCCTCTTCTCCTACTCATGGCTACAAGAGTAGTCGCCATTTCGGCGTCCTCGGCGAATTTCCCGATCATGCCATCTCGGGAATCTCATCGAGCTTCCCGACATACCGAGAGCGTCGCTTCCCCTTCTCCCACCAGTAGGCATACCAGTAGGGCCCGTGCGGACATTGAGTGCACGAATCCTTGCCGCATTTCACCATCTGGCGTCGTAGCTTGACTTCCGGTTCACTTTCCGCTGAGAACACGCCACGATTCTCCAAACGTGCCCTGGCCAAGATCAGCAGACGACGCAGCTCCGGTTCATCCATCTCGCGGATGGCTTCAAGAACGTCGCGGTCTATCGGCATGCCAAACCCATCTAGGCCGGCACCGAAAACAACCGAGCCATCGGAGAACGCTTGTCGACCAGGGTCCAGCCAACTGGTGCCCCGAGACGAGAGGCGTGTGCGGCGCACAGCAGATAACCGGTGCCGGGTTCGGGAAGCACGTCGATATCGGTGATCCACATTGACCGACCCGGATAATCAAACGACATCACTGAGTCAGCGGGGGAAGTGCAGCGGGTACATCTGTAGTTCATCAGGTTCGTGACGCTAGTGCGCCAAAGCCAAACGTTGGTGGATCCTCCGCTACAACCCGGCGCCGGCGAGCGCCTTCCGCAGCGATCGCTCACTGAGTTGTCCGGCGAACTGAGCAACCGAAGTGCCGGAGTCATCGATTACGAGGGTCAGAGGAACCCCAATCACACCGGCCCGTTCCTGGAGGTCGGACTCGATTTCGTAGGTGACTTCACGCAAAGGCGCATCGACTCGGCGGGCAACCGCAAGCGCATCTTTGCAGCGAGGACAGTCGGTGGAGGTGAACACGACAATGCCTGCAGGCAGGCCAAGGCCTGAGACATCGATGAGTGGATGGAACGCGGTGTTGCGTCGCAGGAGGTAGGCGGCACCGGCTGCAACCAGAATCACGGCGGCAACTACGCCAAGACCCAGCGCGGGGTTACCCACCGACCACCGTCCCGGAGACAAACATGAGCCCGGTTGTGGCCTCAGCGCTCCAGGCAACAGACACCGGAACAGACGACTCGAGCTGGTAACCGCCAATAGCCTCGTCAAATCCAAGGGGCACGCCCAGAACCGTGCCAGGCGGGACAGACTGTTTCGACACCGCCGTCGCGCTTGAACCGAGCGCTTGTAGCGTGATGGTGGCCGACTCAGTTCCTGTGTTGAGGATCCAAAGCGAGGACGACCCCTCAGCGACCGCCTGCAGCCCGGGAAGGAGCCACTCAGTCGCTGGTACGGACACACCGATCGTCCCAGCAATGCGATCACCCAATATGGTGTCCTCGTCGATCAAGCCCTCTTCGTCAGTCGGCTGCTGGGCCGCAACCGACTCCTCGGCTAGCACAACCGCAGCGAGCGGAGCGGACGCACGGACTCGAACGCCCATTGCACCATCAGCGAGGTCGCTGAGGTCCACCCGACGCGGCACCGATGGATCGACAACAACCTCACGGGCACTGATCGTCGCTCCCTCTGACGTATACACGTCCACAACTGCGTTGACCGGTGCATTTCCGCTGTTGGTGAGCATCAGCGACGGCGCATATTGCGCAGATACAGTGGCGACAGGGAATTCCCAATTGGCTGACGGCGCAACGCCGGGCCAGCTCGCCTCGTCGGTCAATCCGGCAACCACCAGCGACGGGATCACAAAGCCTTCGCTGGAAGTGACCGTCAGCGCGAGATCGTCGAGGAGCGGTACCAAAGAGTTGAGATTCACGTCCTGCCAGGTCCGCGCCGCAACGTCGAGATTCTGCAGGTCGATCAAACCGGTTTCACCGGACTCGCTCGCCCCACTCACGCTGACCTTGGCGAGCTCAGGGAACGGGTTAAACAACCGCAGGGTGAGGGTCCTGCCCTCTCTCGTGGTTCCCCCAGGAAGTTCCCACACCTTCGGGATGCGAGCGACACAGGTGTCTCCTGTCAATAGCTGCGTACTGGATTCGACCACAGCCACGGAGGCAGGTCCGTCGCTGAGCTCAATAAACAGCGGCGTGTCACCCCGCCGCACAATCTCACCGACCGGTACGACCATCGCCCCTGGCTCGACGACGGAGACCGTTGCCAAATCAGCGTCCTCATCCGCAATCTGCTGCGGCAGGGTGATTTCAGCAGCGAGGGGGACCTTTGTCGCAATCATCACTGTTGAATCGCGCAACGCACCGCTGGCAACCCACGGGCAATACCAAACGCTGGCGGTGGCTGCAGCGACCGATTCGCGCTCCTGAGGTCCGACGAAGTCAGGCCCGGCAACGGGGGGCGGTTCGGGAAGAGCAACCGCACCAAGGACCACTACTCCAACAATGATCAGCCCGAGAATGCGCTTCATCGTTGTCTCCTCGCAAACGCCGAGAACACGACAAGGATGGCAAACAGGGCCGCCGCCATCACCGCTTGGTTGCGACGTGACTCGATCGGGTTGAATTCGGCGGTGCCGGTCGCTGCGGAGACCTCATTGCCCCACCCCGACTGCACCCACGGATCGGCTCCCCACCGGGAATTGGCGCTCTCCGCAAGGAAGACCCTGTCCCCTTCCGCAACACCGCCCTCATACCCGGTGCCGCTCCTGCTCCAAGCAACGCCACTCGTAGCAATTGCCCGCACCGGCTGTTCGCTGTCGACCAGAAATGTGGGGCGTTTCGCTCCGCCAAGCGAGATCAGGTCCAACTGCCCGTCAAAGACTGCTTCAAGCGGGGTCTCACCAGTAGCGACAACCCAACGGATCCCAAACGAAGCAAGAACGTCACCAGCCCGCGATTCCTCACCCTCGATGAGCGCGTCGAGCAGCTCCTCCAGAGCAACATCTACTGACCGCGGTTCGGGCAACTCCGCCTCCCAGAGGCCGGGAACTGGCGCGGAGACCACCCTGTAGGCGGCACCACGGACCACCCGTGATTCACCCGGCAACGTCGCCTCCGGACCAACGAGGAGAATCCGCGAGTTGCTTGCCTCGCCATCCGCAGCCGTCGTAAAACGCAAGGGCTCGGCGAAATCATCAGCGGGCAGACCGGCTCGTCCCCCGAACAGCGGGAAGACCGTGGTCGCCACCAAGACGACAGCCGCCACACCACCGATACCGGCCACGACGCGACGCCAACCCGCGACATCGGCTGAGCGCAAAGCATCGAGGATTCCGCCAACGACAAAAGCAGACCCGAGGGCGACGACAGCCAGGCCACACAGGGCCGCCTCGCGACCCAGACCCAGGTCATGTCCACGGGCCACGATCGCACCAGAACCAACGAGGACGCCGCCGAGAATCACGGCATCGAGCTTGCGGCCGGGTGCGGCGATTGCCCCTGCCACAAACGCGGCGGCGATTGCCAACAGCGGAACAAGGCTCGGGGTCCAGAACTCCGAGCCGCTGGTCAAGTAGGACCCAATGTCGACAACCGCAACCCACGGCAACAAGAGAGGAATCGCAATCACCGTTCCCAACAAGGCGATCCCGAGTGCGCCCCATGCCCTCACGTCTGCCGGTCGGAGCACCCCTCTCACCAAGAGCACGAAAGCGGGAACGACGAGAAGCGGCGGGGCAACAAGCCCAAGCATGCCAATGACCCATGCAGTCGCCGCGATTCGGCCAAGCTTGCGAGCGAAGCTCCACGGCCAGCGGGCAGACGTCACTCGGATCGCCCAGGGCAAGACGCCCAGCCCGAGCAGGTATCCGATTGCAGTCCGGTCCCCAATCGCCTGTGCAGCAGGGCCCGCAACGAGAACGATTCCAGCGGCCCAGCCAGCGACCACTTCGATGTCCCACGTACGGAGTAATCGGATTGTCCCCCAGATCCCGGCGACGACTGCCGCCAAGCTCATCGCCCAGGCAGCTGCGGTTGGCGACCCGAAGAGAACGTACTGGACAACGCCGGCGAGACCGACCAGTGGCGGGAGTTGCTCGACGGAACCAAAGCCTGCGGGGTTCCAGCCGCCGGCGTAGGCACCGATGCCGGCTTGCGCCGACTCGGGTAGGGGCATGCTGAAGCCGACCGCCGGCCAACCTGCCGACCACAACGCCCGAACTGCGATGAGCGACGTGAGGACGGTAAGGACACCGACGATGAATGCAGGCTGGCGCAGATCGTTGCCGATGGACGCGACGCTGAGGTTGTCACTGCGATCAAGACGGGACCGCAACCGGTCACCGATCTCGCTGCCGATCGCCGAGAGCCTTGCCGACCCGCGCATCTGGAATCGGAACAATTCGGCGTCTCCGAACGCTTTGCCTTTTCTCGCCGCGGCACGCTCGCTGAGCAGCGAAGGGAGATGCCATAGGTTCCACAGCCAGGCGCGGATGAAGTTGAACAATGTCCAACGCCCGAGGAACGGACTCACGATCGCCTCGAGCAAACCGATCAGGAAACGGATCGGGATCGCCCACAAGAGAGTCAACAGGCTGTACACCTTCAACATGGCTCGGATGCGTCCGGCACCCTCACGCCACTCGGTCGTGCGGAATCGATCCGCGGGGAACAGAACCTCCGACGACGGCACGACAACAACGCGAGCACCGCGGAGTCGGGCCCGCTGACAGATGTCGATTGCGGCAGCCTCTGGCGTCATCTTTGGATCCGGCCCTCCGACACCACGAGCAAGATCGCGACGGATCAGCATCGAGACCCCAGCCACGGCGGCGACGTCGCGGACCACGTCATACTGGCCAGCGTCGATCTCATCTTCGTCAAGGCCCAGATAAGGGACGTCGAAAACATCGGTTGCGATGCCGACAGCGATCAAGCGATCCGGTTCGTCGTCATGAACCAGCTTCGAACCAGCGACGGCGGCATCGGTCCGCTCCGCCTCGTCGACCAAAGCCGCGAGTGCGTCGGGCCGTGGCAGCGCACCGGCGTAGAGAAGCCAGAGGTGTGTAATCGACGAGTCAATCGATCCCAGCAGATTTGGCACCGTGCTCATCCACTCGACACCCGCAGCATCTGCGGCATGTCTCCCTCCGCTCCCTGCCCCAACAACGACGATCCGGTCGGTGCCGTAGACTTGGCTGCGAACCCGGGAGATGGACTCCGAAACCTCGGTACTGTCGTGCGCAAGCACGGCAGCGACGATCTTTGGTTTGGGGTTCCCCGGGGATGACATGGGCGGCATTCTGGAGTCGAGACCTATCTATCGCGATATTGACGTAGTAGTGCTTTGTGGTGGTGTTGGTGGCGCCCGCATGGCGAGAGCGCTCTCCGGCGTTGTCGCACCAGAACGATTGACGGTAGTCGTCAACGTAGGCGACGACGATTATATGTACGGTGCGTACGTAGCGGCGGATCTCGATACGGTCACCTATACGTTGGCCGGCATTGAGGGACCACACGGCTGGGGTATCGCAGACGACACGTTCTCGGTGATGGACGCCATGGCCGCAACCGGTATCGACACTTCGTTCCGGCTTGGCGATCGTGACCTGGCAAACTGCCTCATCCGAACCGAAGCTCTCCGCAACGGTGTTCAGCTCGCCGATGTGACGGCGCAGATCGCATCCGAGCTCGGCGCAACCGCAACTGTGATGCCCGCCAGCAACGACAAGATCCGCACCAGGGTTCAGATCGACGACGGCACCTGGCTCTCGTTCCAGGACTACTTCGTGACCCGCGGCCACCGCGATGAGGCTGTCGCCCTCGACTACGCCGGCATCGCCGACGCCGAGCCGGCGCCGGGTCTGCTTGCCCGTATCAGCCAGGCGGACCTTGTTGTCATTGCCCCTTCCAACCCACCACTATCGATCTGGCCGATACTCCGGATCACGGGGGTTGAGGAGGCTATCGCGGCGGCGGGCAACGTGGTCGCCATCAGCCCGTTGTTTGGCGGCAAGGCGCTCAAAGGACCCGCGGACCGTGTCGTTACCTCTTTGGGCATGGCAGCGGGGACGGCGGGCATTCTGGAGTCATATTCGGGGCTGCTGGACACGCTGATCGTTGACCGGGTCGACGCCGCCGACACGGAGCTGAGTAGTGCAGAAACCCAAGTCGTCGCCGCCGACACCAGGATCAGCGACAAAGTACAGGGACTGCAATTTGGCGAGTGGCTTGTGGATACGATGGTCCCGTGAACTCAGTACAGATCTTCCCCGTCACCGGGATTCCCGAGGTTGAGCCGGGCGATGACGTCGCTCAGATGATTCTCGACGCCATCGACCAATCCGGCACCAACCTTCGGTCGGGTGACGTTCTCGTCGTTACGCACAAGATCGTATCGAAGGCAGAGGGGCGCTTCATCGATGCCGGCGACGACGACGCCTACCGGGCCGCGGTCCTAGACGAGGCACAAGCCGTAATCCGTCGCCGCGGCGATCTGGTGATTACCCAGACTCGGCACGGGTTCATCTGTGCGAACGCCGGCGTTGACAGATCAAACGTCACCGGCGACCGTGCGGTGTTGCTGCCGATCGATCCCGACCGCTCCGCTCATGGGATTCGGATGCGAGTGCAACAGGCTACCGACATAGATGTGCCCGTGATCATCAGTGATACCTTCGGACGCCCATGGCGGCGGGGCCAGACCGATGTCGCTATTGGCGTCTCGGGCCTGAAGGTGATCGACGACTACAAGGGGCTCGGCGACGCCAACGGCAGGATCATGGAGGCGACCGAGGTTGCGATCGTCGACGAGATAGCCGCTGCGGCAGATCTGGCGATGGGCAAGTCGACCCAGATCCCGATTGCCGTTGTACGTGGTGTGCAGTGGGCAGCTGGGGCCGACCGGGCGACTGATCTGGTGCGGCCCGCAAACGAAGACATGTTCCGCTGACATGCCTGAACTACCCGAGATTGTCTCCTACATCGATGCCATGGATACGCGCATCACCAACACGACCCTCGAGACGGTCCGGGTGAAGTCGTTCTCGTCACTGCGCACCTACGACCCTCCCCTTGACGCGGTGTTCGGCAAACAGGTAACCGGGTTGCGGCGCATAGGGAAGCGCATCGTCTTTGCGTTCCCCAACGACCTGTTCGTCGTCCTACATCTGATGGTTGCCGGTCGATTGCATTGGCACGAGGAGCGCAAGCAGATCCCCGGCAAGATCGGGCTGGCGGCCTTTGACTTCACCGATGGAACGCTCCTTCTCACCGAGGCAGGCACCAAGCGGCGGGCATCGCTCCACGTGGTCCGCGGCGAAGAAGCCCTCGCCGAGCTCGACCCGGGCGGTCTCGAACTCAGCGAAGCCAGCCCTGATGAGTTCGCCTCTGCGCTCAATGCTGAGCGCCACACGCTGAAGCGAGCACTGACCGATGCCCGGTTCATTTCCGGCATCGGTGGAGCGTTTGCAGATGAGATTCTGCATCGGGCCAAGCTCTCTCCGATGCAGACGAACACCAACCTATCTGAGTCCGAGATCAATCGACTGTTCGTCGCATCCAAAGAGATCCTCGATGAGTGGACGGAGATCCGACGCGAGGAAACGGGTGACGGTTTTCCGAAGAAGGTCACGGCGTTTCACCCGAAAATGGCTGTGCACGGCAAGTACGGCGAGCCTTGTCCCGTCTGCGGGACCGCGGTGCAACGCATCGTCTATGCATCACGAGAAACGAACTACTGCCCTGAGTGTCAGACCGAGGGGCGAATCCTTGCCGACCGGTCGCTGTCCCGGCTCCTCAAAGATGACTGGCCAAAGACCATCGAAGATCTCGACTCGTAAACCATTTGAGGTCAATCACCCGTACCGCTGGTCACTGAGTGGCGCTAGATTCAGCCCGCGTCGTCGATTGCGGGGACGGCAATCACATGGGACCAGGAGACAGCGGCAGGGACATCGCTGTCATAGAAGAGGAGACAATGTCATGACACGCCGAGCCTTGGTGACAGGCATCACCGGCCAGGACGGTTCGTACCTCGCGGAGCAGCTCATTGAAAAGGGTTACGAGGTTCACGGATTGATCCGTCGTTCTTCAACCTTTGCGACTGAGAGAATCGACCATCTCTATCTGGATTCTCACGTCGAGAGCGCCAAGCTGTTCCTCCACTACGGAGACCTTGCAGACGGCAACGGCCTGAGCAGGCTGATGCAGGATGTCGACCCGCACGAGGTGTACAACCTCGGGGCACAGAGCCACGTGGCCGTCTCTTTCCAAAACCCGATCTACACCGCAGACGTCGTCGCGCTGGGGACGCTACGGATGCTCGAGGCGATCCGGATGACCAATCCCAAGATCCGCTTCTATCAGGCCTCGTCGTCAGAGATGTACGGCAAGGTGGTGGAAACACCTCAATCAGAGACAACACCGTTCCACCCGCGCTCTCCCTATGCGGTCGGCAAGGTCTACAGCTTCTGGCAGGCGGTCAACTACCGCGAGGCCTACGACATGTACGCCTGCAGCGGGATCTTGTTCAACCACGAGTCACCACGACGTGGCGAGACGTTCGTCACCCGCAAGATCACACGAGCCGCCACCCGGATCAAGCTCGGGCTGCAACGCAAGCTATACCTCGGCAACCTGGACGCCGAGCGTGACTGGGGCTTTGCCGGTGACTACACCGAGGCCATGTGGCTGATTCTCCAGCAAGACGAGCCGGACGATTACGTAATCGCAACCGGTGAGCGACACTCCGTGCGGGAGTTCGCCCACAAGACGTTTGAACTGCTCGACCTCGACTGGGAGAAGCACGTCGAGTTCGATCCCCGCTACATGCGCCCCGCGGAGGTCGAGTTGCTCGAAGGTGATGCCAGCAAGGCCCGCAAGGAACTCGGCTGGACACCGAAGGTCAGATTCGATGAGCTTGTCGAGATGATGGTCGAGTCGGATCTCGAGTTGGCGAAGCAGGAAAGGACCCTTGTCGACGCAGGCCTCAAGAGCATCGAGTGGAACGGAGCCGGTCGGTGATTGCCGACAAGCGAATCGTCGTGACCGGTGGCGCCGGCTTCCTTGGCTCGTTTCTGTGTGGACAGCTCGAGGCCGCTGGAGCCGGCGAGCTCTTCATCCCAAGAAGGGCCGACTACGACCTGACCGAACAAGACGCTGTTCGCCAGCTGTACGCCGACGCCAACCCTGATTTGGTTATCCACCTGGCCGCTGAGGTCGGCGGCATCGGCGCCAACCGATCCAATCCCGGTCGTTACTTCTACGCAAACATGGCCATGGGGCTTCACCTCATCGAAGAGGCTCGCCGACAGCGCCTGGAGAAGTTTGTCCAGGTCGGCACCGTATGCGCCTACCCGAAGTTTGCCCCTGTTCCGTTCCGCGAGGAAGACTTGTGGAACGGATACCCAGAGGAGACCAACGCCCCGTACGGCGTCGCCAAGAAGAGTCTCTTGGTCATGTTGCAGGCATATCGCCAGCAATACGGGCTCAACGGGATCTACCTCCTGCCGGTCAACCTGTATGGGCCTCGCGACAATTTCGATCTCGAGACCTCGCACGTCATACCCGCCCTCATCCGCAAGTTCATCACCGCCCGCGATGAGAATGCGCCGGAAGTAGCTGCATGGGGCACGGGGTCCGCTTCACGTGAGTTCCTCTATGTCGAGGACGCCGCTCGGGCAATCGTGTCCGCAACCGAGATGTTCAACGGCGACCAGCCGGTCAATGTCGGCACCAGCCACGAAATCACAATCCGTGAGCTAGTCGAGCTAATCGCCAAATTGACCCGATACGAAGGCAATGTTGTTTGGGATACCACCAAGCCCGACGGCCAACCCCGTCGCAAGCTGGACACCACCAAGGCAGCCCAGCTCTTCGATTTCGAGGCGGGCACCGCTCTCGAAGAGGGTCTGACCAAGACAATCGGCTGGTGGGAAAACCACCAGTAGCAACGCTATCTAGAACTCGGCACTGTTTGGCGTGCGCGGATACGGGATGACGTCTCGGATGTTTTGCATCCCGGTCACGAACTGGACGATCCGGCCGAACCCGAGACCGAACCCAGCGTGAGGTACCGATCCAAAGCGTCGCAAGTCGAGATACCACCAGTATTCATCAAGAGGCAGACCCTTCTCGGTGATGGACTCGAGCAGCACGTCGTGGCGTTCCTCGCGCTGGCTTCCACCAACGATCTCTCCCACCCCTGGCAGCAAGACATCCATGGCAGCGACCGTCTTGCCATCATCGTTGCGCCGCATGTAGAAAGCCTTGATGTCCTTCGGATAGTCGGTAACCACCACCGGCTGGTCGAAGACAACCTCGGTCAGATATCTCTCGTGCTCTGACTGCAGGTCAGCTCCCCAGCTGACGGGGAACTCAAACGAAGCAGCGGCACCCTCGAGAGCGGCAATCGCCTCGGTGTACGTAATCCGGCGAAACTCGGAATCGACGATCGCATGGAGCCGATCCAAGACCCCTTCCTCGACCCACTTGTTGAAGAACTCGAGGTCGTCGAGACAGTTGTCGAGCACATGCTGGAACATGTAGCGGATGTAGTCCTCGGCTAGATCGGCGTTGTCGGACAAGTCTGCAAACGCAAGCTCCGGTTCGATCATCCAAAACTCAGCGAGGTGACGGCGGGTATTCGAGTTCTCCGCCCGAAACGTCGGGCCAAACGTATAGACCCGATCGAGCGCACTGGCGTAGGTCTCGGCAGACAACTGACCGCTCACGGTAAGAAAGGTCGGCTTGCCAAAGAAGTCCTTTGAGTAATCGACCTGCCCATCAACGCGGGGTGGTGCGCCCACATCCAAAGTGGTGACCTGGAACATCTCCCCCGCCCCCTCAGCATCGCTCGAGGTGATCATCGGGGTGTGGAGATAGAGAAAGTCACGTTCCTGATAGAACTTGTGGGTTGCGTACGCCAGGGCGTTGCGCACTCTGGCGACAGCTCCGAACGTATTGGTTCGCGGCCGAAGATGGGCGATATCGCGTAACTTCTCGTAGGAGATCCGCTTCTTCTGGAGCGGATAGTCTTCTGGATCGGCGAGTCCGTAGACCTTGACCTCAGTTGCGTGGACCTCAACCCGCTGCCCTGCACCTGGTGATTCCACGAGTTCACCGGTGATCGCAACGGCGCTGCCGGTGGTCAGATTGAGCACCTCGGACTCGTAGTTGGCGAGCTCGCCGGGAACAATGACCTGGATACCAGAGAAGCTCGAACCATCGTTCACTTCAACAAAGGAGAAACCCCCTTTGGAATCACGCCGGGTTCGAACCCAGCCGGCGACCTCCACCGGCTCGTCGACGGCAGACGAGTTGAGTACGTGCTTGATCAGCGTTCGTTTCACGAGTCCTCACAGGTGATCTGGATGTGCTCTTGCGCCAAGGATAGAAGCCGCAAAGCAAAGGGCGTTTCCAGCTAGGCGTCGTCTGCCTCATCGTCATCAGCTACCTCGTCGGAGACCTGCGATCGATCACGCGACGGTCGGGTCGACCCAACGGCAAGGGCCATCTCAGGACGTAGCGGCGCAAGGTTGTATACGTAACCCATAACCGGTGTCTCGATGAGGTTCAGCTGACGACGCAACTCCTGGGTGCCGCGGATGTCCTCACCATGAGCGACGACCACGAGCGCCCGGTCGGCAAGACGCACCAACGTTGTCGAATACGCCACCCGCGGCAACGGTGGCCCGTCGATCAGGATCAAGTTATAGCGCTTGGCGAGTTCGGCGAAGATGCCCTCGACGGCGCCCGACGACAGCAGATCGAACGCTGAGGTGACAACCTTGCCGCCGTGCAGCAGATCAACCGAACCGGCGTCTTCCATCGGCACCGAAACCAGCGCATCATCGAGTGTCGCGATCCCGGTCACCACCTCGGCAAGCCCAGCCTCGGGGATCGCGGAGCCCACCATCAACCTGGTGAGGCCCTGGTCGGCAAAGTCGGCATCGATGACCAGCACCCGACTTCCCTCGCGAGCAGCAGCAAAGGCGGTATTGGCGATGACTGTGGTCTTACCTTCAGAAACGGATGTTGAGGTGACAACGACTGTTTTGAAGGCGGGACCCTCTTCGTCGCCGAAGGCACGGTCGCGTTGCAGGGCGATCGCGGATGCCACGAAACGGAAGGACTCGGCGGCGGCGCTAGCCGATGCCTCAACCGCAGGCAAATTGGTGGACAGACGCTCTTCGAAGAATGAGGGGATGTCGGCAAGGAGCGGAGCCCCGAGGGCGGACTCCGGTTCGATCCGAGAGCTGAAGCGACGACGACGTCTCGCCAAGGGCACCGCCATTGCCGCCCCCAACACTGAGCCCATCAAGAAACCAAAAACGACAAGAGTCGCCGCGCTGGAGGCAATTCCTTCAACGGCCGGGTCGTAGAACACCACTCCGCTGCTGATGAGCTGAGCATCGACCGCACGCTGATCGCGAACCTCTTGCAAACTGATGATCCGGTTCTGCACATCGGTGCTCTGTGCTTCAAGCACCTGGATTGCAGGGTCGTCAGCCTGGTTGGCCAGAGCCGCACGAAGAGTCGCTATCTGCAGCCCAATCTCGCTGAGTTCTGCCGCAGTCTGTGCGTAGTCCTCCGGCGTTCCGTTTAGTGGAGTGGTCTCCAGCAACAGAAGACGGGAAATTGCTCCCTCGAGTTGATCTTGGATCGCCAGCCGCTCAGCATCGCTGGTGCGAAGGCGGCGCAATTCATCTTGGAGATCCTGCCCATCGATAGTCAGCTGCACGATTAGCAGATCCAGCTCCTGAAGGACGCTCTCATATTCACTGATCGCCAGTTCACGACCCAATTCTTGATAGGCGACGGAAACGGAGTTCACCACCTCAACGGCATCCGACGGATTCTCCGCTGTATAGGAAATACGGATGAGGCTGCTGTCTTCATCCGAATCAATGGCAAGGCCCTGTGCGCTGATCTCGTCAGCCGTGATAAGCACCGACGGATCGGCGTGTGCTGCAATCTCACTCGCTCGTTGCGCGACAGACAACGACGACATGATCTCAGCCTGGCTTCGCACATAACGCTCGGGCGAGCCGACTGTGCCCCCATCGAATAGGTTCGACGAACGTGGATCTTCGACAAGAATCACGGCAGTGGCGGTGTAGGCCTCGCGATTGCTCGCCAACAGCCATCCGAGCCCGGCAAAACCGAGGGCCAGGAACAGCACCAACCATCTGTACTGCCAAGCCGCACCCGCGACTGTCGGTTCAAAATCCTGTGAGTACGAGTCGTACATCCACATCTCTCAGAGTGTTGGTCTGCAATGGCGGCGCCAGCAACGGCCAGCGCAGGTGGAACCTTAGCCCTCATGCCAAATTGGGCCAGCCCGCTAATCTGCGACTGGTCACCTTGGCTAGTGCACCGCACAAAACCGTCGGTGACGTTGAATCTGGCAGGTCATTACCACGCCGAGTCTGCTGTAACCCAAAATTGGTACGAGGCGGCTACCACACCGCTCACTCTGGGTTCCCACTTGTATACTCCGCGTTGTATTGATGGTTGACTCTCGTCTGCCAGATCGAGAGCTCACGACCAGGGGCAAAGGGGACGACAGTGATTTCAGATTCAGGTATTTCAGTAATCGGTAGCGGGTACGTGGGTACGGTGGTGGCCGCCTGCATGGCGAAGATAGGCCATGAGGTTGTCGGGGTCGAGATCAACCCAGAAAAACTCGCGATGCTTCAGGGCGGTTCCTCGTATTTCTATGAGCCCGGCCTCGACGAACTCCTTCGCGACGGAGTCGACAACGGAAATCTCACTTTCACCGATGACTATGAGTTGGCCATGGCCAACTCAGAGGTCGTCTTTCTGTGCGTAGACACCCCTCCCGGTGAGGGTGGTCACCCGGACATCACGAATGTGACTGCAGCCGCCAAGAGTATTGGAATGGCGATGCACTCCCCCCACGTCATCGTTACCAAGAGCACTGTGCCTGTCGGCAGCGGCAACTGGCTCACCTCGACGATCGAGAACGTGCTCGGGGATGACGTCGACAGCGATGTCTTTTCGGTTGTCAGCAATCCAGAGTTCCTCCGCGAAGGGAGCGCTGTGCGTGACTTCCTCCATCCGGAGCGGATTGTGCTCGGAGGCACCCACCCCGAGGCAGTCGACGCCGTCGCTGCCGCCTATGACCCCATCCTCAAGCAGGCATTCCCCGGCGGGCGGGCGACCGATCATCCGATCCTCGTCAAAACCGATCGATCCACAGCCGAAACGATCAAGTACGCGGCCAACGCATTCCTCGCTACCAAGATCAGCTTCATCAATGAGATCGCAGAGATCTGCGAGTGGGTGAACGCGGACGTCAAAGAGGTTGCGAGAGCTATGGGCCTCGACTCCCGGATTTCCGCACAGTTCCTCCAGGCCGGTGTCGGTTGGGGTGGTTCATGCTTCGGCAAGGATGTCGAGGCGCTCGCCGCGACTGCTCGGGCCCATGGCCAGGATCCGTCACTCCTCGAGGCCACGATGGCTGTCAACTTCAAGCAGCGCCATCGTGTCATCACCAAGCTCCAGCAGCATCTACGCCCGCTTCGGGGCAGTCGGGTCGCGTTGCTCGGACTTGCGTTCAAGCCGGAGACCGATGATGTTCGCGATGCTCCAGCCATCACAATCGCCAAGGAGTTGGCGAACCGGGGCGCCATCGTCAGGGCCTACGATCCGCTCGTCAAGCAGATCCCTGAGTTGCCAGACCTGCAAACCAGCAGCGATCCATATGCAGTCGTACAGAGTGCCGATGCTCTAGTTCTTGTCACAGAGTGGGATGAGCTTCGCCACCTCGACTTCGAGGAAGTGGCCTCAAAGATGCGCGGCAACCTCGTGATCGAT
Organism: bacterium; assembly: GCA_024228555.1. Taxonomy (GTDB): domain Bacteria; phylum Actinomycetota; class Acidimicrobiia; order Spongiisociales; family UBA5794; genus JAAETI01. The sequence continues at coordinate 41,905 of JAAETI010000304.1, read as the reverse complement.
GGTCGCAACGTCTTTGATCCCGCCCGGGTGCGTGCCGCCGGCCTGACTTATGAAGGCATGGGCACCGGACATGAGATCACCCCAAGAGCCTCGGACGCCTGGTAGAACTGACTAGGTAGAACTAACTAGTACGGGTCGTGCCACGGCGCTTTCTTCATGGCACACTCTTAACTTCTTCTTAGCCCGTGGTGCGGCCGGCCGATGTAGGGTGCCCAAATGCGCACCTTCTCACGACTACTTATTGTCGCCGCGGTTGCCTCGGCAACACTCGTTGCAATCCCGGCAGCCCAAGCAGCAAATCCCGGTGGATCTTTCACCGACGACGACCAAAACATCCACGAGGGGTACATCGAGGCAATCGCTGCCGCGGGCATCACCACGGGATGCAACCCACCATTCAATTCCGAGTACTGCCCTAACCGGGTGGTCACCCGCGGCCAGATGGCCGCGTTCCTGGTCCGAGCCCTCGACCTCACCAGCGACGGCGGCAAAGACTGGTTCACCGACGACGGCGACTCGATATTCGAGAGCGACATCAACAAACTTGCAGCCGCCGGCGTGACATCGGGATGCGGTGACGGCAAGTTCTGTCCGGACCGCAGCCTGACCAGAGCCGAGATGGCATCATTCCTGGTCCGTGGCTACGGCTATCCATCGACGTCCACCGACTCCTTCGTCGATGACGAATCCTCAATCCACGAGGATGCGATCAACCGTCTGCGCAAGGCCGGTGTCACCGCGGGCTGCAACCCACCTGTCAACAGTCGCTACTGCCCGAACTCTCTGCTGCGACGCGACGAGATGGCGACACTGATCGGTCGAGCCGAAAAACTCGTCCCGATGAACCCTCCCCCACGATTCGAAGAAGTCGATATCGACAAGCACGTCTACCCGGGTGACGACATTGGAGATCTCGCCAAGGACAGCCCTGAGGGCACAGTCTTCATGATCCACGGCACCCACAATCGCCAGACAATCAAGCCCCGCGACGGCCAACAGTTCATCGGAGCCAATGACGCCGTGCTCGATGGGAATGACACAACGGATTACGCCTTCGATGGGTCCGCGGATGATGTGCTGCTACGCAACCTGGAGATCCGTAACTACGACTCCAACAAGCAACGCGGCGCCATCGACGCCGACGGCGGCGACTGGACCGTTGAAGGATGTGACATTCATCACAATGCAGCGGTTGGGGTGCGGCTCTCGTCGGGAACGCCGACGGTGCGTTTCAACAACATCCACCACAACTACCAACTCGGTATCAATGTGCCGCACTCTGTCAATGGCCTTATCGAGAACAACGAGGTTGCCTACAACAACTTCGAGCAGGACTACAACTGGGGATTCGAAGCGGGTGGTTCCAAGTTCTGGTCAACGACAAACCTCACTGTGCGCGGCAACTGGACACACCACAACCACGGGCCGGGCTTCTGGACAGACCACGACAACATCGGGATCATCTACGAGAACAACCTCGTTGAGCACAACTTTGCCAACGGACTGTTCCATGAGATCGGGTACGACGGGATCATCCGCAACAACACCATCCGATACAACGGCTTTGGGCACGCCCAGTGGCTGTGGGGAGGCGGCATCGTTATTGCCTCATCACAGGGCGTCGAGATCTACGGCAACTACCTAGAGGGCAACCACAACGGAATCACCATCACTCAGCAAGACCGTGGGAGTGGTGAGTACGGCAAGTACCTGGCCCAGAACAACTACGTACACGACAACGTCATCGTGGACAGCGGTCTGAGCGGCGCCGCCCAGGACATCGGCAGCCAGGCGATCTACGAACCTGGCAACAACCGCTGGGAGAACAACGACTATGTCGGCGATGTGGACTGGAACTGGGAAGCCCACACCCATTCGTTCTCTGGTTGGCAGGACATTGGCCACGACACAACGGGCAGCTACACGCCGTAGCCGAGATCGGGGCTTCCCTTCTCGGGAAGCCCTAGCTTCTTCTGAGCTTGCTCTTCAGCACCTGAAGGCCCAATAGTACAAGGTAGGAGGGGTTGTTCCACAGGTAGCGACGCCACAACCGGCGTGGCTCCTGCACAAACCGGAATAGCCACTCCAAACCCGCCTTTTGCATCCACTCAGGAGCTTGCTTCTTGGTGCCGGCAATGAAGTCGAACGCGGCACCGACGCCGATCACGGCCACACCGGGCAGTGCTGCGCGCATCTCATGCATCCATAGCTCTTGCTTTGGCATGCCCAGCCCAACCCAGACCACGTCGGCACCGCTAGTGCGGATCGCGGTGAGCGAGGCTTCAGTCTCCGCCTCCGTCATCTCGCGAAACGGTGGCGATTCCGACCCGGCGATCTGGGCCCTGGGGGCAAAGCCTGCAATGGCTGCTTCTAGCTGCTCGATCGTGTCCGGAGTGCTGCCGTAGATGTAGTGCGTCCAACCGAGTTCCTCGGAACGGACCATCGCCAATCTCATCAGCTCGGGCCCATAGACCCGCTGCTGCTCCCTGCGGACGGTGCTCCGCAATCCCCAGACGATGGGGACGCCATCCGGCGTGGCAATCTCCGCCCCACCGATCGCGACCATCAGATCGGGGTCGCGCCGAGCCGACATGACCGAATGTACATTGCATACTGCAACAACGGTCGCGCTATCAGACGGTCGATTCGAGATGGCCTCAAAGACCCCTTCATAGGACGTGAGCGAGATGGGCACACCAACAACTGGCGCTTTTTCCGGGAAGGTCATGGAGCTCCTGCTTGAGTTTCGCCGAGGCTAGCGGTCCGTTTCAGCCCGGTCCGCCCAAATAGCCCACGCCGGTCACCAAACCGTCAACCGTGAGCAATCGAAGTCATGGATCTGCTTGGTAGCTGCGGCGACTAGTAGCCCTTTTGCGAGCCCAGCGCCGCCGGCACGGTCAGCAGAAGCACCCGCAGGTCTTTGCGGAAGCTCAGCGAGTCAACATATTCGACGTCGATGTCGGTCGCAAGGTGCATTGGGATGTCGCCCCGCTCCGACACCTGCCACAACCCGGTAACGCCTGGCTTCACGTCATGGCGACGGTGCTGCCAATCTTCATAGCGGGCAACAATATGCGGCAGCTCTGGACGTGGCCCGACCAGGCTCATCTGCCCCAAGGCAACGTTCCAGAACTGCGGAATCTCATCAAGACTCCACTTGCGGAGGGTGCGACCAAGAGGCACGTGGCGGGGATCGTCGGGTGACTTGTGGTTGATTCGACGGTCCGTACCGTCGAATCCAACAACACGGATCCGTCGGTCTTCCTTCATGGTGCGCAGCTTGTAGAGCGTGAACTCCTCGCCGGAACGCCCAATGCGCTGCTGCTTGAATATGGCGGGTCGCCCCAGCTTCACCCAGATCATCGGAATAACGACCGCAAGAATCGGCAACGTGATCACCGAAAGCACGATTCCGCCAAGTCGATCGAGACCTGGTTTCACAAAACGCTCGTATCCACCAACACGTCGCGGTTCCGGGACAACGCGGAGAAACGGCTCGCTTCTCTCTGTCCTGCCTACCCTCGAACGATCAACAACATCGACGGGCGATGACGCCCCTCTGCTCCTACCCTGCAGCATTCCAGCCCCCTGGATATCTGATTATCAGCCCAACACCAGGATAGAAGCCGCAGGGAAGTGTGATAGACCCATTCACGAGACGAGCGAAGTATCTAGTTACCCCCAAGAAGGGCCCGAATCTATTGAGATATTTGGAGGTAGTGTCACACGACGTCGCGGGGACCCTCGTTCACGCTCGGCGTTCAGTGCACAACTGAGCGTATATCTTGGCTATCACTAGTCACCTCTGAGTCAATAAGGACTCGGGCCAATCCTGGATAGTCGCTGCAGTGCTAGCGTGACCGCTACAGGGCAAGGCCAAAAGGATCAAGGGGGCATCTTGCGAGTGCCATTGCGGCTGTGCCGACTCCACATCATGATGGCGGCCGCTGCAGTCGTTCTTGCGGCATGCAGCCCGGAGGTCACCGCGGAAACCCCCGGGCCCAGCACGCTTCCTCCTGCAACCTCATCCACGTCGGCGACCACCGCACCAACACCGACCACGACCACCACCACGACCACCGCACCGACCACCGAGTCGACCGAGCCGCCACCGATCATCGAGATCGTGGTATCGCCCGGCGACGACATCGCCCAGCTTGTGGAGCAATCCGATCCTGGGACACATTTCTCCTTGCTCCCAGGGATCCACCGTTCTCGTCAGATCCGACCCAAGGACGGCATGGTCTTTGCAGGCGAACCCGGTGCCGTCCTCAACGGTGCAATCCCTGTGGACGATCTCAGCGCCGACGGCGACCATTGGTCGACCACTTCAATCGCGATTGACCAGGACGGTCACGGGAGTTGCCAGGATGACTACGAAGCATGTGTATATCGCAATGACCTCTTCATGGATGACGCCATGCTGTGGCGGGTCGACGATCGCAGCGACCTCAGCGCGGGTACCTGGTGGTCGGATGGCACCACCATTGTGGTGTTCGACGACCCAACCGTCCGCAACGTCGAGATCGGCATATCCGAATACGCATTTGTCAGCGATGCCGACAACGTCACCATCAGGGACCTCACCGTCGAGAAGTACGCAGTGCGGGCCCAGGAAGGCGCCATCCAGTCCCAACTCCCGGGCGGCGGCGACTTTGGGTCCAACTGGCTGATCGAAGACGTCGAGGTTCGACTCAACCACGGAGCAGGCATCAGAACAGGAATGGCGACGACCATTCGGCGGGCCTCGGTCCACCACAACGGGCAACTGGGTTTGGCCGGGAGCCGGGGCGAGGACATCCTCGTTGAACAGTGCGATATCGCCAACAACAACATTCGCGGTTTCAGTAGAGGGTGGGAGGCGGGGGGCACCAAGTTCACCAGGACCGTCGGGCTCACTATTCGCGAGACGACAGTGCACAACAATCTGGGCCCCGGTTTATGGACCGACATCGATGCATACGCCACCACTTACTTGAACAACACGGTTTATGACAACACCGGACCCGGCATCTTCCACGAGATCTCATACGATGCCCTCATCAGCGGAAACACGGTTACCAACAACGGGTTTGCCCACTCAACCTGGCTGTGGGGGGGCGGGATTCTGGTCGCCGCATCTGCAGACGTAGAGGTGAGCGACAACGTGGTCAGCGGCAATGCCGACGGGATCACCGCTATCCAACAGGACCGTGGCAAGGACCGTGACAGCGGCGGGCCCTACTCCCTCAGCAACCTGTGGGTACACCACAACACCATCACCATGAACACCGGCCAGACAGGGCTTGTCGAAGATATGGATGACCGCTCCGTGTTCACCGATCGCAACAACCGGTTTGAGGACAACACCTATCTGAAGGCAAGCGGCAAAGCCTTTGCATGGAACAAGCAGGACATGACATGGTCGCAGTGGGTGGCCGCCGGCCAGGACGTGAACGGAACACGAGAGTGAGTTCGGCTCGGCCTCGTCTGCTTGTCTTCGCCCACGCTTGCGGACCAAACGTAGGGTCCGAGCCCGGTGCCGGTTGGGGAATGGTCATGGCATTACACAAGATCGCCGACCTCGTCGTACTCACCGGCAGCGCTCGAGCCGCCGACGTCCGCGAGTGGCTGGCGACGACTCCTGGGCCACACCCGATGTTTGTGGAAGTCCCCGACCGGCTAGGGGGCAAATGGATGCGCTGGCACAGGATTCCGCATTTCATCCACTACCAATGGTGGCTTAGGAAAGCGCACCGCACCGCCAAGCAAATCATTGCGACGATGAAGATCGATGCGATCAGCCATGTGACACTTTCGGTCTACTGGTTACCGACACCAGCCAACTCGCTCGGTGTCCCCTCGGTATGGGGCCCGGTCGGAGGAGCAGTGAAGACACCGCGGGATTTGTGGCCGCTCCTGGGCAAGAGTGGCGTCGCCCAGGAGGTTCTCGACATCCTTGGTATCCGGACAATGGCGCGACTTCCGGCGAGTCGACGAACTGCACGGCGGGCAACCGTCGCCATCGTGCAGAACGACGAAACCCTGCACGCACTCCCCGCCGAGGTGCAGCCAAATGCGGTCGTCCTCAATCACGCAGTATTCAACGAGGTTCCGCCCGCGGAATCCCTGGAGGACAAGCGCTATGCCTTGTGGGCCTCGCTTATGGAGACTCGCAAGGGAGGCCGGCTTGCCATCGAGGCGCTGGCCCGGGCTAGCAAGGACATCCGGCTGGTGATGGTTGGCGATGGTCCGCAACGCTCCGCTCTGGAGCAACTGGCCACCGAGCTGGGTGTCGCCGACCGCATCGAGTTCCCGGGATGGGTCACTCGCGGTGAGGCAATCGAGCTGATGAGGCATGCGACAACTACAGTCTTCACCGGACTGCGTGAAGAAGGAGGATTGGCACTGACCGAGGCGTTCTACACAGCTCGGCGCGTCATCGTTCTCGACCACGGTGGGGCGGGTTCGATTGCCAGGAGAGCGACCGATGACAGCCGGGTGGCCCGGGTCGCAATAGGGAGTGTCGACCATGTCATCAACGGCTTTGCCGCCGCCCTTGACAGCCACTTTGCGGCGACCGAAGCCGACGCCTCTCCCCTCCTCGATCGCAAGGCTGCGATCAAGGAATTGGAGCAGACGATTTTGAAAGCGATCTGACCCTTCTCTCTCGGGACCGGCCAGTTCGGACATAGATACGACAACAGGAGCAAGGATGGCGATCCAGGACGCCGCACAGATTCCCAGAGATACGGTTCTCGAAACCGACGTATGCGTGGTAGGAGGAGGGCCGGCCGGTATCTCGCTTGCTCTTCGCCTGAGCGAGGCGACGAGCCTCAAGATCGTTGTCCTCGAAAGCGGCGGGCTGACCGCAGAGCCCCCAGCGCAGGACCTGAATGTTGGCGACAACATCGGCCTCGACTACTACGACCTGATCCTCACCCGACACCGTGTTCTCGGTGGCTCCAGCCACAAATGGGCCGGGTGGTGTCGCCCCATGGATCCGCTGGATTTCGAGAAACGTGATTGGGTCCCCGACAGCGGCTGGCCAGTCTCGTACGAAGCCATGCAGCCGTATTACCGGGCTGCCGGCGTTCTCTGCCAACTCGAAAGCGAAGAATGGACCCCGAACTCGAGCACGAGCCTGCCTCCCCTTTATCTCCAGCCCTTCGTCGGTGGCGACGTGGAGATCGCGCTGTGGCAGGGGTCCCCTCCCACCAAATTTGGTATCGCCTACCGCGAACGGCTGACGAAGTCGACGCAGATCTCCACGATCGTCAACGCAACGGCGACCGAGGTTGTTAGCGACCCGGATGGGAAGCAGGCAAGAGGAGTCAAGGTCGCCAGTCTCGACGGCAACCAGTTCACCGTCTCCGGCCGAGTCGTGGTGCTTGCACCTGGCGCAATGGAAACAGCCCGGCTCCTCCTTGCATCCAATGACGCAAACCCTGCCGGTCTCGCCAACGAGAACGACACGGTTGGCCGCTACTTCATGGAACATCCTCATCTGGTCACCGGGCGCATCGAGTTGTTCCCTTCCGGCGTGATGAACCGGTCCGAATTGCCAGCCATTGACAAGGGAATCTCCGGAGCAAGGGCCCGGCTCGCCTTGCAACGTCCGGCGGGCGCAATGAAGGTTGCCTACACCGTCGCCCGTGGCCGAACCGAATCAGACCACCTGCTCAACTTCTCAACACACTTCCGGACCGTGAGCCCGGTCAGTAGAGAGGACTCGGATGCATATCAGGCATTCAAACTTGCGGTAGGCAACCTGCGGTCTCCTCGGCGTTTCTTCGATCAGATGCGAACTCGGTCCCTGCCCGAAGGGGTCGGCACACTGACGGGCCGATTGATCAAGGGCTCGCCCGAGATCGCCAAAGTCATCTATCACGAAGCACTGCGTCGTCCTCGCGAGCTTGCGCTCTATACCCAGAGCGAACAATCACCGAACCGTGACAGCCGCATCACGCTCGGAGACCGGTGCGATGCGCTTGGGGTCCCCCAACTGCGTCTCGATTGGCGCCTCAGCCGAATTGATAAGGAGTCGATCGCACGGGCTCAGAAGATCGTCGGCAAGCAACTCGAGGATTCGGGACTCGGGAAGTTGGTACCCGAGCAGGCGTTCACCGAGGACAACAACGAGTGGGGCCCCAACATCCGCGGCGGACACCACCATCTGGGCACAGCACGGATGTCGACAGACCCGACCCGTGGGGTAGTCGATCCCGATGGCAAGGCGCACACCGTCCAGGACCTGTACGTTGCCGACTCGTCGGTGTTTCCGACCGGGGGTTACGCCAACCCCCTGCTGACCACCGTGGCGTGGGCGTGCCGCGTTGCCGACACGATCGGACAGCGATACGGATGACAGATCGGGATCAGCCACGGCACCGTCCGCTCGCCATCTGGGGGGCGTATGGCGGTATGAACATCGGCGACGAGGCCATCCTCGTCGCGTTGGTGTCTCTCTTGCGTCGGCGCGATCTCGATCCTCGCAGTCTTATCGTGCAGAACGAGCCGGACAAGGAGGCCAATCGCGTCTACAGGCGTCTTGGGTTGCAGCCGATCTCCTTCCGCCACCCGCTGCGCTTGTTCAGTGCGCTGCGCCACAGCGACCTCGTTTGTGGCGGTGGCCAGCTGATCGATGACCGCGGCGGACTTGGTTTCCCGGTTGGTTATACCGCGGTTTTGACCTTGATCAACCGTATGTTCGGAGGGCGCCCAATCATCTTCGGCATCGGCGCCGAGCCGGTGCTGCGCCGCACCACCAAGTGGCTCGTCAGGACTATGTACGGCCGCGCCCACATGGCCATGGTTCGCGACACACCATCAGAACGGGCATTGACTGAAGCCGGATTTCCGGCAGAGAAGACTGCGGTCGGCGGCGATATCGCACTAACGCTCGACGACATCGAGAGCGGCACTTCGTCGAATGACGGCCAACGACTGCTCCTCATCCCGAACAGAGATACACAGCGGGTCGGCGACCTTGCAGCCACCTTCGATGTGATCGCAGCGACCGCACGCCAAGAGGGTTGGCAGGTCACTGTGATGGCTCACGACCGCAGGAACGACTACGACGCCGGGGAGTTGGCGCGTATGGCTGAGGTCCTCGGAACTGACGACATCGAGTACGTGGTGCCGGCAACCCTCGATGCCGGACTCGCTCACTATCGAAATGCCGACGTCGTGGTCAGCGCACGTATGCACCCGCTGCTGCTGTCGATATTGCATGGGGTTACCCCCGTCGCCATACCTGTGGTCGACAAGGTCAGAACCCTCGTCGCTGACCTCTCCATACTCTCGCTACAACCTTCATCGGGTGCCTCCAACATCACGGCGGCCCTGGCGGCTGCTCGCGACGGATCCCTAGACCATATCGAACCCATCCTCGATGCCCGCTGCACCGCTATCGAGAAGCAACTGGACCTCGCTGCCAAAATGTGGACGGCGGAGGAGTGCCGCACCCCCGACCTGTCCGAGGCGAAGTAGCTATGGCTGTCTACGCGTATTACATGGCTGACCTGACCAGGAGTCGCACCGCCAGCCATGGCATCATTAACTACTCGCTCGGCCTCCTCTCCGGCCTCAGCCAGAACCTCGACTCAGGGGAACGACTGGTCGTGCTAGGCAATGCCGGCATGAAGACCGAGATGGAGCAGCTCCTCCCCGACCTTTCGCATCTGGAATGGCACCTCACCGACGAACCATCAAGGGCGATATCGAGACTGGTGACGGACCATGTCAAGAGTCTGCGCTGGGCCCGTCAAGCCGGGGCGGACGTGCTGCACTTCCCCAAGGGCTTCATCCCACTGCACCGACCCCGGGACATGCGTGTCGTCGCAACCCTCCATGACGACATCCCCGTCCGCTACGCAGCCGGTGACTTCGGGCCCGAGGGTGTTACCCGTCGTTCGAAGTACTTCTCGGCATCGATCAAACACACGCTGCGCAAGGCGGATGCGGTGCTTGCGGTGTCCGATTTCACCAAAGGGCGACTGGAGACGATCCGGCCCGGTGCCCCAATCCACGTGACCCACGAAGGGGCCCTTTCGCTGGTAACCGCCCGCGGTCATGCGTGGCCAAAGCAACAACGCATCCTGGTCTTTGGCTCAACCCACCCGCACAAGCTCACCAAAAAAACGATCGAACAGATCGGTCGCTATCTCGATGCCAGCGGGCCCGACATCGAGTTGCTCGTCATCGGACGGGTCGCTGAAGACGTCGCCGCTCTCATTGACAGAATCCCCGGTGCCCAACACGAGCAAGCATTCCTGGCAAGCGAGGATCTCGTCGACCTGGTCGCGACCTCCCGCATCTTGGTGTTCGGTTCGGGATACGAGGGTTTCGGGCTACCGCCGCTGGAAGCCGCCCTCCTGGGTACTGCCGTCGTTTTTTACCAGATCCCCGCCGTCGCAGAGGTCATGGGAAACACGCATTTCCCGTTCGACGACGAGTACGAATCATTCGCTGCCGCCATGGACAGAGCGCTGACCGCATCAGAGAATTCCCTCATCAAATACGGGCAGACGCTTGCCGAGAGATTCCGCTGGTCGAATGTCGCCCGACGGACCCTCGAAGCGTATCGGGAGGTCTTGTGAAGGGCCAAGGCTCGGTTCGTCGTCACTTGCCGGCGGGGGTCGTCGATGCTGCGATTGCATCGATCGCGTCCTTTGGAGCCGGGCTAACCGGCGTCACGCTTCTCAGCGAGACCGATCGCGGTGTTTACGGCGTGTTCTTCACGGCGTTCATGCTCGGTGGCATCATCGTCAGCGAACTCATCTACGTCCCCGCACAGGTCGTGGCGGTCGCGGCAAAGCGACCTGCAAGACTCGCCAGCGTTTCAAAGGCGTTACGTCTGGGTCTCCTCCCGAGTGCGATTGGTGCCCTCGTTGCACTTGCGGCAGGCATCATCTTGCGAGACAAGGCCTCGACGGAGACAATCGTCGCCCTCGTTCTGACCACAAGCATCACCATCCTCTTCTCACCGATGCAAAACCATGTCCGCAAGATGCTGCACATTGCAGAACGGTCCTGGGATGCAGCCAAGGTGTCAGTCGTGCAACTCGTGGTGGTCGCAACTGCAATCGTCGCCTTGACCACGACGTCGGTCCACCGTGCCTGGATCCCTTTCGGATCACTCGCTATCGCCAACAGCGCCTCACTTGCCTTTGGTTGGATACTGGCGCGGGCGGAACAAAGGGCGGGCGGCGACGTGCACCTCGAGTGGCGCAAGCTCGTAGCTTCCGGCAAGTGGCTGGTTCTTCGTGCGTCGCTGCCTGCGGCGTTTGCGTTTGCAGCGGCCAACGTCTTGGTCCAACTCGCCGGGCTGGTTGCATACGGACATGCGGAAGCCGCCCGTCAGGTTGCGCAACCAATAGTCGTGCTCGCCACCGGGCTAGTCGCCGTCCTCGGGCCGCACTCAATGCGAGCGGGCATGACCCTCGACTCCAGGACGTCGTGGCGCACCTGGCGGGCGTATGCGCTTGCCATCACTGGTTCCGGGATCGCATACGTTGCGCTCGTCGGCTGGAGCTGGGCATTGAACCCGATGGAGCGCATCGTCCCCGCTGCCTACGAGGTCCAGTGGCTCGTTCCCGTCACGGTTGCGGCAAACGTGATCAGCGCTCTCGTGATGCTGCTCACCAGTGAGATCATCGGAGCCGGGCGGACAAGGCTCCTGGCAGGATTGTCCGCAGTGACCAGCCCGGCACTACTCATCATGTCGTTTACGGCAGGCACCACAGGTGCCTTCGCCCGGCCCTACGGCTTGATCCTCGAAGGACTGCTCCGGTTCACCGGCGCACGGTTCCTGCTCAAGCATCACTATGCCGAAGGTATTGCCCCTTCTGAACTTGATGTTGCACCCCCGGTGGTGCTGCCGTGAGTGACATGTCTACCCCGCACACACCGGCACTGAGCGTGGTGATGCCTGCTTATAACGCTATGCCGTATCTGGAGCGGGCTGTCGGAAGCATCCTCGATCAGACGCTCACGGATCTCGAGTTGATAATCGTCGACGATGGATCGACCGACCGCACGTGGGAGATCGTCGAAGAACTCGCCGCTGGGGACGCTCGCATCCGTCCCATCCGCAGCGCTCAGAACGAAGGCGAGGCGGTCGCATTCAACAAGGGAGCAGCGGCGGCAAGGGCCCCCATCATCGGGCGAATGGACTCCGATGACATCTCGATGCCAGATCGGTTCGAGAAACAGCTCGCGGAGCTGTTGGGCGACCCCGATCTTGCGGTCCTTGGGTCCTTCGCCTCGCACACCAACGACCGAGAAGAGATTCTGAGCCTGTCCAGGACAGGGCCGACGTCAACTCAAGAGTTCAACAAGATGCGCGAGCGCGGCGAACCAACCATGGTCTTTGGCGGCACCGCCGCATATCGCAAGGAACTGTTCGAACTAGTCGGCGGATATGACTCGGGCCTATCGACCGCGGCGGACCTCGATTTCTGTGACCGGATGGCTGATCACGGGGTTGTCCGCGCCATACCGGAGCCACTGCTTCTGTATCGAGTTCATCACAGCAGCAATGTGATGCGACGCTTCTTTGATGGCCGCCGCACCCACCGCTACGTGCGGGCCCGTCGCGCCGCCGCCAACCGCGGTGACGCACCTATCAGCAGAGACGACTACATCCGTTGGGAGCATGAGCAATCGTTGTTGTGGCGTTTCCGCACCCGGCAGGACGATGTTGCTCAATATCACTACAGGGCAGCAGGGATCGCCTTCGCAAACCGCCATCGCTCCAGCATGGTCTTCCACATCGGCGTTGCGGTCGTTGCAGATCCGAGCCATGTGCTGAAGCGGCTGTGGAGTCAGCGGCTCGGGCCTGCGGCACGCCGGGCCCGACGCGGCAGTTTGCCTGGTGAAGACAGCCTGCGCCGCTGAATCAGCCAAGGACAAAAAGAAGGGGCCCCAATTGGGGCCCCTTCTTCAAGTTATTGATGCTTCCGCTACGGAAGGTAGCTTTCGGCACGGTGCATGAATGCAGCCATCGCACCACGAGTCACGAGCCCATCAGGACAGAATTCCGTGTTCGCCGGTGGGTTACAGCCCCTGGTGATACCCGCCGCCGCCAGCTTGGCAATGTCATCTTCAAAGATGGAACCATCGTCATCGATGAACTTGTTGCCACCACCATCATCAGTCAGGTTGAACGCCCTGACCATAAAGGCAGCCATCTCGCCACGAGTGACGGAATCATTGGGACAGAATTCCGTGTTCGCCGGTGGGTTACAGCCCCTGGTGATACCCGCCGCCGCCAGCTTGGCAATGTCATCTTGAAAGATGGAATCATCGTCATCGATGAACTTGTTGCCACCACCATCATCAGTCAGCTCGAGGGCCCGGACCATGAACGCAGCCATCTGGCCACGTGTCACGCTATCCGTAGGACAGAACTCTGTTCCATCCGCTACACAACCGCGGGTGATACCCCGGTCGGCCATCCAGATGATGTCGTCGGTGAACACGCTACCGACGATGTCACCAACTACGGTGAACTCGAAGGTGTCGCTACCCGGCCCGATGGCGTCCGTCGCTGTGACCGAAACGGTGTGCGTGCCACCGGCGGCTGGAGTGAACGGGAAGGTCTCTTCGGTGCCCGTGTCGGAGGCACCGGTGATCGACCACGCGTAGGTCGGGGTGCCGGTCCCGTCAACAACAGCGGTGAAGATGGACTGGACGCCGGTGGCGCCAACGGTCAAACCTTCAATCTCCACTGTTGGTGGCGCAGAACCGACCTCAATGCTCACGGTTGCAACGTTGGACTCGTTGGTGCCCGGATCGACAGCCTTGTAGGTGAACGAGTCGGTCGTCGCAGTACTTCCGTTGTGGACGTATGTGAACGAACCATCGCTGTTCAAGGTGAGGGTGCCACTGGTCGCATCGGCGACCAACGCCGCCGTGAGTCCCAAGCCCTCAGGATCGATGTCGTTCAACAACACGCCTTCGGCAGCCGATACTGTAAGTGTGCCGCCGGTAGCAACGCCATACAGGCCGTCGTCGACTGCGGTTGGCGGATCGTCAACCGGGTTGATTGTGATGGTCACAGTTGCCGTCGAACCGACAACACCGTTCTGCACCGGGTGATAGGTGAACGAGTCGGATGTCGTCTCGCTGCCGTCATGCTTGTACGCAACTGAGCCGTTACTGCCGAGTGTGAGTGTTCCGTTCGACACACCTGTGTCGAGCACGGCGGTTTGGGCGCCGATGACGAGATCCACGTCGTTATCAAGAACGCCGGGTGCAGCTACGACGAGGGTGGCCCCTTCGCTGACTGCATAGGCATCGTTGACACCGCTCACCGTTGCCTGCCAGTCGGGCTCATTATGGGACGCCGGTGTTGCAACGCTGTAGACCTGGGCGCCAGCGCCACCGGTTGCGGCGACGGTGAACGTCTGTCCGCTTGCACCGCCGCGACGGAACGCAATCAGGGTGCCGTCAGGCGACCACACTGCATGCTCATCGACGGTGTCCTCAGTCGTCACCTGGGTGGTTCCGCTGTCATCTGCTTCTGCAATCCAGATGTGGGTCCCCGCCCCACCCTCAGGTGAGTTGAATGCCAACTGGGTGCCGTCAGGCGACCAGTTGGGCCGTGTGGCGAGATTGCCAATACCGTCGGTGAGATTCACCAGCGAACCGCCGGTGTCGTCCATCAGGTAAATATCGGTATTGCCGTTCCGAGTTGTCGCCATGGCAATAGTGGTGCCGTCGGGTGACCAATCGGGATAGTTGTCGTCGTAGGCGGGTGTAGCCCCACCGTCGCTGATCTGGGTGCCAGCCTGCGCTGGGCCCGCCGAAGATATGGTGAAGATTTGGCGATGAGCGATGTCAACCTCGTAGGTGTCGCCAATAGTCCACGTGTTCAGCGTTCCACCGGTCAGCGCTGCCTGCAGCGTGATGGTGTTAGCCGTCGCCGACTGCGCAACGCCCGCGGATCCATCTGAAGTATTCCGAACAGCATCGCCGAAATCCACACCGGCAGCAGCGAACCCGGCTCCTGATGCGGTGAGCGTCACTCCGGTGGCGTCGTTGGCTGTGACCGCCGTACCAAGATCAACCTCGTCGAGCGTGAACGCCATACGTCGCACAAAGGCGATCTCGGTGCCGTCTGGCGACCAGGCCGGCTCTCCGTCGGCGTTGCCGTTGGTGACCTGGGTCCAGGTGCCGATTGCCCCTAGCGAAGGCCCGGCGGGGTTGAAGTCGGCGATCCAGACGTTGGCGTCACCCGAGTCGTCGCGGGACAGCGCGATCCGGGTTCCGTCCGGTGAGAAGACCGGGTCGGCAAGAGCGTTACCGGTTACAGAACTGCTCACGTCCGTCGGAGCAGCGCTTCCGTCGGCGGGCATCACATAGATGACGCCAACATTTTCAAAGACGATCCAGCCGTTTGCACCGGGGAATGCAGCGTCGGCCTGGGTAGCCGGTAGCAGCGCAAGTGCCGCTACGGCCATGGCCATAGCTACGACCAGGATCAGAAATCTCCTGGCTCCGGTCCCTACATAAGTCATGATTGTCACCTTCCAATCGAGCGACGAGGTTCCCCGCCGAAACCGATGAAAACCGCGCTTCGTGCACGACTTTCGGGATATCTGAAACTACTGTGAGAGTATCACTCACTACTATCTGCGGCCGCTATGGCAACCCCCCATAATCGGCTAGTTGCAGTGGTCCTACGGTAGCCAGCTCTCGGCCCTGAGCAGGAATGCGGCCATCTGTCCCCGAGTCACCAAACCATCGGGACAGAACTTGGTGTTCGCAGGTGGATTGCACCCAAGGGTGATACCAGCCGCGGCCAGCTTGGCGATGTCGTCCTGGAAGATCGAGTCGTCGTCGTCGGTGAACGAATTACCGCCACCGTCATCAGTGAGAGCAAACGCCCGCACCAAGAACGCAGCCATCTGGCCACGGGTCACCCGTTGCTCCGGACAGAACTTGGTGCCAGCAGCGTTGCAGCCACGGGTAATACCGGACTCGGCAAGCTTGGCGATGTCATCTTCAAAAATGGAACCGTCGTCATCGGTGAAAGTGTTGCCACCACCGTCATCGGTGAGCTCGAGGGCACGGACCAGGAACGCCGCCATCTGGCCACGGGTCACGGTATCGGTCGGACAGAACTCGGTCCCATCGGCGTTGCAGCCGCGAGTGATACCCCGGTTCGCCAACCAGATGATGTCGCCGGTGAACGGACTGCTGCCGAGGTCACCTACCACCGTGAAAGTGAATGTGTCAGTCGCGAAGCTGGAGCCATCACCTGCCAGCAGCTCAACGGTGTACACGCCACCTTCGTCGGGGGTGAAGGTCAGTTGGGAGAGGCTCCCCGGCAAGACCTCGACACCGGCGAGCTTGATCGACCAGTCGTAGGTGTAGCTGCCGCTGCCCCCAGAAACGTTGGCAGTAAACGAAGCGAGGGTGCCCTCTGCCCCAGTGGCGCTGCCGGCGATCGACACGTTGAAACCAGAAGCGGGAGCGATGTCCAAAGTCACTGTCGCGATGTTGGATTGATTGCCGCCCCCATCGACGGCGCGATAGGTAAAACTGTCTGCGGTCGTGGTAGTCCCGTTGTGGACATACGTGAACGAGCCGTTGGCGTTCAGCGTCAAAGTGCCGTGGATGGGGTTCGCCTCGACCGCCGCGGTGAGCTCACCCGCTTCAGGATCAACGTCCCCGTCGAGGACGCCGGGCGCCGATATCGTAAGGCTGCCACCGTGAGAAACGTCGTAGGGCCCGTCGTCGTCGGCGGTTGGAACCTCATCGTCTGGAATGACTGTGATGGTCACAGTCGCAACCGTCCCGTTCGACGAACCCTGCTTGGGTCGATAAGTGAAGGAATCAGACGAGGTGTTGGATCCGTCATGGGTGTAGGTGAACCACCCTTCCGAGTCGAGATACAAGGTGCCGTGGTCGACACCACTAATCACGGCCGACGCTGTCATCGGACCCAGAGTGGACGGTCCCAGCAATACTCCGCGGACATCGTTGGCCAAGACCCCGGTAGGCCCGGTATCCGTCTGATCAATGTCGCCGCCCTCGGCGACCGTGTAGGCGTCTGCGATTCCCTCCGGGTCACCAAGACGCTCAATCCAGAACACCTCATCACGGTGAAGGAACTTCCGGATGAAGCCACCCTCGTCCGGAGCTTGTGTTGCGTGGGCTTCGATAGCCTCTCGTTTTGGATTCTGTGACAGATTGGTGCTCTGCATCGGGGCCGGTACCTCGAAACTCTCCCGACTGGCCCAAAGCAGTTCCCCATCACTGACATCATCGTGGTCGAGGAATGGAACGGGAACATGCCATGCAGTCGGATCGGCTGAAGCGGGCCACGACAGTGGTATTGCCGGTTCTGCTACATGAACGATGGTCGTGTGAACGTATGGGTCGTACGACGGGACAGTGTCCTGCACTTCATCAATCGCCTCCATCACCTCGCGGTACGTCGAGAGATGGTCGCTATGCCTATCAAACTCCGAGTGAGTGAAGATGTGGTCGGGCCGATACTCAAGGAGCAATTCGTAGAGATCTTCGGATATGGCCCCTGCCGTGTAAAGAGCATGCTGAGAGCCCGCACCCTTCCAGGTGTCGTGCCAGTCGGTGTTGTTCAGGCCCTGGTCGGCATAGGTGGCGATGTGCGCAAGGTCGCCGGGAAGCGGTGTGCCGTTGCGCAGATATGGAAGAAAGCCGCCCGGGTAACCAAGAAAGATCATGTTGTCTTCGACGAAATCGCTGCCGAGCACCTCGGTGAGCGCGTCGACGCTCTCGTCTTGCCTCACGTCCCCGATGTCCGGGTCCACCGCTGAGCAGTTCGCCGGTGTCTGGCTGGGAGTTGCGCACCGATCGCCATTGGTCATATAGGCAATGGTGACCGTTTGACCGTTGTCGGTGGCATCGCTGATGATGCCCGCCGCGGTGATGATGTCGTCGTCGGGGTGTGCGGCGATGATCATGATGTCGCCATCGGGAACCTCGGTCGCCCCCGCCGCCGGCGCCATCGCCAACAGCGCAACGACGGCGAGCCCACTACTGCAGGCTCGCCACCAATTGCTACTCATGTTGGGTGTGAACACCCTTTTAGGAGCGTGTCGAACAATGCCAGCTTCGACTCGTCGGGCCTTGCGCACCCGAATCGTTGTCGGAATAGACGAGTCTGCACGGCATTTGTCCAACACCCTTCCTACACAATCGAGGCGTGGCGCTCGGGTTCTAGGTAGAACGCGATCGCCTCGCGGAAGATGTTGTCTAGGTCACGCTTTGGTGTCCAACCGAGTGCCCTCAGCTTGTCGACATTCGGCGGTACCCGATCCATGTCCTCGTAGCCCTTGCCGTAGAAATCCTCACCCGAGATCTCGATGATCTCGTTGCTAGGCGCCTTCCCGGTGAGCTCGGTATAGATCCCGCCCATCATCTCAGCCAACCCACGCATCGTGATGTTCGTGTCGGGGTTGCCGATGTTGAAGATCTGGTTATGCGCAGCCGGGTGCTCGAGGATGGTGGAGAAAGCCTCTGACGCATCCTTGATGTGGGTGAAGCAACGATGCTGGCCGCCACCATCGACAAGATGGATAGGTCCGCCCGTGATCAGGGCCGAAACAAAGTGCGAGAAGACACGCGGTCCACCCTTGGCGCCCGCAGGCACGAGGTAGTCAAACCGTGGCCCAACAAAGTTGAACGGACGGATTACCGAGTAGTCGAGGTCGCCACGCAGACCGTGCCCGTGGATGATGCGCTCGAGCAGTTGCTTGGACGCCGCATAGATCCAACGCTGCTTGGTGACCGGACCCATGACCAAATCAGAACTGTCCTCGACATACTCCTCGTCCCGAGTCCGCTTCCCATATACCTCAGACGTTGAGTACTGGATGAGGCGGGTCTGGTACTTGAGGCAGTAATCGAGAATCTTCATGTTCTCGAAGAAGTTGAGCTGCACGACATCGAGAGGTGCCTCGACATAGATGCTCGGGTTGGCGTAGGCAATCAAGTCCACCACGGCATCAGCCCACTCGGTCAGCTCTTCGGCCGTTGTCACGTCCGAGCCGACGTTGCCTTCGATGTACTTGAAGTTGGCGCCCTCGATACCGGCGAGCTTGCTATTCGTGACGTCCATACCGACGACTTCATGGACACCTTCTTCGACAAGGTGCTCAACGAGATTCGAACCTATGAATCCGCCTACACCAAAGATCGCAATCTTCATTGCTTCCTACCTCTCAATTGTGACGGGCTGGCCCCCGTCTTGACTACTGATCCGCCACGCGGGCGGATTGCAGCCGGTGACATTGATGAATGTGTTCCCACCACGAAACTCTGCCCCCTTGGGTTCTCTGTGAATGCGTTCGCAGTATATGGGATGGTTGGAGCGCGGCAAGCCCCACAAGACCTGGACACGCACCACAGGTCAGCCCCCTACCCAGATCGGTCTATCTGCCCCCATCATCAGTCAGGCGTCACAGATCGACACCGAGCCAACGAACCAATGACCTGTCCCTCGTACCCTCAGGTGAGCTGTTTCCAGGTTGTAGTACGCTCGATTTTCGTCCCGCCTATTCCAGACGCCGGAGTGTCATGACCGACCGCAAATCCACCCCGTTCCAGCCGACCCTTTTGGGTGCGGCTTGGCGGTATCGGTTCATCGTGTTGCTCTTTGCCATCTTGTTTGGGATCGCAGGGTGGTACTACGCCAGCGACAGCCAGACATGGACTGCAACTGCATCGGTCACTGTCCAGGACCCGCGCTCGTCTGCGGTCTTCGCCGCCAACGCAGAACTCGATCCACGCCGACATGTGTCGAACCAGTGGGCGATCATTAGCTCGCACGCTGTCGCCGAGACGGCAGAGCGCAACCTCGCAGCAGCCGAGCCACCGCGTGCTGTGTCTGCGTTGTGGATCGAGCTGGGCCTCGCCGTCCAGTCCGCGTCTTCGACCGACGTCATCACCATTAGCTTTTCCCACGTCGACCCAGACACCGCAATCGCCACAGTCAATGCCGTGATCGACGCATACCGCGAGGTCAGTCGCGAAGCCGCGGCCAATACGCGCGCCTCGGCGATCAACGAGCTCAACGCGGCGATCGCGGAATTCGAGACCGAACTCACCGGTCTGGCGAGACAGCTTGCGGAGGAGGCCGAGCTCTCGGCGAGTGCCACAAGCCTCGAAACAGCTATCGACAACGCCGTCGGTGAGCTGCTGGCACTCGATGTCCCTCCAGCTGCCGACGACAATCTGGCCCTTGGGCAGTTCTCCGACCGCTTCGCCGAGCTCGAATCACTGATCAACACAATGCAGGCTGCATTGGATGAGGTTGGCACCCCGACGGTTGACGACGCAATAGTGCGCCAGCAGTCGGATCTGCTGACCCGGCTGGCTGCGCTGCAACTTCGCCGCGACGAACTCATGGTTGACGCAGAAGTCGCGGGCAGTGGGATAACGTTTGTTGTCGAGGCGCGGACGGCCGCCCCATCATCGGTCGCGGTCCTCGCAGTTGCAGGGGCAATCTTCGGTGCCATGCTCGGTGGAGCACTGGCGTTCTACCTCGCTAGTGGCCGCCGCCACTTCGGTGACCGCACCGAACCGCAAGTCGTTTTGGGAACCAATCTGATTGCCGATATCCCGCTGTTCGCGGAGGAGAGGCTGCGTACCGAACTCCCCACCGTCGAGGCGTCTTCCTCAGTCGCTGCAGAATCATTCCGATTCGTGGCATCGGGTCTCGCCGGCCGACCGCAGGGCAGTAACAGCGACGGGCTTCCAGCACAGTCGACGTCTGTCGCCATCGTTGCCGCAGCCCACCTCGAAGGCAGCACGACCGTCACCGCCAATACCGCGCTTGCGGCCGCCCAAGCCGGCAACCGGGTCGCACTCATCGACGCTGACTTCGTCGGTCAATCCCTCACCGGCATGCTGGTCACCGATGAACCCCGTTTTGGACTGACCGACGTCGCCCCCGACGGTGCCGACACCGATGCCGCGGGCCACCAAATCGCCGTCAGCGGGATCGGAACGCTCACTCTCTTCAGCCGCGGGATCGCGATGACCGAGTCTGCCGACTTCTTCGCATCGGAACGGGCGTCCGCCATCATGGATCGGCTCCGTCTCGACTATGACCTAGTACTCATCGACACCCCGCCGCTGCTGCGGGTTGCCTACAGCGGAACCATCCTGCGCTTGGCCGATACAACACTCGTGGTCGTCGGTCATGGCGGGAGCGCCCCCAACGCTGCAGAGCTCCGGGAGCGGCTCCGCACCGTTGGCACGCCGACGATTGGCTATGTCTACAACCGAGCACCGCTGCGCCGCGAAATGATCCGGATGGCACAGCAACCCGTAGACCAAGATCCGGCCCTTTCCTCGACAGATGCCGCTGGCTAGACCAATACACAGTCACAAGCGGGCTCCTGCGAGCCCAGCAGGCCTTAATCTCCAACCGACAGGAAGGGACACATAATCACAGGCGACTCGCTAGTTCTCGTTGCGGCGAACACGACCACATTGGTGGTCGGGGGCGCTACCGCGCTGGCCTTCCTGTTGGCGCTAACTCTGGGAACCCGAGGCCAGGTGTCCACACGTTTCCGGATCACAGGCGGGATCTCGCTGATCGCCGCTCCGCACGAGGACGAGCTGACTGAACCCAACATCGTGGGCTGGTTCGAAACCGCACTGCTGGCCGCCCTCTTTGGGTACGCAATGCTCGATCGGGGCTTTGCGTGGTTCCATGTCCCCGGAACACCGTTGTTCGTGGGTGAGTTGGTCCTCGCCATCGGCGTTGCGATGATGCTCACCTCCGCCAACCGAGTCAGTCCGCTCGTTCGGGGTGGCCACTCCTTCAAGACGCTGCGGCTCTACATGCTGTGGGGTGCCATCTTGCTGGTCCTCGGGGCACCGGCGTGGGGGCTTGATGCCATCCGAGATTCCGCCCTCTGGTACTACGGACTGACCGCCTTCCTCGTCGCCTCGCTCATCGCGTGGGATCCACGGCGACTCGATCGCTGGTCGACGCTTTTCGGCCGAGCCCTCCCCTTCATGCTGATCTGGTACCCGTTTTCGATTGTCCTCAAGACGATCCCGGCCCTCCTCGTCAGCGTTCCCGACTCGAATGTCGCCGTTCTGGCGCATCGTACGGGGAACATGTCGGTGATCGCCGCGATTGGGATCGCCTGGCTGTGGCTCGTTGATGCCGACAATCACCTTTTTGCGCTCCGCCAGCGCATCGCTCTCACCAGCCTCGGCACCATCGTGATCCTCTTCACTGGTCTGCAGAATCGCGGCGGCCTCGTCGCCACCACCGTTGCGTTGCTGCTGTTGATGTTCATGCTGAGCCGACGTCGTGGTGACCTTGCCTTCGTCATGATCAGCGTCGGAATCGTCCTTGCGTCATTGGCAATCACGTTCGACATTCGGCTTGAAGTCTTTGATCAGCGCGACGTCTCAGTTGAGCAGTTCGTGGGCAACGTGACGAGCATCTTCGATCGTGAGGCGGGTACGTCACGCGAGCAGGACACGACCGAGTGGCGGCTGAGGATCTGGAGCGAAGTGCTTTCAGATGTCACTGAGGAAACACCGATTGCCGGGTTCGGGCCGGGGCCCGATCTGGGCGAGAGATATGACATCAGCACCGACCCGACTACTCCGCTGCGCAACCCCCACAACTCACATGTCGGCATACTGGCGCGGCAGGGGTGGGTAGGCGTGATGCTTTGGGTCGTTGTCTGGTTCTCGTGGTTCGCCGGGATGCAGATAACCCGGCGTCGCTTGCGAGCCCGCCGCCATTTCCGTGAAACGGCTATCGCCAGCTGGATCATGTTGAGTCCGGTGCCGATCCTCGTCAACGCCATCTTTGATCCAACTCTCGAGGGTCCGCAGGTGTCGATCTGGCTCTGGACATTCTACGGGGCAGGTGCTGCGTTGACCGTCTTGGCGCGCCGCGGCGAACTCCACATCGACCAGGACCGCGAGGCCAACATCGGTGCGGCGGCTGTTCGGCCATGAGCCAGCAGCAAGCCCAGAGACCTAGCCGATCTCTGCAGTTGTCGGCCGGTGTCGTGGATGCCGGCCTTTCGTCACTCGCCACGTTTGTGGCGGGCCTCGTTGCGGTCAACGTGCTCGAGGCATCGGAGATTGGGGTATATGCGGTCTTCTTCACCGCGTTCACCCTTGGACAGGTGCTGGCAAGCAACCTCGTCTTTGTCCCCGCCGAAGTTGTGACGGTGTCCTGGCCGCAACGCATACGGCTCCGGGCTCTCTCCCAAACCCTCCGGCTTGGCGTGGGGCCGTCTCTTGCGGGAGTCCTGGCGATAGCATTTGCAGCCCTGGCCACCGCACCTATCTCCACAGCCGAGGTCATCACCCCGCTTGCGATCACCGGTGCCCTAACCACATTCTTGTGGCCGAGCCAGGATCACGTTCGCCGGCTGCTCCACATTGCACAGCGATCGTGGGCATCGGTTGCGGTGTCGTCGGCGCAGCTGGTGGCAACGGTGGGCGCCATCGCCGTTCTCAATCTGAGTGACGTGCCTGGCATTTGGATCCCGTTCGGTGCTCTTGCCGTTGCCAACGCGTCCTCGCTGCTGACCGGGATCGCGCTGGCAACACCGTGGCGGCGCCCGGATGAACCAGTTGAGCCACTTCTGCTGCGCGACCTCGTTCGGTCTGGGTCGGGCCTACTCGCTGGGGTCGGGATACCGGCGGTGACGAAATTCGGAGCAGCCACCATCATCGGCTACATCGCTGGAACCGAGGTGCTGGGCTATGCGGAGTCGGCCCGTGTCGTTGCTCACCCCCTCCTGGTACTCGGTACCGGACTCAGTTATGTGCTTGGCCCGCGGGTCATGAAAGCCGCGATCCGGGTCGATAGAGCCGCGGCTCGCCGGATTCGTTTCCAGTTCGCCCTGCTGGTCACTGCGGCTGCGGTGGCGTATCTCGCGCTGGTTGGTACAGACTGGGCGGGGAACCCGATGCTGCGCCTCGTCCCCGGTGCCTACGAGGTTTCGTGGCTTGTCGCAGCCTCGATCGGGGCCAACCTTTTGATGGGCCTCATCACGCTGGTAATCCAGGAGATGACGGCGGCAGGACGGACAAACCAGATCGCATTGATCAGCTTGCTGTCGGCACCATTCCAACTTGCCGCCGCCGCGACTGCCGGCGTGACAGGTGCATTTGCCCGGCCGCTGAGTTGGGCCGCAGGAAGCGCAGTTCGATTTGCAGGCTACGCTCCGGCTCTGAACCGATGGTACGACCAGCCACCTCGCGATAAGAGCTAAGGCATTCGTGGTTTTGGCCCGATATTCTCTGGAGAAGTGGGCATCCGTCGGACCGTCTAGTCTCAGGGCGACCAAGGATTGGGTAAACCGTTGACCCGTAACAGATCACAAACCGTCACACCTCGCTATCCGCTAGTGATGGCGTTCGTGCTGCTGCTCACGAGCGTTGGCGTGTTGCTTGGTGCCACGACGGAGGCACATGCGGTCATCACGTCTTGCCCGAGCGTGAGCGTCCCTGCCGGAGAAGCACGGTCAGTCTCGATCGGTTTCTCATCCTCGAGTGACGCATTCGCCAGGCTCGGTGCGGTCTCAGGCGTCTCGGCCGTGGTCAGTGGCGTCAGCCCCTCCGGCGGAGGAGACTGGACCGCGACCGCAACAATCACCGCGGCGTCCGGTGCTTCTGGCAGCGGATCGGTTGGCATCGTCGAAGGCCCCGGAACCATCGACTCTTGCACCATCTCGGTGACAATCGTGCCCGCCACCACGACAACCACAACCACAACCACCACGACCACCACCACCCGCCCGCCGACCACCACTCGGGCGCCAACGACAACCACCACAACAACGACCACCACAACGCTCCCGCCGGAGACCACGACCACGTCGACCACGACCACGACCACGACGACCACCGCGGCTCCGACAACCACAACAACTGCGCCACCGGAGACAACAACCACAACCGCAGCTCCAGTCGCAACCACGACCACCATTGCTGCCATCGCCGTTCCGGCTGACGGAGGGGATACGTTCCTCACCAACAACTGGTGGTGGCTGACCATTGTCGGTCTCACGCTGATCGCACTCATCGCAACGATTGCCATCCTGCAGCCGCAGCGCCATGGAGTTGCCGCCGGTGCCGGAGCGCGGGCTGGTGGGCGCCACGCCAGGAGACGGTCGTTTGGTGTGCGAGAAGCTAAGCCGGCCGGCCCAACAGTGGGGCAAAGGGTAAAGCGGACCAAGGTCGCAAAGAACATATCGATGCGCGGTGCACAGCCCAAGCCACCCAAACCATCGATGTTCCGGCGCATGACCAACTGGATGCGCGACACCGAGATTGCAGACTCGATGCGAGCTCGCTCGGACGCCAAAACCGTGAAGTCGCGGGCAAAGAAGAAGCCACCAAAGATCAAGCGCTACCGCTGATCGACTGCTCGGCTACGCCTTCCTAACCGTTCTCACTTCACCAGAACGAAGGGTGACCGCGCCGTCCGTGGTCGATACGACGAGGCCGCCCCTTGCATCAATGTCCTTGGCGGTGCCGTGACCGTCGGGATCCCACGTCAGTTCCGCACCGATCGTGGAACATGCTTGGAGATAGGCGCTTCGATCCCAGCGTCTATCGGCCAGAAGCGAAGTCGCCCACGCTTCGCTGATGAGGCGTCCCGAGTTCGCCGAAGGTTCATCGCCAAAGAGAGCGCCAGCGCCGTGCGGCGCCTCCGGCCACCACAAGTTGAGGCCGCAACCGACAACGACTCGCTCTGGGTCCGTCTCGACCAGGATCCCACCGACCTTGCGTCCACCTTGCTCGATGTCATTTGGCCATTTGAGTTGGACATCAACGTCGGCAACTTGCCGAATCGCCAACCGAACCGCAAGACCGACCACAAGGGAGAAGGTCTCGGAGACCTTGACCGTGTCGTGGGGAAATGCCAGGGATGCGGCGATCGCGGAGGTCGCCTGCCACCAATCGTTGCTACTCCGTCCGCGGCCTTGCGTCTGACGGTTGGCTACGATCAACACCGGTCGAGCCCTGCGACGTAGCTCAACCGTGGCGACATCCTGGGTGGAGGTCACCTCGTCGAGAAAAATCGTGTCGTAGGGTGTAGCCATTACGCGTTTCTGCGAGTCATAGACAGATACGCCGAGATTACCGGAGACCGGGCAGTGACAACCGACGAACTAATCGAACAGTTACGCCAACTGCGTGAATCGGCACACGAGCCGGCAAGTCGACGCGCCGTTGACCGGCAACACGATCTCGGCAAGCTGACAGCACGCGAAAGAGTCGAGGCGCTTCTCGACAAGGGTTCGTTCCAAGAGATGGACATGCTGGTTCAGCACCAGGCCCAGGGCTTTGGCATCGAGGACAAGCGCCCCTTGGGTGACGCCGTCATTACCGGGTGGGGCACGATCGACGGCAGAACTGTGTTCATCTTTGCCGAGGACTTCACCGCATTTGGCGGCAGCCTTGGGGCGGTCGTCGCCGACAAGATCTGCAAGGTCATGGACCTCGCAATGGACACCGGAGCACCGCTCATTGGACTCAAGGACTCCGGTGGAGCACGCATTCAGGAAGGCGTCACCGCTCTCGACGGCTACGGCAGGATATTCGAGCGCAATGTGCGCGCCTCGGGGGTGATCCCCCAGATCTCGGTGGTCATGGGCCCCTGCGCCGGAGGCGCCGTCTACTCCCCCGCTATCACCGACTTCGTCTACCAGGTGGAGGGGTTGTCCCACCTGTTCATCACAGGTCCCGAGGTCATTCGGACCGTCACCGGTGAGGACGTCACCTTCGAGGACCTGGGCGGCGCCCACGCCCACGGCACCAAGTCCGGAGTCACTCACTTTGTGGCAAGCGACGACAGGTCGGCGCTCGAGGAAGTCCGCTATCTGCTTTCGTTCTTGCCCCGCAACAACATGGAAGTTCCGCCTTACTTCACCCCAATGGATCGACCCGATCGGATGGATGAGGATCTCACCGAGATCATCCCCAACAACGCCAATCTCCCCTACGACATGGTCGAGCTGGTTGAGATCGTCGTTGACGACGGCGAGTTCTATCAGGTCCACGAGCACTACGCCGCCAACATCATCATCGGCTTCGCCAGACTTGACGGCTACGCCGTCGGCATCATCGGCAACCAGCCCGCGATTCTTGCCGGCACCCTTGACATCGAGTCCTCGGCGAAGGCCGCTCGATTCATCCGGTTCTGCGACGCCTTCAACATCCCCATCGTCTCGTTCGTCGACGTTCCCGGGTTCCTTCCCGGAATCGAGCAAGAACACGGTGGCATCATCCGTCACGGCGCCAAGCTGCTTTATGCATATGCGGAAGCAACGGTTCCCAAGATCACCGTGATTACCCGCAAGGCCTATGGCGGTGCGTATGTGGTCATGAACTCCCGGGCGGTCCGGGCGGATGTCGTTTACGCATGGCCGACCGCACAGATTGCCGTCATGGGAGCTCAAGGCGCGGTCAACATCATTCACCGCAGGGAGATCGCCAAGGCAGACGATCCCGAAGCTCGCAACCACGAGCTGATCGACGAGTACGAGACGCAGTTCAACAACCCGTATGTTGCCGCCGAGCGAGGGTTCGTTGACGAGGTCATCGAGCCGAGAGAGACTAGGCCGCGGTTGATCCGAGCACTCGAGATGCTGCGGACCAAGCGGGAAGCCATGCCGCCACGAAAGCATGGGAATATCCCGCTGTGATCCGCTGCAGCAGGCCTATCAGTACCTCGAAACCAGAGCATTTCGCCAGTCAGTCGACACGGCGATTTCCGGACCAGCCACCTAGGATGACGCCGTGGAATCAGTACTAGTTGCCAATCGTGGTGAAATCGCCGTCAGAGTCATTCGTGCCGCCAAGGAGATTGGCAAGCGCACCATTGCGGTCTACTCAGAGTTGGATCGCAACGCGATGCACGTCGACCTGGCCGACGAAGCATGGAACATCGGACCAGCTCCGGCGGGCGAGTCGTATCTCAACATCGAGCGCATTCTCGAAGTGGCCAAAGCAGCGGACGCTTCTGCCATCCATCCGGGCTACGGGTTCCTCGCCGAGAATGCAGGGTTTGCCCAGGCTGTCATTGATGCCGGCATCATTTGGGTTGGCCCCTCGCCCAAGGCAATCATCACGATGGGCGACAAGATCGCATCCCGAGTGGCGGTCGGCAAAGCCGGCGTTGCTGCCGTGCCGGGGACTCAGGAACCGCTCGCCGCCGCAGCAGATGTCAAGTCGTTTGCAGCTGAGCACGGCTACCCGATCGCCATCAAGGCCGCACATGGTGGCGGCGGCAAGGGCCTCCGCGTCGTCCACGAGGAGGGGGACCTCGAAACTGCTTTCGATGCGGCTCGTCGCGAAGCCGACGCCTATTTCTCTCGACCCGAGGTCTACGTCGAGAAGTACCTCGATGAACCCCGTCATATCGAAGCTCAGATCATTTGTGACACCCATGGCAATGCGGTGTTCGTTGGAGAGCGTGACTGCTCGGCGCAACGCCGTCATCAGAAGTTGGTCGAGGAGACTCCCGCCGTCGGCGTCACGGAAGCGCAACGCACCAAGATCGCTGCAGCCGCGCTGGCCGTCGCCAAAGCCACCGACTACGTGTCGGCGGGGACGATCGAATTCCTGATGACGCAGGATGGTGAGTTCTACTTTCTGGAGATGAACACGCGGATTCAGGTGGAACACACCATCACTGAGGCTGTCACCGGGATCGACCTCGTGAAGGAACAGCTCCGTGTCGCGGCCGGCGAGCCGCTCAGCTTCACCGCTACGGAGCCACGCGGCCATGCGATCGAGTTCCGGATCAACGCCGAGGATCCCGCACGCAACTTCATGCCGAACCCGGGCACCATCGTCGACTACCGGGAACCGGGTGGGCCAGGTGTCCGTGTCGACAGCGGTGTCGGCGCGGGCTCTGCGATCAGCCAGTACTACGACAACCTCATTGCGAAGCTTGTGGTCTGGGGTCGCGATCGTAACGAAGCGATTTGCCGTGGCAGAAACGCTCTCAGGTCGTTCCAGATCACAGGTCTGGCGACAACTATTCCCGCACATCTCAAGATCCTCGGCACCGATGGGTTCGCCGAGGGCGGCTATTCGACGCGATGGGTCGAAGAGAACCTGGACTTCTCTGACCTCGAGGGGGACATCGCTCCGCATCTCCCCACTGAGGAGGAACAAGAAGAGCGGGCAATCACCGTTGAGGTCGGGGGTCGGCGTTTCCAGGTCAAGTATTGGGCGCCGGTCATGGCGGCTCCGTCAGCCGGTGGGCAAAAGGCGGCGCCGCGCCGCCGACCCCCCAAGCTCGACCGCCACTCTGGACCTGCGGACGACAGCGGTCTGGTCGCAGCCCCAATGCAGGGCACAATCGTGAAAGTCCACAAGGCGGCCGGAGAGCCGGTCAAAGAGGGCGAACCGCTGTGTGTGCTCGAGGCCATGAAGATGGAGAACGAGATCAAGTCGCCGAGGGACGGCGAGATCATCGACATGCGGATTCAGCCTGGAGACACCGTCACCAACGGCACCGTCCTCATGGTCATCAAATAGATCCATTTACGGAGTACGGGAACCCGCTTTGCGGGTTCCTTGGGAGCTCGCAAGGCGAGCTCCAGCTTGTGAGCCAACGTCTTAGTGCCCGTATTTGCCGAAGACGTTTTCGAGGGTGACGGAGACCTCGCCCAATGTGGCCATTGCTCGGAGTGCTTCTCGCATTGGGTAGAGAACGTTGTCGCCGTTGCGGGCGGCGTTCTCCACATCACGCAGCGCACTGGCAACCGCATCCCCGTCTCGGGACGAGCGGATCTCGGCCAGCGAGGCCGACTGCGCCCTTTCTAGTTCGGGATCGATCGTCAGGATGTCCGGCGGAGAGATTCCCTCCTCAACAAAACGGTTGACCCCGACCACCGTGGTCTCGCCGGCATCGGTAGAACGGGCGTGGCGATAGGCGGCATCCTCGATCTGGCGACTCTGGAAGCCCGCCTCGATCGCCGCGACGGCCCCTCCGAGTTCATCGACATCTGCAATCAACTGCAGTGCGGCCGCCTCAACCTCATCGGTCAACGATTCCACGTAGTACGAACCGGCTAGTGGGTCGACCGTATCGCCGACCCCGGATTCAAACCCAAGGATCTGCTGGGTCCGCAGGGCCAATTTGGCCGACTCATCGGTCGGCAGCCCGAGCGCCTCGTCAAACGAGTTGGTGTGCAGCGACTGGGTACCCCCGAGGGTGGCAGCCATTGCCTGATAGGCGGTCCGCACCACGTTGATGTGGGGCTGCTGTGCGGTCAGAGTCGAGCCGGCCGTTTGGGTGTGGAACCTCATTCGCCACGACGCCGGCTGAGTCGCCCCGCCCCTTTCCTTCATCAACCGTGCCCAGATCCGTCGTGCGGCACGGAACTTGGCGACCTCTTCAAAAAGATGGTTGTGTGCGTTCCAGAAGAACGAGAGGCGCGGCGCAAAATCATCGATGTCGAGACCAGCGCTCTGGGCGGCGTCGACGTAGGCAAGACCGTTGCTGATGGTGAACGCGATCTCTTGTGCGGCAGTCGAACCGGCCTCGCGGATGTGATAGCCACTGATGGAAATGGTGTTCCATTTCGGAACCTCAGCCGCACAGTACGCAAAGAGATCGGTGACCAGACGCATCGACGGTTGCACCGGATAGATGTACGTCCCTCTGGCGATGTACTCCTTGAGGATGTCGTTCTGGACGGTTCCGCGCAGATCTGAGCCGGGGATACCTTGCTCCTCCGCTACAAGCTGATACATCAACAGCAGCACCGCTGCCGTCGAGTTGATCGTCATTGACGTCGAGACCTCGCCGAGCGGAATCCGATCGAAGAGAAGCCGCATGTCGTCAAGTGTGTCGATGGCGACACCGACTTTGCCAACCTCGCCACGCGAGAGCGGAGCATCGGAATCAAGACCCATTTGCGTGGGCAGATCAAACGCAACCGAGAGCCCGGTCTGACCGGCGGCCAACAGGCCCCGGAACCGCTCGTTGGTCTGGGTGGCGGACCCAAACCCGGCGTACTGGCGCATCGTCCACTTCCGGCCCCGATACATGTTTGGGTAGGGGCCACGGGTGTACGGGTACTCGCCGGGTACGCCGAGTTGTTCGTCGGCGTCCCAGTCCTTACGATCGTCCGGACCGTAGACCGGTTCGATCTCAAATCCGCTGGTCGCCCAATACCTGTCGTTACTCCTAGACATACCTATCATCCATCAGACTGCTGGAGATGGTACCTCTGGGAACCATTCTGCGATCGGCAACGTCTATACACCTGAAACCATGGATCCAAGCCTTCACCTAATCGAACGAAGGGAACGCCGCGGCAAGCGCGTTTCCAGCGTTGCCCTCATCGCTGTCATCACGGTGCTCGGCGCATCCCTATTCGGCATATTCGCTTTTTTGGAGGCCAATGCGGCATTTGGCACCGTCGATGATGTCGCCGGCGATCTGGTTTGCGATCCCGACGACTACGACCTGAGTTTCCCCGCTCTCGGCAGCCTTTCTGAGGTCTACACAAGCGACGGGGTCCTGCTTGGCAAGCTGACTGAGCGCAATAGCCAGCCGGTATCGATCGAGGAGATTCCTGAGATCGTGCAATGGGCGGTCGTCTCCGCTGAGGATGGTGATTTCTACACGCATGAGGGCATCGACTTCTCTTCGATTCTCAGCGCCGCCCTAGACAATGCACGCACCGGCAGTACCCGCGGCGGATCGACGATCACCCAGCAAATCATCAAAAAGAACGTTCTGACTGATGAGATCACGATCGACAGAAAGATCTGTGAGGCTGTCATCGCTGCTGAGTTGGAGCGCACCTACACCAAAGACGAGATCCTCGAGTTCTATCTCAACTCCCAGTTCTTCGGTGAGAACGCCTATGGCGTGGCCGCTGCCTCTCAAGAGTATTTTGGCAAGGACCTCGGAAACGTCACGATTGCAGAGGCAGCCTCAATTGCGGTTCCGATTCGGAACCCTACGGTCTACAACATCCGCGAGAACACCGACACCGTCCTGGATCGACGCAACTCAGTCATCAAACAGATGGAGAAGAACGGCTTCATCACCGAAGAAGAGTCCCTCTCCGCCCAAGCTGAGCCGCTCGCACCCATCGAACACGTCGACTTCGAAGACGTCGATCCGCGCATCATCATCGAAGCACGAGAGCGCATCCTCAACGACCCCACCGACCCATTCGGACTCGGCGAGACCTTTACACAGCGTAAGGAAGCCCTGTTCGGGTGCCCCGCCAGCGACACCGACTGCGAAGGTGGCGGTGGGCTGACTATCACGGTCACGGTCAACTATGAGCAGCAGCAGGAAGCCAACCGCATGCTGCGGTCATGGTTCCGGGATCCGGAGGGGCCAACCGGAGCAATCGCCATGATCGAAAACGAAACCGGCGCAATCCGCGTTATCTCCTCGGGGCTCGACTTCGGCGACGACTTCGAAGCAGGCGAACGCACCTACGACCTTGCCACCAAGGGACGGCGTCAGGCCGGTTCATCATTCAAA
The DNA here is from genome assembly GCA_024228555.1 of bacterium. Classification (GTDB taxonomy): domain Bacteria; phylum Actinomycetota; class Acidimicrobiia; order Spongiisociales; family UBA5794; genus JAAETI01. Next base: position 9,405 of record JAAETI010000304.1, on the reverse strand, counting down.
CCGATCGCGCTGGTCTCTGGGCTCGAAAACGGCAGCCAGTTTGGTTGGCCGATCACGCTGGGCACCTGGTGGGATTACACGAGCCCGCAGAAGATCGACTGTGGCTTCCCCTGTAGCCCGCAGGGCAACATCTGGACCGTTAACAACGCAGGCGGTGGCGGTCAGGGAGTCATGACTCTGGAGCAAGCCACCTACACGTCGAAGAACACTGTATATGCGCAGGTGTCGCTGGCGGTCGGCCCCGAGAACATCGTCGACACCGCCCACAAGATCGGCATCGAGTCGCCGCTCAGCCCGGTGCTCTCAATTGCCCTGGGTACTCAGGCAGTGACGCCACTGGAGATGGCATCGGCCTATTCGACAATCGCCAACTACGGCGACAAGATCGACAGCTACCTCATCGAGAGCATCGTCGACTCCTCAGGAAACGTGCTGTACGAGCACGAGGTCGAGCCGACCCGTGTTCTGGACGAAGCCCTCTCGGCTGCCGTTGTGCAGACACTGCGCAAGGTGCCCCGTGGTGGTGGAACTGCGCCCGCCGCCAACATCGGTCGTGACCAGTTTGGCAAGACGGGTACCGCACAGAACTTCCGCGATGTCTGGTTCGTCGGTGCAATACCTCAATACACAACGGCCGTCTGGGTTGGCCACGCCGACGCCCAAATCGAGATGGTCAATTTCACCGTCTACAACGAACGCACCGACACCACACAGTCGATCCGCAGGGCGTACGGCGGTAGCGTGGCCGGCCCGGTCTATCACGACTTCATGACGTGGATGATCGAAAAAGAGAACATCCCCGAGACACCCTTCCCCGAAGCGCCCGAAGGCACGTCCGCATTCTTCCGCACTCCAAAGACAGAGGTCCCTAACGTCAGTGGGATGAGCGAGAAGGACGCACGAGACGCAATCTACAAAGCAGGCCTGCGTGCCAATGTCTCGCGAGTAGCTTCTCTCGAACCGGAAGGCACGTTCCTCAGTCAGAGTCCACGGGGTGGAGCCGAAGTTACCCAGGGTGGAGTGGTAACCGTTCGGTTCTCGTCGGGTGTTGCCCCAGAGCTAATCGACCTCCGCGGAGTGGCCCTCGCCGATCTCGAAGCCACATTCACAACGTTCAACGAGGAATCGGGCCTCAATCTGACCTGGACGATCGAGAACGTCCCCACCGATGAACCCTCGGCCATCGGTCATGTGATCAGCACTAGTCCCCCGGGTGGAGCACTGGTTGAACCGGAGCAGACCATTGTCATCTTCATCGGTGTTCCCGACCTTGGCGACTAGCGACTGCGGTTAGCCGCGCCGCAAGACTTCGACGAGATCCGTGGTCTGGTCGCTCATCATCCTCTCGAGAAGCTCAAGCCGCTCTACAGCACCATCCGTTTCGATCAGCCGTTGTCGATCGAAGGAACCTACCGGGGCGGCCTCGCAGAGGCTCCAAGCGGCAGCCGCGGGATCGTCGGGCAGGTCGAGGTCGAGGTTCTGCCCGTGGGCGCCCATTTCGATGGCGAGCGCCAACAGCTTGCTGCGCGCCGCGACCACCTTCTTGATTGCAACATCAATGCCGGACCGGACCTCTCCTTCTGGGAATGGTTCGACCATGGCGCGGGGGTACGGATCATCCTCGAGCCAATCGGACACCCTGATCCGCTCCCGTCCGACTGCCACGATGAGGATTCGACCGTCTTCGGCTTCGCCGTTGCGGACCAGATCGGCGATCGATCCGACCTCGGTGCGCTCATCACCACCGCCGATATCGCTGCCACGATTGATCAGGACAACGCCAAAGCATCCATCTCCTGCAGCGACATCAGTCACCAGCGCACGATAGCGAGGCTCAAACACTTGCAGCGGAAGGACCGCACCGGGAAAGAGCACCGAGCCGAGTGGGAACATTGGCAACTGCATCAGACAATTATCGCCGAACTAGCGGCCGGTTGATGACGGTCTAGGGTGAATGGCTCTATGGAACAAGCTCCGCTCCGCCGTCTCTGGCAATACGCAGAATCCCACCGTGGCAACCTAATTCGTGCCGCAACATGGTCCATCCTCAACAAGGCATTCGATATCGCTCCCCCGGTGTTGATCGGAATGGCCGTCGATATCGCAGTGAACAAGGAGGGAGCGTTTCTCTCCAACTGGGGTTTCGAAACGGCCCGTAGCCAACTGGTGGTTTTGACGTTCCTGACGTTCGTCATCTGGGGTCTCGAATCACTCTTCGAGTATCTCCTCGGGGTCGCCTGGCGCAATCTCGCCCAGACCATCCAGCACGAGATGCGGCTCGACGCCTACGCCCACATGCAGCAGCTGGAGATGGCCTATTTCGAGGACCAGGCAACGGGCAATCTCATGGCCATCCTCAACGACGACGTCAACCAGCTCGAACGCTTCTTGGATACGGGAGCAAACGAGGTTCTCCAGGTGCTCACGACCGTGGTGCTGATCGGGTTCATGTTCTTTGTCTTGGCACCGAGCATCGCCTGGGTGGCCTTCCTCCCGATCCCACTGATTCTGTGGGGTTCATTCCGGTTCCAGAAACGCATGGAGCCTCGGTATGCCCGGGTCCGTGAGGCCGCCGGGGCGATCAGCAGCCTCCTCGCCAACAACCTCGGAGGTATCGCCACCATCAAAGCGTTCACCTCGGAGGACAGGGAGATCGATCGGGTCACCGAGGAGAGTGAGCACTACCGGGAAGCGAACCGCAGCGCCATCACCCTCAGTGCGGCGTTCTCCCCGCTGATCCGCATCGTCGTCCTGCTCGGCTTCACCGCAACGCTGCTGTGGGGTGGTTTCCTGACCCTCGACGATCGTCTTGCCGTTGGTGCCTACAGCACGATGGTGTTCCTTACTCAACGCCTCCTGTGGCCGCTTACCCGGCTCGGCCAGACCTTCGACCTGTATCAACGAGCGATGGCCTCAACCAATCGCATACTCGATGTTCTCGACACCCCCGCTGAGATTGTTTCTGGAGACGGCGAGTTGGACCGAGCCGATGTGAATGGTCGCATCGAGTTCGATGACGTTGGCTTTGCCTACCGCCCCGGCTACCCGGTGCTGTTTGGCATCGACCTCGACCTCGCACCAGGTGCCACGACGGCGTTCGTGGGGGCAACCGGCTCCGGTAAGACGACTCTGATCAAGTTGCTGCTGCGTCTCTACGACGTGACCGATGGGGCCATCAGGATCGACGGTCATGACGTCAGGTCGCTGGAGTTCCACAGCCTCCGCCAAGCCATGGCGGTAGTTGGCCAGGATGTGTTCTTGTTCCACGGAACAGTCCGAGACAACATCGCCTACGGCAGACCAGACGCCACCCAAGATCAAATCCGCCACGCTGCTGAGGTGGCCGAGGCGCATCGATTCGTCATGGAGCTGCCGGAGGGTTACGACACCATCGTCGGAGAGCGGGGTCAGAAGCTGTCCGGTGGACAACGCCAACGTCTATCCATCGCTAGAGCAGTCTTGATGGACCCCCCAATCCTCATCCTTGACGAAGCCACCTCTTCGGTCGACAACGAGACCGAGGCGGCGATCCAGCGGTCATTGGCGCGCCTCGTCGTCGACCGCTCGACTGTGGTGATTGCCCATCGTCTTTCGACGATTCGTCATGCCGACGTGATCCATGTGATGGAGCGCGGCAAGGTTGTGGAGTCGGGTACACACGAGGAGCTGATCGAATCCAACGGATCCTATGCAGCGCTGTGGCGGGTACAGACCGGCGAGGCAGTTGAGTAGGACCTAGAGAAACGGTGCGGCGAGGTGCGCCGTTGCAGCGGCCGCGACATCGGCACCGGGGAGCGCTGGATTCCACGAAGACACCGAGAATGCGACGACACGTCCGGTTGCCTGGAGACTGATCATCGCCTGCCGTACCTCTGCTAGCGATGGTCCATTCGGGGCCGGGTAGTTCATAGCCGGCATGTCGTTCGGATCGACAACATCACCATCGACATGCACATACAGCGGGCCATCGGGAACGTGGTCAACCAAGTCGGCGACAGATTGATGATCGATCCCGGCCGTGGCGACTGCCTCGTCCTCACCAAGGTCGAGATCCCGACCGTCGACAAGAACAACCCGCTCATCGGACAGCGTCGTGAGACCCGCTCCGGCCACGATCGTTTGCTCGCCGCGCCCGGTCAGCATCGCCAGCGGCATCCCGCCGATGAACCCGGACTGGCTGGTCTCCCATGTGTGGAAGTCCCCGTGTGCGTCGAAAAACAGCAGAGATGGGTTGACGCGACGGCGTTGCAGACCAGCGAGGACCCCGATGGTGCTGACACAGTCCCCTGCGTAGACAACTGGGTCATCCGTCTTGGCGACCCAACCGGCCAACTCGTTGTACAGCACAGCCATGCGATGTTGCGGGTCGGCGTCGGGCAGCTGCGGATCCAAGATCTCGTGCGGCTCGGGGACCGCAAACCCCGGCATCGCGTCTCCCATGAAGAACGGAACGGCAAGTGTGGTCATGGGCGAAATTTAGCGCGCTACGCCACCAAAAGGGACTCACCCCTCCGGCTGGTGCCATGGCCTCTGAGACTGAGGTGAAATCATATCCGTCCGCTGACATGCAACCGACCCAATCGCTCTCTAGTCCGAGCCATCAGTCGTCGGCATGGACGCGATCATCTACGTCAAAGCTCATGGCTTCAAGCTGCGAATAGCTGATTGGAAACCAATAGAACAAGCCTCCAACAAACCCAGTACACACCAAAGTGATCTCCGCTGCACGATGACATTGCCCCGAACACATCGCTCTCCGGACTCGGCAGCGCTCACTCTGCTTATGTCCACCAGGGGGGAAAGCGTGATCGAGCCAACCCAAATCTACCAATTGGGCCGGCTGCCCGCGGATACTCTCGTTCATCCTTCGGATCACTGATCCACTCATCCGTCCCCCAAACTATTCTTTTCGCGCTCTCACTCACATCACTTGACGTTGTTTAACGTTTTTTGATATTACTTGTGCATGGATCAGATCACGGCAGCACCCGAGACCCACGACAGTCGTCCTCCCGTCGTTGTGGAATCAGCGCCCAACTCGGGTGCTGCCGCGAAACCACTCCGCACCACCGCAACCCAAAGAGCAATCATCCGACCCCTGCCATGGGAATCCACCAATCCCGAGCTCACAACGTACCCAACCAACCACCCCTACATCCGGCTCTATTGGACCGCCACAATCGGCCCGGGAGCGGTCGCCGACATGATGCGACTCGCCACCGCCGCAACGCGCGGCCGCTCCCTCCGCCGACCCACCCACCTCCACGTCCTCGTCAGAGCCAACCTCGTCCACGTCCGTGCCGGCCACATCTACGTCCGCACCAGGATCCCCCGCCTCAACAACATCCAAATCCGGCTGCTCCCCCCAGACCTGAGACGACAACACCCAGAAACGCCAGGTAGCCCGTCAACCTGACCTACAATCCGACCCGACCCGGCGATCATCGCCGGGTCTTCCTGTTGGGCAGCGTGTGCCCAATCACCCCAGAGCCAAAGTTGATGCGTGCAATGAAGAGAAGAATCACAGCAATCCTGCTGACAACTGCGTTGCTGGCGCTGCCAACCGCAGCGTCCGCAACCGCACCGCCTGAGCTATCCGATGCGCGCAACGCGTATCGCCAGTCCCAACGAGAAATCGCCGAGCAACGCCATGAGCAAATGCTTGTCGAGCTGCGCTTGACCAACGGCCCATACGGCGACAGCTCCGGCGAGTTCACCTGGGCCGTTGCGAGATGGCGTCCCGTTGTCGACAGGTACTTCGAATACGACCGGGTCGATTGGGCGCTCCGCATCATTGAATGCGAATCACATGGCGACCCTCAGGCCAAGAACCCCATCAGTTCGGCAAGCGGACTCTTCCAGCACCTCGGCAGCCTCTGGCCGGACCGAGCCGCCGCCGCAGGCTGGAAGGGCGCAGACGTGTTCGACCCGTTTGCCAACATCGCAGTTGCCGCCTGGTTGCTCGACAACGGCGGCCCCAGCCACTGGGTATGCAAAGCCCACCGGTAGTAGGCCCCGTCACGCATCAAGGAAGGATTACTTGTCTTCTAGCTCTCCCCTGGTGGGAGAGCAGGGCTGGGACCGACCAAAGAGAGAGACCAGACCGTGAGGGGGAAAGGGTGCACACGTCCCGTCGGATGTTTGCGTCTTCACCCCCCTCGTTCGGGCTACGCCCGACCGATCCCCCCATCAAGGGGGGATTGCGTTGCGAAGCAGCCCTCCCCTTGTGGGAGGGACTAATCCGGGAGGGGGAAGACATGCCCTCGTCCCGTTGGCAGATCACGTCTTCACCCCCCTCGTTCGGGCTACGCCCGACCGATCCCCCCATCAAGGGGGGATTGACAGAAGCAGCATTCCCCCTCACGATCCAGACCCTGCTCGTTTTCTTGAGGGACCATTCGGTCTGATAGCGTGTGGGGATGAGCCAGGACCTTGCTTATGCCGCACGTCTACTCCTGGACGCCAAGCGCATCTTGGTCTTCACCGGAGCAGGCATATCCACCGAATCGGGTATCCCCGATTTCCGTGGAACCGAGGGGATATGGACCAAGCTCTCACCAGAGGACTTCCAACTCGATCGCTATCTCGCCGACAGCAAAGTCCGAATCCGCGCTTGGGCCACACGGTTCCCCAAGATGTTTGGCAATGCCGAGCCGAACGGAGCCCACACCGCCGTCGCTGATCTCTGGAACTCAGGCAAACTCATTGGCTGTGTCACCCAAAACATTGATGGGCTCCATCAAGCAGCCGGACTCCCCCAGGAGGCGATCGCCGAACTCCACGGGAACGGTGACGGCATCGCCTGCGTCCAGTGCGGTGCCCCCCACGAGCCCAAGGAAATCGAACAGCGTTGGTCCGATGGCGACATCGATCCGCATTGTGACCACTGTGGCGGCATCCTCAAATCCACCATCGTGTTCTTTGGCGAGGTCCTGCCCCATCGCGAACTCGAGCGCGCCAACATGTGGGTCGAGCAAGCCGATGCGGTGGTCTCGGTTGGATCGAGCCTCTCGGTTTACCCCGCTGCGTATATCCCGCTCGAAATCGCATCCCGCGGCGACACCTTTATCATCATCAACAACTCGCCAACCGACCTCGATAGCCTCGCCTCGCTCCGGCTCGACGGAATGGCAGGCGAGATCCTCCCCCAGCTCGTCAGCGCAATCACTGCATAGACCCGTCCTCGAGAACGGGCGAAACCACTACGGTGAGGTCCATCATGGACGACTATCTGCGCATGCTGCTCGAGGCCAAAGCCCGGGTCACCGAGGTCTCACCCGACGATCTCGACACCGATCACGGAGTGCTCATCGATGTGCGCGAGCCACACGAGCATGCACTTGGGCTTCTCCCCAACGCGATACCGATTCCGCTGAGTCAACTTGGTGCGAGGATCGGCACTGTGGCAGCCGACCCTGCAACACCGATCGTCGCCTACTGTGCGGTCGGAGACCGCTCGGCGATCGCCACAGCAATGCTCGAGGATTCCGGGTACTCCAACGTCGTTTCCTTGGCGGGCGGCATCAAGCGCTGGATGGCGGCCGGCTTCCCAACCAAGAGCGACACCGCACTCAGCGAGGCGGACCGGCGCCGCTACGCCAGACACATCGTGATGCCATCCGTCGGCACCTCAGGTCAGCAGCGGCTTCTCAACGCCTCGATCGTCATCGTCGGCGCCGGTGGACTCGGCTCTCCCGTCGCCCTGTATCTCGCGGCTGCCGGCATCGGCACAATTGGGCTTGTCGATGATGACGCCGTCGAGCTATCGAATCTCCAACGCCAGATCTTGCACACGACCAAGGACGAGGGACGACCCAAGATCGACTCAGCGGCAGACCGGATCAGCGCCATCAATCCGGGAGTCAAGGTGCTCGCCAGGCAAGTGCGGCTCGACGGTGGCAACGCCTTGGATCTGCTGTCAGGGTTCGACGTAATCGTGGACGGTACCGACAACTTCGCCACCCGATACCTCATCAACGATGCGTCGATGCACCTTGACACCCCTGTCGTCCATGGGTCGGTTTTTCGCTTCGAGGGCCAAGTGGCGGTTTTCCAGCCTCACGAGAGCGCCTGTTATCGATGCGTGTTCCCTGCGCCACCGCCTGCTGATCTTGCCCCCAATTGCACGCAAGCTGGGGTCTTCGGTGTGCTCCCTGGGGTGATCGGCAGCATGCAGGCGACTGAGGTCCTGAAGCTGATACTCGGGATCGGTGAGCCACTGGTAGGCAAGCTGCTCACCTATGACGGATTGGATCAATCGACACATGTGGTGCGGCTACAGAGAGATCGACAGTGCCCGGCTTGCGGGCAAGAACCGCCGGAGCTGACGACCGAGGGTTAGATGGCGATGGGCGAAGCGCCGTTTGAGACCATCACGATCTTGACGGCGGGGGCCGGAATGGCAACCGACGGGGCTGCGGGTGCAGCAGTACGGGGTGCGGCGGCTATCGGCTGTTCATCAACGGTGGCGGTTTCCTGATTGGCGTATGGCTCAGGATCGTCAGTCACAACCGGTGCCGCATCGAGCGTCTTCATGAACACAACGGTGACCCATAACTTCGACGATGTCTCCTCGACCACGGCTATACCCACGTAGTTGTAGTCACCAAGGATGTTGCGGCGGTGCCCTGAAGAACTCATGAACGCGTTGTGAAGGGACTCCATGCTGACGCCGACGCCAACGTTCTCCCCGAGCTTGTCCCACCCGGTGGTGACCGAGCCAAGATTCGGGTTGTGTGACAACGAGCCTTGCGACTGCAGGTGCTGTGACCACGCCTGGGCGTCGTCGGTCAGATCCGAGTGCATCGCCACGGGGGCCAAACCATTGGCCGCCCGGGCTTCGTTGAGCAGAGCAAGTGCATCGCTCTCATACGATGCGGCCGAGGCAGCTGGTGCCATGAGGCCAACCACCATGACGGTGGTGAGAAGAACTGATGCAAATCGTCTGGCCAGCGCAGCCATATTTCCGGACCCCTACAGTGCGTAGTCTTTTCGAACACGCTGGGTATCGTCCGAAATCGAAGGGGACTTGAGCGAAACAAACGCAGATAGTGTTCAGAGAAGACCCATAATGGGTAGGGACCTGTGGCCCTAGAGACCCCATGACAGGATGACTACTCGCCAAAATCGACTGCAGGGACTAGGTACCGGCGATAGTGCAGCAAGCCACTGGCGATCTAGCCGACAACAGCTCGACGACCACGCACAGTGCAGTCGTCCAGCCGCATATGCTTAGCCGGCCATGTCTTCGGCTGCCTAGCCGGCCATGTCTTCGGCTGCCTAGCCGACCATGTCTTCGGCTGCCTAGCCGACCATGTCTTCGGCTGCCTAGCCGACCATGTCTTCGGCTGCCTAGCCGACCATGTCTTCGGCTGCCTAGCCGACCATGTCGTCGCCTGCCTAACC
>JAAETI010000303.1 GCA_024228555.1 bacterium | reverse complement strand
ACGTCGCATCCGCGAATACTAGCTACTTGCCCCTGAAGAAGTGGCTGGTGAGCGGTGGTTTCGGGGGGTTGGCTGGTCGACTGGTGGGGATGATCCTGGGTGTGGGCGCGTTGGATCGAGGATGGCGTGTGTCGTGGTCCGCGACGACACGTCGAACCCTGTTCCAACAGTTCCCGGCAAGCTTGGTCGAGGACTTCGACGTCCACCGCAACAACGACATCGGATACCTCCGCGTCTCAGGGTGAACCAACTCATCGAGGGCCACCATCAACCCAGGTTGCTTCTCTGTCAATGACTTGTCGCCCCCGCCAGGAGCCCGCAACCGCTCCGAAAGCTCGATCCCAGCCTCGACCTCACCGTGGGCTTTGATCACAGTGTTCCGGCTCATCCCCGATGCCCCAGCCACCGCCGCCTTGTTCTGAACCACTTCGGCTGCAGCCCCAACCACCACCCGACGCTGCCGCTCGACCAGGTGAGGCAACACCACCTCGAAGAACTGCGCGAATTCCTCAGGTGTGACCTCCACACCCAAACGCCAACACGCGCGAACTAGCCTGGTGTGGCTCCTAAGGGCTCACGCCGGGATTGGTTGAGCGTTGTAGGGTCGGGCCGAGGCGCGGTGTCGGTCTTTCGACCGGTCCGTTTCCTCGGCCCGCCTTCCGAACCGGACGTGCCCGTCTCCGAGCATCCGGCTCTCCACGTGTTCATGCCAGCGGGTTATGCGACGTTCTGTTCGTTATTGGTCCATGGTGTCGGGATGTTGTAGCCCCGGAACCGGTAGCGGGTGACCGCGACGGTGGCCGGGTCGAACAACGTGATCCCGTCTTCGGTGGGCCGCCACCCTGGCAGGTAGCGGTTGCGAAGTTTCTTCCAGGGGAGTCGCCGGTGGCGTTTGTGGAGCCACATCGCCACTCGCCGCCAGGCGAAAGCGCCAAGGTAGCGGAAGGTGGCTGCGGAGACCCCGTGCCGGAAGTAGTTACACCATCCCCGAAGCACCGGGTTCAACCGGCGCAACAGGACGACCAGATTCGGATGTGATGACCGTCTGGTCAAGTTGCGGACCTTGTCGATGATGGCCTGAAGGGCTTTCTTCGACGGGTACGTGTACACGACCCGGCGGTTCGTGCCTCGTTTGGTTCTTCGCTGGATGCGAAAGCCAAGAAAGTCGAACCCCTCGTCAATGTGGGCGATCTTCGTTTTCGCTTCCGATAGGCGTAGGCCCATCGGGGCGAGCACTGCTGCCACCTCGTCCCGCAGAGCGTGGACGTGTTGATCGGTGCCGCACACCATCACCACCAAGTCGTCCGCATACCTCACAAGTCGGTAGTTGGCTTCCCCGTGGCGTCGGCGACGGTCCCGGTCGTTCTTGGTGGATGCCGGCCCACCGTCGATCACTGCGAAGTGATCGTCGAGGACCGACAAGGCAATGTTCGCCAGAAGCGGTGAGAGGATCCCCCCTT
>JAAETI010000302.1 GCA_024228555.1 bacterium | reverse complement strand
TCCGCGTTCATGCGGATCGGCGAATCCCAGTCGTTCGCTACCAGGGTCGGCTGGTTCGGCACGTGGCTGATAAGGATCGTCACGTCCAGCCCAACCTCGTGCAGGAACACATCGTCCTCATCGTCGTCATCCACCACTCCCGCGACGAGGTCGGTCGCCATACTTTCGAACGCAATGCGAGAACCATACACATTGATCCTCGGGCGATAGGAGCCGGAGTCCCCTGACGTCGTGAGCGAGTTATGGGCGTGGCTCACCAGGGTGTTCGTGCCAGTATCAACGTCGTAGCGGTAGATATCCGCGCCAGAGCCATTGTTGTCAACGAATCCCCCAACAAGGTTTGCTGCCTCACTCAAAAATACAATGGAACCTCCGTTACGAGCAATCAGGTGGTTTCCCGAGTAGCCGGCACCGTCGGCAACCGCGCTGGCCTCGTCGTGGCTGACAAGCGCGATTGTCCCCGAGGAACTGACGAAGATATCCGGCCAAGATCCGTTGTTGTCGACAAAGCCGGCGACAAGGTTCGTGGCCCAGCTGTTAAAGGCGACAACGTCGCCTGCCCCACTGACCTTCGGGCTCCGTGACCCGTCGTTCCCCCCCGCGAGTGGATTGGTTGTGCTGTGGCTCAGCAACGTGACGGTTCCGGTCGCCCCGTCGTAGGAGTGGCCGTCGGTCCCATCGTACCCGCTGCCGTTGTTATCGATGAATCCCGCGATGAGGTCCGTGGCCTCGCTGCGGAAGATGATAGTCGAGCCATCATTGCTGATCTGTGGGTCCCAGGATTGACTATTTGCTGACGTCGAAGTGGTCGAGCTCGCATGACTGACCAGCGTATTGGATCCCGTTGCGACCTCGTAAAGGAACACGTCGGCCGCGCCATTCCCATCGGTGACCCCAGCGGAAATGTTCGTGGCCGAAGACGAATATGCAATCCAGGCTCCGTCGCCACTGATCGTAGGGCCCCACGTATCCCCGTTGCTTCCCGCAGTCACCGTGTTAGAATCATGCGAGCCCAGCACCAACGTGTCGTTAGTGACACTGTAGACGTACAGATTATTCTCACCACCTGCTGTGAATCCGGCAATAAGGTCGTCAGCACGGCTGGTGAAGGCAACGGTCT
>JAAETI010000301.1 GCA_024228555.1 bacterium | reverse complement strand
GTGGTTCCATCAGTGGATACAACGAGGGATCCGACATTCCATTGACGGAGCATCTCGATCGCAACTGCGATTGTGGCGTCCGGCCCGATCGTTGCGACATCGTGGCCCTTTTGTTTCAAAAGCTCGGTGACCTGCATGATTACCTCCAATTCATCTTGTCGATATGGAGTTCCGTTCCTCTACCATCCTCCAGCATGCGGGAAGTCATGTGGCAAGAAACCTCGTCCACATCCTGACCACTATTCTGCCAATGGAGGGCACCGAGCGCAATAGGTCAAGCCCTCCGAGCACGATCGATCGATCACCAGGAGTTCTCTCGACGAGGGTGACCGGATACCGAGCTGCGCCGGAGGCTCACACCGGTGGTCGGTCTTCACTTGAGGCCCAGCAGCCTCCGGGTTTGGACCCACTGGTAGGTGAGGAATCGTGATGGTTCACCGACCAGCTCGAGTGGAATGGGGTCGATGAGCTTGCGGCCGTAGTTCTTGGCCAGGATGACTCGCCCGTCGACGGTGAGTGTGTTCATGTCGTCAACGGCCTCGGCCACCCAATCTTCGTCGACAAGGTTGGGGTCGGCATCTGCGATGCCGCTCAACATGTCCAGGAGATCAAATC
>JAAETI010000300.1 GCA_024228555.1 bacterium | reverse complement strand
GGAAGAAAGCAATGGGTCCGGTAGTGGCCGTGATAGAAGCTGAATGCCTGCTGGCCGTAGGTGGGGTCTACGGTGGGATCGAAGTCGAGGGTCACGGTCTTGGCACGACGACCGAGGCGGCGCCGATGCCGGTCGATCACCGCGTCGGCAATCGTCTCGACGAGCCGATAGATCTCCACCGTCCCCGGTCCGTTCTCGAAACGCGAGACCGTCGACTGGGAGGCCAGACGGCCCCCCTGCACGGGGCTTCGGCCCACGAGCATCTTGTGGATCGGATCGTCGGCGAGCTCATTGCAGTCGTTCCCATCGGGGTATCCCAGAGCGATCGCGAACATCCGCTGCTGAACGAGCTCGGAAAGATCGTGACGGACCTTGCCCGCCTGTCGACCATCCCGAAGACACTCCGCCAGTTGCTCGCTCAGCCCCAGCTTCTCGTCGATGGCCTTGAGCAACAAGGCTCCGCCGTCGGAGCTGCTGTGCTCATGGTCGAAGGCGGCCACGACGGGCTTCGAGATCAAGTCGGGAAAGGTGACAGTCTGTGCGGTAGTATCCGGCTTCATGAAGGGGCCCTTGTTGAGGGGAAACGCGTGTCGCAACACGTTTCTACCGCAACTGGGGCCTTCTTCAATTCAAGAACGAGACTTCTTCATGAATTTTCCGGGCTAG
>JAAETI010000299.1 GCA_024228555.1 bacterium | reverse complement strand
GTCGGCTGGGACGTTGGCCGCGCCTTCATTCTCGATGACCGGGCCGTCGTCACGGGTATGAGCCGAGACGGCCGATGCGGTTCCGAACCCGACGACCACGACACCGACGGTGGCGAGAGCGACGACGGCGGGCTTGGTCTTCAGCGATTCAAACATGATGGGGTTCCTTCTGATTCGATCGGGGGACTTACTTCTTGGTGATCAGCTTCTGGCATCGATCTGAAGGATCTGGCAGCGAATTGGCAGGATTCTGACAATCCGCTCACCACCACGAGCTTCCGTAACGCCAGCGCTCGCAACAGCCGAGTAACCTGCATACGTAATGGCTGGTGTCTACGAGGAACGCACGTTTGAGCCTGGAGGTCGTGATCCAGCCCCCGGTGACCTGCGCACTGTCCAGTTGTTCATCAACTCTCGCAACATCGAGGACGACCTCGAGATGTTTGACCGCCCGGCGACCGCGGCGCGGTGGCTGTTCGACAAGGGCCTCACTACCAGCACACATACTGTCCGTACACGAGCCGACCTGAAGCGCGTAGTGACGCTGCGAGAGGCACTACGGCAGATGCTGGCCGCCAACCACGATAGTTGTGCACCACCGTCGTCAGCGGCCGCAACCCTCAATGACGTCGCAACAGACGGGAAGCTCTCAGTAGCCATTGGCTCAGACGCCGGAGCGCTGGTTGTGGCCACAGCC
>JAAETI010000298.1 GCA_024228555.1 bacterium | reverse complement strand
TTCCGTACCAGTAGCGGGTTCACGCTGCCGGTGACTGTGGCCGAGAAGGGTCCGGCCTGGCGCTCGTTGCGCCTTCCCGGAACACCAAGCCATGGAAGCCAGCCGTACGGCACCGACAACGCTCTGGTCGGGATGGCGGAGGCGATCACTCGTCTTGCGGAGTCGCCAACTCCTGTCGACATCTCGCCATGCTGGGTTGAGTTCATCAGCTCCATCGGATTGGACCGCTGGCTCGTGGAGCATCTCACCGATCCAGATCAGATTGATGCGGCTATTGAGGAGATCGACGATCCGACGTTTGCCCGCTGGGTGCATGCCTGCACCCACCTCACAGTGTCTCCGACTGTGATGAGTTCCGGAGAGAAGCAGAACACGATTCCGGACCGGGGCGAGGCCAGCCTCGATATTCGCCTAACCCCTGGACAGGATGTGGGTGCGGTTGATGACCTCCTTCGGAAGGCTCTCGGGCCGGCGCTCTACGATCGCCTCGAGGTGCTCGACGACCTCGACTTCCCTGCGAATGCATCGGTGACTGCCGGCCCCCTGTGGGATGCGATCGATGCTGCGGCCAATGAGCTTGCGGGTCCCGCAACCTTGGTTCCAATGCTGACCCCAGTGCTTACCGATGGACGCTTCTTCAGGCAACGGGGGGTAACGGCATACGGCGTCGGCTTGTTTGATGGAAAGGTGGACTTCGCCAACTCGCTGGCGATGTACCACGGCAACAACGAACGCGTCAGTGTCGTCAGCATCGATCTGACCGAGCGAATGCTGGCTGCCACGCTGGCTGAGTACGGCCGCCGCACCGCAGTATGACCGTGTTCTCCACCGAATACGGTCCGATCGACACGGTCGTCTGCGACATCGACGGCGTTGTCGTGCTCGGCAAGGATCCGGTGCCAGGTGCCGGCGAGGCGTTGGTGAAGATCCAACAAGCGGGGCTCAATCTGTTGTTTGCCACCAACAACTCGACCAAGACCCGAGCAGCCATCGCAACGAAGCTGTTCAACATCGCAGGTTTCGAAGCCGATCTCGACACCATTGTCAGCTCCGGCGCTGCGACGGCGCAGCTATTGGCGGGGAAGGTCGAAGCGGTCTACGTCGTCGGGACCCAAGGATTGCGCGAAACGCTGGGTGAAGGTGGTGTCACCGTTGTTGAAGACTGGCGGGCCGCCGATGCGGTGGTGACCGGTCTCGACTTCAATCTGAGCTATGACATGTTGGTTGGTGCGGCCTTAGCGGTTCAGCATGGGGCCACGTTCTATGCGACCAACAGCGACTCAACCTATCCAACCAGTGAGGGGTTGTATCCGGGTGCCGGGTCCATTGCCGCGGTGGTGGAACGGGCCACCGGGATCGAGCCGATCGTGTGTGGCAAGCCGTTTGCCCCGATGAGGGCAACGTTGCAGCAGTTCGGAGGGGACCACCCGCTGATCGTTGGTGACCGACCCGACACCGACCTGGCTCTCGGCAAAGTCGAGGGTTGGGCAACGGCGCTGGTCCTGACCGGTGTCACTGCCGATCCTGCGGCAGTACCCGAGCAATACAAGCCGGACATCGTTCTCGAG
>JAAETI010000297.1 GCA_024228555.1 bacterium | reverse complement strand
CGGCAGCACGCGATCGACCAAGTGCGCTGCCGTATCCTCCATCCGTCGCGCTTCGCACGAGGGGCAGAGGCCACGGCGCTTGCACGAAAAAGCCAAGAGCCGCTCATATCCACACCCGGAGCACCGGAGGCGGGTGAAGCCATTTTGCAACTGACCACAATCGAGGTATTGACGAAACGTCTGCTCGACAAATAGCGGGTAGCCGTAGCCGTGCTCTGTCCGCTGTTGCGCCTCGGCGAAAAGGGTCTCTGCATGCTCGGCTACCAATGAGTAAAGGGGGCTCTTTTCCGGCTTTCGCCGCTCGTAGCTACGTGGCAGTGGGGCCGAGGCACCACCGTGCGTTCGTTCGTACGAGAGAACCCGCTCACGCCATCTATGGCGCCGCGGTTGATCGCGTTGTCGTCGGCTGAGGACTTCCACGCACCGGCACAGATACACATTCCGTGCCGCACAAATGGCGACCGCTGACTAAGTATTTTCCATGAGTTACACGTCTTTGCACTCTGCTTGATCCGGATTCCGGTCCGACCCTTTACGGAATCCGGATCGACCAGCCCAAACAGTGGACTGCGTGCGAACATGCCTCCCCTGCCCCTACTGTGAGTATCGAGGTTAAGCTAATTCGACTTTCACTGCTTGTAGAGTAGCCCGGGGCAGTTGCCCACCCCGGGCCCTCGCCAGATCCGGACGAGGAGATTTCCACCTATCCGGCTCCTCCGTTGATGTGACTCGTGCTACGAACCCCAGATTTGTACCTTTAACCGAGGTCGTGGGAGCGGGAAATCACGAAGGAGATCTTCGAACCGCTCCCAAGTGAGGCGCTTGCGGTGGCTCCGACGGCAGAGCCACTTGTACCACGATCGCTTCGCCTGTTCGATGATCTGCAGCAGACTTCTGAAGTTGCCGCTCACACCGAAGTAATTGAAGTGACCCTGAATGCGCCTCGTGAGCGCCGCGTGCTGGTCTTTCACCGAGAGGTGCCGATGGCGACGGCACCACGCGTAGACAGACTGGATCGCCCGTCTCAGACTCGCACTGCGGGTCTTGCAGAACATCCCCCAACGTCCTTTTCTGCTTCGTGCCCAATAGAGCGTAAAGCCCAGGAAGTCGAAGGTCGCCGAACCTTTGCCGCGCTTCTGCCCAGCCGGCGGACGCCGAAAGGGGATAAGCCGCGTCTTGTCCGGATGCAGGGTCAGTCCAAAGCGCCCCATCCGTTTTCCAAGGACCGCCATCACACGCTGCGCATCTTGCTCCTGTTCAAACCCGATAATGAAATCATCAGCGTAGCGGATCAGGGTAGCCCTGCCCCGCAGGCGCGGTTTCACCTCTTGCTCGAACCAGAGATCGAGTACGTAGTGCAGATACACGTTCCCCAAAAGCGGTGAGAGCACTGACCCCTGAGCTGTGCCAGATTCGGACGCGGAAAGCTCCACGCCATCGAGCACGCCCACATGCAAGCACTTTCCGATGAGTCGCAGCAGCGACCCATCGGCGACCCGAATCTCGAGCATCTCCTTCAGTTTCTTGCGATTTAAACTGTCGAAGAAGGACATGATGTCTGCCTCGAGAATCCAACTCACTTCACCTCGATGTACGATCCGGTCCAGGGTCCGTATGGCGTCATGGGCACGGAGCTTGGGCCGAAAGCCGTACGAGCTATCCAAAAAGTCCTGCTCGTAAACCGCT
>JAAETI010000296.1 GCA_024228555.1 bacterium | reverse complement strand
TCCAGCAACAGCGGCTGCACGCCGTAGGCCCGTTGCCAGTCCTGCGGCAATTGCCGCGCCATCTGGCCCAGAACATAGCTGGCCAGGTTGCGCACCTCGACCCACGGCAGCAGCAGAAACCGGCTGTTGTTGACGATCTTTTGGAGGTGGCGCTCTCGCACCGAATCGCTCCTCCCGCTCGACCTTGTCCAGGTCGATGGTAAGCGTGCCTTTGGCCATGGGTTTCAGATACCTGCGGTAGCCACGGTTGGCGATCATCGACTTGACGCTGCCGTGAGAGAGACGCTCCTCCAGCGCCGCAAGAATCTGCTGGCGGTCGTGGGCATCTTTGCGCGCCTGCTCGGCATTGCGGCACACGACATAGCGGCGACCTTCGACCCGGACTTCCTTGACTTCCAGCGGTGACGGCGTCTTGCCTTTCGAAGGCTCGCGGTGGACTTTCTTGAAGCGTCCGGCTCGCGAGAGGACCTCGTGGCGCACCTCGTTTTGGGATCGCATCCGGGTGCCGAGAATGTAGTAGATCCCCCGCTCGTCCAACGCCTTCAGGGTGGCGACTTTCATCATGCCGCGGTCCGCGACAATGCAGACATCCTCGATACCGAAGCGTGTCTTCATCTTGTTCACCACGGGCAGAAGCGTGGTGACATCGGCCGTGTTGCCCGGCCACATCTCACAGCAGATCGGGGCTCCTTGATCATCGATCACGGCGCCTACGATCATCTGCTTGAGATCGGGACGCTTATCTTTGCTGAAGCCTCGCTGCCCGAGTTCTTCGCCGCCTTCGCCCTGGAAATAGATCGAGGTCGTGTCAAAGAAGACCAGACCCAGCGAGCTGAACAGATCCCGACGTCGATCGAAGAGGGCTTCTTCGATCCGATCCTTCGTGCAGCGAAACCGGAGATGGCTCGCCGGCTCGTCCTGCTCCGAGACGCTAGCTGAATCCTCCTCCAGCGGCTCGCCGAGCCAGGCCATGGCACGATAGGCGTGGTGGAGCTGAAGCTCCTCGGTGGCATCGACAGCATGGTTGTCCTTCCAGTGATAGCAGGCTCGATCCGAGCCCGGGTCGACCAAGCGGTGCAGCACCTCGAGAAAGACGACCCGCTCCACCGGGAACTGGAATCTGCGCTCCTCCAGCAGCATCTGGAGCACCTTGCCGCAGCCGGTTTGCTCCCAGAGCTTCTCGAAGATCGCCACCGGCCCCAGGGTTCGGCTGGCAAGCGTTGGCAGGGTGCCCTTCTTGAATTCACTGAGAATCAGTAGTTTCTCGGCAAAGCGGGATCCGGAGGCCAGCAGAGAGTCGAGCTGCCCGGACTCTCGGAGTCGATCGGCCCGTCCGAGTGTGATGAGCACGCGCTGCTTCGATCGGCCGTCTTCCCAACGATTCTCGACAATCTGGAGATATTCGCGAGGCCCGGATTTTTTGACTCGGAAG
>JAAETI010000295.1 GCA_024228555.1 bacterium | reverse complement strand
GCTCTTGAGGATGAGGAGTGCCACGGCTAGCCCCACCAGTGTGTCGAGCAGAGAGAACTGGAGCAGCGAGGCTACCAGTCCTACGGTTACGCCGAATGCGACAAGAACGTGGTTGCGTGAGTCAACCGACTGGGTGATCAGGGCCAGATGTCCGCTTTGCAGGCCAACGTAGTGCTGGTAAACCCACAAGCCCAGGGAGAAGGCCGCAGAGAGAAGGACGGCGAGGAAGGTGAACCAGTCGATGTCCAGTTCGGTGGAGACGAAGAACCGTCGGATCGCTTGGTACAAGGTGAGGGCTCCGGTACCCAGCATGAACACCACGAGGATGACGTTGACGGCTCGCTCCTTGTTGAGTCGCAGCCCGAAGTAGACGAGCGAACCGGACAGGCCGTCGAGGAACGTGTCGGCGGCGTCGTTGAGTAGACCGACGCTGCCCGAGATCAAGCCTGCCGGTACCTTGAGCGCCGCCAGCCCAAAATGAACGGCCACCGTGACCTTGGCGACCGACTCAGGCTGTAGGAACCGGCGCATCCGTGTGCCGGTCTCGCCCAGCTCCGAGAGTCGCTTCCCGACCTCCTCACGCCCCAGCGGAGTGAGCACATATCGCTCGTCCTCTCGCACAACCCAACCGAGGGCCAGCAGAGCGTCCAGCCTCTCGCTGATCGACGCCGTTTGCGCATGCGCCTCGCGTCCGGCCCGTCGGAACAGCCCGAGGAATCGGAAATGGCTGTAGTAGTGCTCGGAGATCTCTTCGAGCCTCCTGGGGCCATTCAACAGGGCGCTGGCGGCCCTGACCCTTCGTACGTAGTCCCGGTGTCGTTGTTTGCCTGTGCCCCGTTCCGACATCTCGTCACGCTTCGCCGCGTTCAAATCACAATAGTCCGGTTCGGTCCGACGATTCCGCCTCAGAACCCCGACGACACACCGGGGTCAGCTGCGTTTCCGGTAGCGAAAATCGCAGCGTGGCGCTCCTTGCATGCATGTCTGTGTGCGCGTTAGTTCCATCCCAGCCCGTTCCGCCACCGCGAAATCAGGGTTGCAGATGAGCAGATGGCCGATGTCGGTTGCCTCGATCTGCTCCATCGTCTCCTTGTAGGTACACCGAGTAACGTCCATGTCGAAGTACTCCTCGTCGGAGACGAGAACCTCGTACTCGAGAGCGCCACCGGCCGCGTAGCGCTCGACTCCAGCTGCGAACGCACTCATCTCGACATTCGCGCTCGGACCCTCCCGCGCAACGGCAATGTCTTGTCGCATCCGTTCCTCCAACGCGTTGATGACGACCTCCTCACCGAGGATGCGCTGCAAGGATCGGACAAGGGGAACCGCGTACTCCATGTGAATGTTGATGCGTTCGTACATCGTGAGATCGTCTGCACTCATCGAGTCCTCCTGCGGTCTCGCCATACGTTTCGCAG
>JAAETI010000294.1 GCA_024228555.1 bacterium | reverse complement strand
CTGAGTCGTTGGAAGGCGGTGAGGAGTTCGTGGCGCCAGGGCCAGGTGTTGTCGATTCGGAGGTGGAGCTGTCGACCTCGTGTGGCGAGGCGGGCGGCGACGTGGAGGAGCCGGTAGCGAAGCGTTTTCGGTTCGGCTTTGGCCAGGTCGCCTTCGAGGCACAGGAGTTGGGTCCAGGCCAGGAGGTTGGCGGCGATGATCGAAGCGGCGAGCCAGGCTTGGTTGCGGACGAAGTCCTCGAAGGGGAGGTTGGCTAGCCCGCAGGTCTTCCAGTTTCGGATGCGGTCCTCGACTCGGGCGTGACCACGGTGACGAAGCTCAAGATCAACGATCGGGCCACCGGTGGTGTTGGTGAGGTGGCAGGTGTGTCGCCACCCTTCGATGGTGTCAAAGGCGCTGAGTTGGGCACCGACATGGGGGCGTTCACGGCGGGCGATCAACCGGATCCCTTCACCCCAACTGGTGAGGTCGACGAGGTTGGTGAGTTCAACCACGTAGGCGTCACGTCGGGTTGTGCCATCGGTGTTGATGGCTGGGTTCCAGTCCTCTTCTTGGGTCAGGTTCAGAGCGTCACGGACCCGTTGGTCGATGGGGTAGCCGATCGAGAAATCGAGATTGCGGGCCACGAGCTCGTCAACGAAGCGGTGGGTGGCGCCAGCTGAATCGGCTCGGGCCAGGATCGGATGGCGGACCTCGCCGGGGTCATCCCCATCACCATGACCGGCCTGGTAGTCCTCGGGCAGCGCGGCAATGGCTTGGTCAAGGCAGACCACATGATCAGCGGCGTCATTCGAGCCGGCGTTACCTGCCCGCAGCATGGCGGTCAGGCACTCGTTGGTTTCGTCGCACCAAACCCCGAAGGGGTGAAACCCGAACCCTCGCTTGTAGGTGGGGGCAGCGTCCTGTTTGTCGGAATGGGAGGTGACCAGGGTGGCGTCGAAGTCCAATGTCACCTCATCAAGGGTCTCCCCAGCGCCCCATACCCGGCCTCGTGCTGTGCCCAACGCCGCAGCGATGCCGGCCAGTTCAGTCGAGGTGACCGCTTCGATGGCTCGCCACACGGTTGGCAGCGACGCCACCGGCCCGAACAACTCGTCTTGTTCACCCAAGGCGGCGAAGTCAGCCAAACAATCAGCACCATTGGCGATCGCTACCCCCAGATGAGTGAGAACCACCCCCGGATCATGGGTATGCCACGAGATCCCACAGTCACCCATGGCCTCAGACAAGCCCAGAGTCAGACCAGACCGGTCAGCCATCTCAGCCAACAACGCCGTCCCGGACTGCGACACCAGACCCTGCCCGTCAGCCAATACCAGCGGCCGATAAACCGACCGACTACGATGCACCCTCAAGGAGAGCCCTCCCCCTCGGATCGATGAGCTTCAAGAACTCACATCTTCCCAGGCCAGGAGGGCTTTTCCGCGGACTCGCTACCCCATCACCATCAACCCGCATGAATTGTCTGGGCTAGCCAACTCATGGACCTTCAACCGCTTTAGGCATCGGCCTACGGTGCGCTGGCTTCCAAGGCACGAACGAAGAAGTCGAGCTGTCGGCCGATCACTCGACTCATCGGCGTTCACTTCGTTCTTGCAGCTGCGGGTGAAACGTTGCTGGCGTACTACCCAACCATTGGCTCCTGAACGAACTGCTTGACAGCCACACGAGGAGGCGTTGACCGCCCACCTTGACAAAGCTGAGTCGCCCTTCGCTGAGGAGATGGTACGTCAGGGTCCTTCCGATGCCTAGCATCGTGGCAGCTTCATCACCTGAGCAGAGCAGTGGCGTCAAAGTGAATGACTGGTCTTCGATCAGGGTCTTGCGAGACTAGGAGGATCTCAGGTGAGCACTATGGCGAGACAACAGAACCTCTGTGGCTGAGTGAAAGCGTCAAAAAAGTTCTAACTCCCCGCTGAGGCTCACCCACTCACGGATGCCCGATGCCTACAAGCTTGCCGGCCACTACAACTCGCCACGACTATTCGCACTGTCGCCCGCCAGCTGCAAGGGACCGGGCTTGCGCCAGTCACATGGGACCACTTGTGAGGGTCGTGTGGTCGGTGTGGTGATCCTGAACGATGCGGCGTGGCGGGTCAAGCGCGGCGTTGGGTTTGGCTTGTTTGGGTGGCGTTGGCGACGACTGGTTTTTGTCGGTCGCGGTAGCTTTCGCCTTCGATGATGAGTTCGAAGGCGGCGGAGGTGAACCGGTCGATCGCT
>JAAETI010000293.1 GCA_024228555.1 bacterium | reverse complement strand
TTGCAATGGCTGGAGCGAGACGCGCGCGGCTTACCGGCTATTCGACCATAAGGCGGTCACCGCCGAGGCGGTACTCGCCCCGCACATCGGAAGTACCATCGAGCGCATCGGTGAGCACCAGCGCGTGCTGTGCATTCAGGACACCTCCGAGATCGACTACACCGGCAAACCCTCCATGCAGGGACTGGGGCCGCTCAACCTCGAGATTCGCCAGGGACTGTACCTGCACCCGACGCTCGCGCTGACCCCCGAGCGGCTGTGTTTGGGGCTGCTCGATGGGTACAACTGGACGCGCGAGCCCGGCAGCCTGGGACAACCGAAAGATCCCAACCGCCCCCTGGAGGAAAAGGAGAGCGTGCGTTGGGTGGACGGCTACCAGCGGGTCAATGAACTGGCCGAACAACTGTCCGAGACGCGTCTGACCTATGTGGCCGACCGCGAGGCCGACATCCACGACCTGTTCGTCGAGGCCCCGTGCCCGGAATCGGCTGCCGATTGGCTGGTACGCGCAAAGCACGACCGGGTACTGGGCGATGGCAGGACCTTGCGCCAACACCTGGCTGATGCGCCGACGCTCACTGAAGCCTCCTTCGAGCGGCCCGCCTCCCATGGCGTCAAGGCTCGAGTGGTCCAGCAACAGATCAAGGCAATACGTGTCACACTCCCGGCCCCCCGGCGCCCCGACCGGGTACTCCCCGACGTCAAGGTTACGGCCATTCTGGCCACTGAACCGAACCCACCGGCAGGTGAAGAGCCGGTCGAATGGCTGCTGCTGAGCAACCTGCCCGTGCAGACCCCCGAGCAAGCACTGGAGAAGCTGCAATGGTACCTTTGCCGGTGGCAAATTGAGGTTTTTTTCCGAATCCTGAAATCCGGCTGCCGCATCGAAAAGCTGCAGCTGGAGAAGATCGAGCGACTGGAGCCGGCTCTCGCCTTCTATATGATCATCGCCTGGCGAGTGTTGTTCGTCACGATGCTCGGGCGCGAATGCCCCGAGATGCCTTGCGACGTCGTCTTCGAAAAAGCGGAGTGGCAGGCGGTTTATATCGTCACCGAGCGCAAACCACCGCCCGACACGCCGCCCACGCTGGATCAGATGGTGCGCAGGGTCGCCGGTCTCGGGGGGTTCCTCAACCGCAAGTCCGACGGTTTCCCCGGTCCTCAAACTCTATGGATCGGATTGCAACGGGCAGCTGATTTTGTGATGGCCATGGATGCCCAACGCGGCCTTGGGGAGGGGAGATATGGTTAATAGTCAGGGTTATGGGGGATCTCCGCAGTAGATTCATCCATAATCCGACAGGCTCCTAGTCGTGAGTAAGTGAGTATAGAGGCGTTTGGGTAGGTTTTCTTTTGAAGATTAGTCTTGTGGTCTGGCCTGATCGGACGCGTCAGCGTGTATGTTGGCGTAAGCAAACACGAACCCCCGGCACCCCCTCG
>JAAETI010000292.1 GCA_024228555.1 bacterium | reverse complement strand
GCGAGCGGCGGCCCGGGGGCCGGTGTACTGCTGTGCGGAGAAGTGCCTTCGTTGTCGGGTGGTCTTCAGTGACTGCGTGTTTGCTCGGCGTCGGGGCTGTGGTTCGCTCCAATCGGTTGCGCCAGTGGTTGTTTCTGCACTGAGTGGCTTGGTATTTGCGAGGGCCGGTCGTGTCCAGGCCTAGTGAGCTGCTGCGAGCCAGAAGTGGACGGCGGCAAGGGCACCGTAGAGACCTGTCTCGCCTGGACTGCCGGTTAGGGCGCCAATGACTGAGAAGACTCCGCCGGCGACGAGAGCAGGACCAGCTGCGGTTCCTCGGGTGAGGATTGCGATGGCGAGCGCGGCCTCGGAGACGGCGACGAGGCCCGTGATCATGACGCTGTTGGGCACAAGCAGTCGTTGGATGAGCTCCTCAGCCGGGGGGAGCCACGCCCGATCCGCCATGTCGCGATAGAACTTCTCGCTGTGCCGTAGCACCCACAGCGCCTGTGCACCTGCTCCGAGGGCGTACAACACCCCGATCACTACCTCGATCGCGGTGCGGAACGCCATTGGCTGTAGCTAGGTCGGGGTTCGTCCATCAACACGAAGTCTTCGGCCTTGGTGAAGTCGACCGGCGGTTCTTCGGCACCCAAGACGCTGAGAGCTTGGTCCCGGGAGACTAGTCGTGGTGTGTTGAGTTCGTGCTCTTCGTCGTTGATGCGGAGGGTGGCGGTCCCGGCCGCCAGGATGTTCTGAACCCAGTCCGACTCTGGGCCGTACCGGGCAACTAGTACGTAGCCGGTCTCGGTGGGAAAGGCATCGAGTGGCGTCCTGTAGGACAGTCCCGACGTTCTACCGACGTGTGTGACGACTGGGTAGGTCCCTTTTCGGATCTGTCTTGGGTTGATGACCCGCTTGTTGATCTTGGCCAACCATCGTGGATAGGGCACCTAGCCCTCCTTTGAGGGATCTCACCTGTCACGGTCGTTGGGTTGGGGCCTCGTTGTCTACGGTCTTATGTCCCCTTGCTCACCTGTGCCGCCCGGTCAAGTGCCGCCCAAGAGCCGACCTGCGGCGTCGACCGACCAATCGGCGCCATCCCATCAGGCACTATGGGTGAGCTCGACTACGTTGCGTGTCACCGAGTGGGGATGGCCGAGCGTTGTCCGATGTGCCCTGCCGGGACTTGGGTCGTCCTCTGGTCGCGTCGAGCCCAGGTACGCGGGCACGGGTGAGGCGCTTCCGGTTGTAGTCGGTCGCGACCTAGGTTCGGTGTATTGGCTTCCTCATTGTTGCTCGGTTCACGCGCACGAGGAGTCGCTGGGCGCGTACGGTGACCCATTCGATCGTTCCGTGCCGTGGGAGGGCGAGACCGAGCTGGCGAGCGATCACCGAGTAGTTGTAGACAGCCTGGTAGCGCCAGATCAGGTCG
>JAAETI010000291.1 GCA_024228555.1 bacterium | reverse complement strand
GTGGCCATCACTACCGTTGAGTTCGCTATTCCGACCGGCGATAGCGGTTATGTGCCGGGTCCTCCCGCCTACTGGTCGATTGCTCCTGGGTCGGCGTTGCCCAGCATCACCTCGTCGATGACGATCGATGCAACAACCCAGGCTGGTTGGGTAGCGAACTCCAATCCGTTCCATCAGGCCCTCGATGGCACGCTGGTGGTCGAGCTCGACGGTTCCGGGGCCGGTGGTAGCGCCAATGGAATCAATGTCGACAATGGGTCCGCCACCGTCCAGGGTTTGGTCATCAACCGGTTCGGGGCGTCCGGTATCAATGTCACGAACGCATCGAGCAACACCAAAGTCCTTGGCAGCTACATCGGTACTGACATCACCGGTTCTACTGGCGGGGCCTATGCCAATCTGGGTACAGGTCTGGTGATCGATGGCGCCTCACCAAACGCAGAGGTCGGGGGCGAGAACCCCAGTGACCGGAACCTGATAGGTGACGCCGGTGGCGATCTGGTCTCGATCACTGGTGCGGGAACCGACGACACTATCTTCCGCGGCAATCTCGTCGGTACCAACGCAGCCGGGACCTCGTCGATCATTACTCTGAGTAGCTCCGATGGCTTGAGTGTTGGGGCTGGTCCGGACAATATGACCATCTTCGAGAATGTGATCTCCGGAGTGGGAGATGACGGGATCGAGTTCACTGGTACCGCCGGGGCCCGCGTCGAGGGCAACTGGATCGGTGTCGATGTCACCGGCAACACCGCCCTGCCCAACGCCGGCAACGGTGTCAACGGCAACGGCAGTTCCACCAATCTCGATATCGGGGGAAGTGGCTCCCAGGCCAATGTGATCAGTGGCAACACCGGTGGTGGTGTCCTGTTGGCCAACGTGTCGTCGGGTATCACCATCGAGGGCAATCTGATCGGTGTCGGCGCCGACGGTTCGACTGCTGTTGGTAACGGAACCCAGGGGGTGTACGTCTCCACAGCCGGAAGCAACATCGTGATTGGCGGCACGGCGGCGGGCGTTGGCAATGAGATCGCCAACAACCTGCGGGGTATCCAGATCGACGACGGTACGGGCAACATCATCCTCGGTAACTCGATCCACGACAACACCTCGCTCGGTATCGACCTGGCCCCCGGTGCCGCCGTTGGGGTCACCGCC
>JAAETI010000290.1 GCA_024228555.1 bacterium | reverse complement strand
GAAACGCCGCGTCACGGAGCTAGGGCCGAATGCCGTCGAGGGCTACCGGTCGGCCACTTTGACGGAGACCGTCTGCTTTCTGCCGGACCTGAAGGTCAAGGTGACGTCTACCGTCTCACCCGCGGTCAGGTGCCGCTCGGGACCGATCAGCATCAGGTGTTTGCCACCCGGCTCGAAGCGGGCTTGCCCACCGGCCGGAACGACCACCTCGGTGAGCTCGCGCATTTTCATCATGCCGTCGGCCATGGTCATTTCATGGAGCTCGACGGTCTCGAAAGCCGGGCTCTCGAGCTCGACCAGCGTCAGGTCTTCGGCGCCAACGTTGATCAGCGTCATGTAGCCGGCGGCCGCCGCCGCGTCGGGATGCGCCTGGCGAATCCACGCGTTCATGATCGCCACCGAGTCGCCGGAGGTTTCCTCGCCGTCGCCGCCGGAGTGCTCCCCGCCGGAGTGCTGGTGGCCGGAATGCTCGCCGCCGGCGGGTACGGCCGGAGAGCCCGCGGCCGGCGCTGCTGCCACAGAAGCGCCCCTGCGCGCGGCACGACGTGCTCGTGCTCCTTGCATCCGCAGTCGGTTGCTCTCGCTGCCGATGTAGCGCAGCAGGTCGGTCACGTCGAGCTTGCTCAGGCGCATGTTGGGCATGGGCAGATTGTTGTACTTGGCATAGAGCCCCATGGCGATCGGGTCTCTCTCCTCCAGCATCTTGTCCGGCTCGGCGATCCAGCGGATCAGCCATTCCCGTTCCCGCTTCTTCGTCACCCCCAGCAGGTCGGGCCCCTCGAGCCCCTCGGCCAGACCTTCCTGGCCGTCTCCGATGGTGTGGCACGTAACGCAGCGGGTGCGAAACAGGTGCTCTCCCTGGGATATGTTCCGCACCTTCGGGGCGTCGGCGTAGTCGAGATCGGCTTCCGGGGGTCGCTTCCAGCCGGAGAGCCAGCTGCCCATCTGGGTGGCCAACACGTAGGGGTTCTCGAACGGCGAGCGCTTCATCCACTGGCCGGTGGCCTGATTGCCGATGATCAGGTTCAGGTTGTGGTTGTTCGAGCCGTCCTGGATCTCTTCGATGTACAAGCCCAGCTTCTTGCGCAGCAGCGTGATGTCCGACTCCTTGCCGGTCAGAAACCACCAGCCGGGCTGAGCCCGATATCTCTCTCGGTACTTGGCGAGCACCTCCGGCGTGTCGTTCTCCGGGTCGATGGTGATCGAGTACATGAAGATGTCCTGGCCGACGCGGTCGCCCAGGATCTTCTGCACTCTGGCCAGCCGCGCCGTCTCCAGGGGACAGCTGTCCGGACAGATGGTGTAGATGAAGTTGATCGCCACCACCTTGCCCTCGATCAGATCGAAGAAGCGGACGGATTCCCCCTCGTGGGTGGTGAGGGGGACGTTCGGAAAGTAGTCGGCGCCCCAGGGGGTGCCCCCGGAGGGGGCTGAAGGGGCATTCCCGAACGCCGGGACGCCGGCCGCGAGGAGCAGGACGATCGCCACCGTGAATGTCGTTACGGGTGTCTGCAAGGCACTCTTCCTGGAAGATCCGTCAAACGGGCAACAAACGCGGCGAGCACCGAGGTGCTCGCCGCCCTGAAGCCTCTATTCGATGAAGACCGCCCGGTGGACCGCGGAGTCCAGGGTTATCGGAGTCGGACAGTTGACGATATGGGGTGGCGAGGGGTTACTGAACAGATAGCCGTTCGAAACCTCCGGATCGGAGCTGTTGACGTTGATCGCCGGCCACTCCATGATCTCCACCTTGCCTT
>JAAETI010000289.1 GCA_024228555.1 bacterium | reverse complement strand
AGTGTCGGTGAGGCGCTGCGGGTTGGATCCATCTGAATGCATAACCCAAAGGTCGCTATCACCGCTTCTGTTGGAAGAGAACAAGATCTGGGTTCCGTCCGGTGACCAGTCCAAGGCTATGTTCAACTCGCCGCCGCTAGCCGTCAGATTCGTCTGACCCGAACCATCCGGGGCCATCACATACACATGTGTAGGGCTCTTCGGCATACTTCTACTGAATGCCAGAAGACTCCCATCCGGCGACCACTTCGGGCCGTAATCGAAAGCCGTGTTCGTGGTTAGGCGAACCGGGCCGCTCGATGCGAAGTCTCTGACATATATCTCGCTATTGACGTGATCCGCATCGGAAGCGTATGCGATCCTCCCAACCGCTCCGGGAACCGTCGCCTCACTCTCGCCTGGTATCACCGCCAGAGTCGTCGCCGCCATCATCAGTACCAATGTTCCTCGCAGCCAGTGCATTGCCCACCCCCATCTCATTCCGTTCATGTGATGTAGTCCACTGCTCTCTTGATGAATGCGGCCATCTGCTCGCGGGTTACGTATTCATCGGGACAGAAACGATCGTTGAGCGGCGGGTTGCATCCCTTGGAGACGCCAGTAGCACCCAGCTTGTCAATGTCAGGCTCAAAGACCGTCCCATCATCATCACCAAACAGGTTGGACTGACCCAAGTCGGTCAGCTTGAACGCTCTGGCCAGGAACGCCGCCATCTGGCCACGAGTCACCAACTGACTCGGGCAGAACCGATCGTTGAGCGGTGGGTTGCAACCGCGGGTAACACCGGCGACACCAAGCTTGTCGATGTCCGCTTCGAAGACCGAATCGTCGTCGTCCAAGAACAAGTTCCCGACACCCGAGTCTGTGTAATGCAGAGTCCGGACCAAGAAGGCAGCCATCTGCCCTCTGGTGACCGGATCGTGCGGACAGAACAGCGTGTTATCCGGTGGATTGCAGCCGAGGGTGATCCCTTGCTCTGCCAACCAGTTGATGTCATCGGAGAAGACGTTCGATGCTGGCACGTCACTGAATCCGGCGTAGATCCAGACAGTGACGGTGGACCGAGCCGTGCCGTGGCGGGGATCCTCGATCTCGTACTCAAATGTGTCGCTGTAGGGATTCGGCTGGCCCGCCCGTAGAATCCCACCGTGGATATACGTGACGGCACCGAATGTGCCGCCCCCGACTATTCCGTCAATCGGATCTCGGGTTACATCCACAAGGATCACCGGTTCACCGTCGGGATCAGAGTCATTCGAGATCACGTCAATAGTCACGACCTCGCCGACCCGGACATGCCCCACATCGGGACGGGCGATCGGATTGCGATTCTCGGACTCCCACGCCACGAAACGCTCATCGGCAGGACTATCGGTCAGGTGGGCAGGGTTGGTGCCATCAGGGCTCATCATCCAGATGTCCCAATCACCGTCACGGTCCGAGCTGAACGCAATCCGTGAGCCATCGGGGGCCCAGGCGGGCTCGCGGTTTTCGTAGAGGATTGTGTTCGTCAGGCTGTGTGGTGATGAGCCGTCAGCATCCATGATCCAGATGTTTGTAACACCAGATTGTCGTGACACGAATGCAATCTTCTGTCCATCTGGCGACCACTCCGGGTCGCTATCGATCTCGGTTCGGGCCAGCAGAGACCGCTCGTTTGTGCCGTCGGCATCCATCAGCCACAAGTCGTTGCCTCGGGCGTAGACGATCGTTGATCCATCCGGCGACCAACTGCCTTGCCATTCATCGAGCGTGTTCTGCGTGAGACGCGTCCGTCCCGAACCGTCCGCCTGCATCACCCAGATGTCTCCGTCAGCGGCGAACAGGAGCTGTGACCCATCCGGCGACCAGTCAATCACAACCTCCGCCGCCGATGATGCTGCCGAGAGATTGACTTCGTTGAGGCCCTCAGAGCTCACCTTGATGATGTCGATGAAGCCCATGTGCGGGCTGCGATTGAAGACAATCTGACTGCCGTCCGGGGACCACAACGCATCCCATTCTTCGATGGTGTTGTTGGTCAACCGCACCGGGCTGGCACCGTCGAAAGCGCGTGTGTAGATCTCGTCGGCCGAGTGATCTGCATCAGACGAGAACGCAATCTCGTCGATCGCACCCGGTATGACCGCATCGACTTCGCCGGGTACCACCACCAGCACTGCAGAGGTCGCCAATAGAACCAGGCCCAGACGCAACGCGCTCATCAAACCCCACCTCCCGGGTGTCTACCTACAAACGTACGACGATCCCAAGATGCTGGATAGGCCTTTTCCCGGAAGGTGCGGGGTATGAGCGGGGAGGAAGACGTCTTGGTGAATTCCCCCTACCGAGCAGCCCTCCACGAGCTCGGCGCAGCCGAGCTCGCAAGCAGCCCTCTCCTTGTGGGAGGGCGAGGCTGGGAACGAGCAATACGAGAGACCAGACCGGGAGGGGGAAGACCTACACCCGTCAGGACGCATTCACCTCTTCACCCCCCTCGTACGAGCTCCGCTCGTCCGATCCCCCCACCAAGGGGGGACGGCTTTCCGATCGCCCTCCCCTTGTGGGAGGGCAGGGCTGGGAACGAGCAATACGAGAGACCAGACCGGGAGGGGGAAGACCTACACCCGTCAGGACAGGTGCTCACCTGGAACCCCCTACTCCCGCCCCATGGAGGTCTGCGAAGCAGACCTCCCAAGGTAGGTCGCCTTTGGCGGCCTACCCCTTTACCCCGCCTGCTGTTAGGCCGGAGACGATCCAGCGTTGCAAGAACTGGAACAACACAATCACGGGGACGGCCAACAGCAGGGCCCCCGCGGTATATGGGCCCCAACGTAGGTTGAACTGATCAGACAGATAGCCCTCCAAGCCAACAGCAAGGGTGAAGTTGTTTTGATCGCCCTGGCCAAGCACTGCAGTTGCCAGGACAACCTCGTTGATCAGGAAGATGAACGAGAGCAGGAAGACCACGGCAAGCACAGGCGCCACCAGGGGCAGGATGATTCGGAAGAACACCTGGTTGTGGGTGGCCCCATCCACCTTCGCCGACTCGTCGAGATCGGTGGGAACGGTGTCGAAGAACCCCTTCATCAGCCAGGTGTTGATCCCCATGGCGCCGCCGAGGTAGATCAAGAACAAGCCGGCCTGGCTGCCAAGCCCGATTGCAGGGAACACGCCCTTGATCGAAACCATCATGAAGAAGATGGGCACCATCGCCAACACCTGGGGGAACATGTTGATCAGCAACACGGCCAGCAGACCGGTCCGACGACCCTTGAAGCGCATCCGAGAAAAGGCGTAGGCAGAGAGCGCTGATAGCAGCACCTGAGCCAGCGCCGCTGAGCCAGCTATGACCATCGTGTTCGTGTACCAAGCCCGGTAGGGCACCTCTTCGAAAAGGTCGCGGAAGTTGTCGAGAGTGGCACCTTCGGGAATCACTTGCGAGGACGTCAAAGTCCCCAACGGGTTGAGCGATGACGACACCACATAGATGACAGGGAAGACGGCAAACGCAATGGCGACATAGGCAACTAGGTGACGCCAGCCCTTGTCGCGGAACCATTTGCTGAAGCGGGACGACGATGGTGCAGCCTTGATCGGCGTTTCGACTCGTGCGGTCTCAGCAACCATCAGGTCAACTCCTCGAGGGCGGCGGTACGTTTGAAGCTGATCGCCGAAACGGTTGCGACCATGATGAAGATGAGGCTGGCAATGGCTGCCGCCAACCCGAAGTCGGACCCGCGCCCCGTCTCAAAGGCGAGTCGGAAGGTATACGAGATCAGGATGTCGGTATGCCCAGCCGGAGTCTGGGCTCCCGCAATAGGCGGATCTCCCCCAGTGACGTAATAGATGATGTTGAAGTTGTTGAAGGCAAACGCAAAGGCAGCGATCAACAACGGGGCCAGGGTGACCATTAGCAGCGGGAAGGTCACCAGACGGAACACCTGCGACGGGTTGGCGCCATCGACCCGTGCGGCCTCTTGCGTATCTGCGGGAATGGCCTGAAGCGCCCCGGTGGCGATGAGGAACATGTAGGGGAAGGTCAGCCAGAGGTTCACCACGATCACCGACACTTTCGCCAGCGTGGGATCACGCAGCCATGCAATGTCGGCATTTAGCAACTCGTTGATGATCCCAAACCGCTGGTTGAGCATGCCTTGCCAAACAAGGGCCGAGACGAAGCTTGGAATCGCGTAGGGGATGATCAGCAGCGAGCGATAGATGCGCTTGCCGCGCATCGTGGCGTGGTTGAGCGCAAGTGCCAGACCAAGACCCACTATGAAGTTGATCGCGGTGGAGACGATTGCAAAGAAGTAATTCCAAAGGA
The DNA here is from genome assembly GCA_024228555.1 of bacterium. GTDB lineage: Bacteria > Actinomycetota > Acidimicrobiia > Spongiisociales > UBA5794 > JAAETI01. The sequence goes on along the minus strand of JAAETI010000289.1, from coordinate 17,489 downwards.
AGACGCGAAGGAAGGGCCCTCGAATCTCTTCCGCCGTGATGATCCGGGTGAAGTTATCCCACCCGATGAACGCACGGAACCCCGGCGTAAGGGTCTGCCCGTCGGGCGAGGTGAAGGTGCCCTCAATCTCTGTGTAGACGACACCCGTTTCGATGTCGGTGAAGGTCCCAGCGTCTTCGTCGTACGTAAATAGTGGTTCGTAGACGGCGGCGGTGGTCACCGTCACCACCTTGATCACACCACCCTCGTCACGTTCTACCTCGAGGTCGGTGAGTTCGCCCTGGCGATCAGCGAGCTGCCGCAAGTTGAGGGCGGCGAAACCGGCAACTTCCAACACCTTGCCGGCATCGTCGGTGATTACGTCTCCAGGGGCCAGCTGGAGAAACTCGTCGTCGGTGCCGAGGAACTGCTCGTTGAGATCGTTTTCAAGAAGCAGCGCAAACTCGCCAAGACCGTCGTCGGCGGCGAGAACTGTCAGCTTGAACTGGGTGGAGCCAGGCACAGTCGACGTTCGGCCGGAGATGTTCTCAACGGCTTGCTCCCGAGTCAGGACATTGCCCGTCCCAAAGTTGGTGAATGCGATGTAGGCGTTGTAGATCACCGGCACCACCGCAAAGATCAGGGCAAAGATCGTGCCGGGCACGAGGTACTTGGCCGGCAACCGTTTTGGCGACAAATACGCCCAATCGATGAGCGCAGTCGAAGCGAGAACTGCGATCAGCCCCGGCCACCACCGCTGACTCCACATGCTCGGAAATGACCAGATGGCCAGCACGTTGAGCCCACCGAGCAACAGCAGCTTGACAACAGTTCCGATTGTGAAAGTAAAGGACCAGGGGAATCTCTTCCCCTGGTCCTTTTGCGAGCCCTCAGGCGCGGGCATCTGGGTGTTAACCGTTCTGCCCGACCGCCTTTTGGATCCGCTGCTAGTCACGTTTCAATCAGCCGCCTGCGATCAGGGTGCGGATCTGGTCTGCTGCGTCGGTGAACGACTGCACTGGGTCGCTGCCAGTCAGAACGAGCTGATAGGCATCGGTCCAAGCGCTCCATACAGAACCCATCGCGGGGATGGCAGGCATTGGGTAGCCGTTCTGGCCGGAAAGGCCAAAGCCCTGAATGTCGGCATTGCCGGCAGCAACTGCATCAAATGCAGCCTTGTGTGCCGGTGGCCTCGGGTCAGCAGCGAAGATCGCTTCCTGAGCTTCCTGGGTGGACATGAAGTCCAGCACGAAGGTCTGGGCGAACAGCGGGTTCTCGGCGAATGCTGAGACCATGAAGCCCTGCACCGCGATGAACGGGCGAGGCTCGCCACCGTCGACGGACGGGATCGGCTCGACGACATAGTTGACGCCTTCGAACGAAGGTACGGCCCACGGGCCGGTGATGGCAAATGGCGCAGTGCCGTTGCCAAAGCTCTCGGTCATGATGTCGTAGGTGATGTCAACGTCGATAAGACCGGCGTCTGCCCAGTCGGAGAACGCCTGAGCGGCAACGAGGCCACCGTCGCTGTCGATACCCAAGTCCTCGGGGTTGTAGCTGCCGTCGTCATTGAGACCGAAGACATAGCCACCGAGGGCGGTGAACAGTGGGTAGTTGTGGAAGGGATCGCCGTTGCCGTTCTCCTGCAGAGCAAGAGGAATCTCAACGGTGCCGTCTGCGACTAGCGCAAGAGCGGTTGCTTCGAGGTCTTCGAACGTGGCCGGAGCATCGGGCACCAGATCCGTGTTACGAATCAGGGCGATATTCTCGACTGCGTAAGGGAGACCGTAGGTCTGGCCCTCGTAGTTGAACGCCTGCAGCGAAGCCTCGCTGAAGTCACCGGCTACTGCGCTGAGGTCGAGCGGAGACACAACACCGCTGCTGACGAGCTCGCCGAGCCAGTCATGGGCGCCGATGATGATGTCCGGACCTTCGCCGACGGGGCCGGCAGTCACCAGACGGTCACGGATATCGCCAAAACCGAGTTCCTGCACGGCAACGGTGAGCCCGTTGTCGGCCGCAAAGGTGTCGGCAAACGTCTGGATTGCCGGGGTCCGCGTGTCATCGGCCCAGATCACCAGGTCGGCATCCGCACGAACGACGGGTGGCAAGGTGGTTGTGGTCTCCTCAGCGGGAGGAGCCTCTGTGGTAGTGGTCTCCGCCGGTGCTTCGGTGGTTGTGGGTGCAGCCGTGGTTGGTGCGGCAGTTGTTGCTGCCGGAGCTGCGGTGGTCTCGTCGGCGCCGTCGTCACCACAAGCGGTGAGGACAAGTGCGAAGGCGAGAAGCAAACCCAAGAAGGGTTTCCAGTTCTTCATTGCTTCCTCTCTTGATCTTGTTCAAGACGCGGTGAAAAAGAGCTCTCGTGTGAGTAGATCAGCAATCCGATCTGGCAGCTCCTTCATAGACCACCGCGAATCGAACGGAATTGTAGGCGAGACATCCATTATCCGCACGCAGAATGCTGCCGATTAGGAATCTCTGTCCTTCTGCCACAACTCATCGGTATCGGCGTCGACAAAACCCAAACGCTCATAAAGAGCATTGGCAGGGGATCCCTCCCCGGACCCGACATATGCCACGGTGGCACCCAACGCAACGGCCCGCCGCATTCCCTCTGCAATCACAGCCGACGCCAGACCGCGACGCCGGTGTTCACTATGTGTCCCTACCGGCTCAAACACGGCGTATCGGTTCACGTCATCGAGCCACACGGTGGTGTTGGCGGCAAACGTACCGTCATCGGCAACTGCTGCCAGATCGAGATCAGCACGGTACGTCGGGGCTTGGGCGAGTACCTTGGCCAGCTCCGCAGTGCGTTTGCTGCCAAACGCGGATCGGCTCACCGCGGCCCGCTGTTCGGCATCCCGCGCCAGGTCAATCGAGCGAACGGTGTAGCCCTCCGCAACCGGACCATCAGGAAGTTGTGTCTCCAGTGACCGCCGACGAGTGAATCCGTCAGGACCGATCCGACGCCAGCCTCGCGCCAGGAGCAACTCGCTGCGATGTGTGTCGACTGATTGCGCCCAGGTCGACAGCGGAGACCCCTCACGCCTTGGCGGTGACGGATTCGATTCGCCCCACGCATACATCTCGTTCTCGAGATCGCGGTACGCCGCATCGACATCCACGAACAGATCACCACCGTCCTCCGGGTGGATAACGCCAACAATCCGGCCATCGTCCTCCCACACCCGGACGTACTGTTCCCAGATTCGGTCGCCGGTGAGTTCACACGCGGCGTTGCCGGAGTAGCGCACCACGTCCCAGCGGTCGATGCCCCAATTGAACATCCAGTCGTAGCCTGTGTATGAATCCCTCAGGAATTGGCGGACTGCCATGAAGTCGTCATGACCGCCAAACGCTCGGTGTGTGATTTGAGACATCCGCAATGATCCCACTGACCATCGCACCGGCAAAAACCAATACCAACCGATCAGTCCTGCGATGTTCTCCGCACCATGAACGCAACGGCGTCATTCATCTTGATTGGCTCGAGATTGGTGTTCGGGTGTGCGGAAGGCCAGACCCTAAACAGTTCATCGACAAATCCCTGGCCGACGCGCTGCACACCCGTGAAGTCGACGATGACTCGGGCGAACTCATCTAGCCCCGATGCGATGCGTTTGGCTTCGGAACGCGACACAAACACCTCGCCATGCTCGAAGAGGCGAACAACAACGTGCGTTGTGTCGAAGGTGAAGTCGGTGGTGTACCTGTCGAAGATGTCCTTGACCTTCGTGTCCGAGTCCACGCTGTGACGGAGGACAACCTGTGAGCCATCGCCCGGCGGCGCCACACCGACCGCAAAGTCACCGATCCCATTGTCAACAGTCCATTCGATGCCGTTGGCCCTGATAGTGAATCGGTCAACGAGCTTGGAGGTGAAGAATATGCCCTCACCCGTGTGTCTCTCCGGATCCGTGGTCAATTTGCCCTTGGAGAGTTGCTCGAGAGCGCTGTACGCATCGTCCAAGTCCCTGGCCAGGCGAATCCTTTCGAACACGCCGACCCCTTCGTCCTCGACCACTATGACTACGTCATCGTCATCCCGGCTGAGTCTCGTCACCACGGATTTGGAACCGGAGTGATCGATTGCGTTGTTGACCATCTCAGTTACTGCATATCCGAGCACCGCCTCGGCGTCGGCAGACATGCCCTCGATGTGTGATCTCAGCTCCTGCCAAACCAGGTGTTCCTCGAGTCCGGCGGTCGACCAATCGAAGGACAGCGAATCGGCCGGTACGTAGTGTGTACCGCGCCCCGCACCAACCGAGGTGGCGTTTCCCACCGCAACAAGCGATGCAAGGGCAGCATGTGCGGACTGCCTGCTGATGCCAGCCACAAGCGCAAGTTCACCGCTGGTGAGTCTGCCCCGTTCGATCAGCAGGCCAAGAGCCATCTCCTTGACGTTTATACGTTTCATACACACAACGTATCGAATAAACGTCTAATCGTCAATAACGCCAAGAGACTGAACGCCCTAAACGTCTAATCGTCAAGCGATTGGTCGGCCAGAAGCATTGCGATGTCTTTGACGAGGACGGTCTCGTCGGCGCCGAGTTCCTTCACGCCGTCGTCCATCATGATGTAACAGAACGGACAACCGGTTGCGATGATATCTGTCTCACAACCCAACGCCTCTTCGGTGCGTTCGATATTGATCTTCGTGCCGGTCTGCTCCTCGAACCACATCTTGCCACCACCGGCTCCACAGCAGAAAGCCTTCGTACCGTTGCGGGGCATCTCAACCCGCTGTCCAACCGCATCAACGACGTCGCGGGGGGCGACATACACATCGTTATGCCTACCCAGGTAGCACGGGTCGTGATAGGTGATCGACTGTCCATCGGACTTGGGCTGGATCCGACCCTTCTCGACCAGCTGCATCAGTAGCTCCGAGTGGTGCATCATTTCGTACTCACCACCGAACTGCGGATACTCGTTGCCAAGCGTGTTGAAGCAGTGCGGGCACTGTGTGATGATCTTGGTAACGCCGAGGTCGTTCAGGGTTTCGATGTTCTGTAGCGCCAGACCCTGGAACACATACTCGTTACCGGTACGCCGCGCCGGATCCCCTGTACACAGCTCTTGTGACCCAAGGATGGCAAAGTCGACACCCGCCTCATGCAGCAATCGAGCCGTCGACAGTGTGACTTTGCGGTTCCTGTCATCAAAGGAGCCCGCACAGCCGACCCAGTAGAGATACTCGGCTTCAACCCCTGGCTCGCCGAGCACCTTGACGGGGAATTCGAGCTGGTCGGCCCAGTCTCCCCTGCTGTTCTGGCTCATCCCGTAGACGTTGGACGAGTTCTCCATCGAGACGTAGGCCTTGCCGAGCTCGGAAGGGAAGTCAGATTCCATGAGCGACAGGTACCGGCGCATATCGAGAATCTTGTCGACGATCTCAATGTTCACCGGGCAGATGTCGTCGCAGGCACGGCATGTCGTGCATGCCCAGAGCTCTTCTGAGGTGATCCGTTCGAAGACGCTGTCGGAAGTGACCGTGATTCCTTGGTCCATGCTGACGGTTGCCGACTGCACCGGCGAAGCCGTTGCCGCCGCGACCTCGCCCAGCTTGAGAACGATCTCGCGTGGATCCAAAGGCTTCCCGGTCGTATTGGCCGGGCACACCGAGGTGCAGCGACCGCAAACGGTGCAGGCATCGGTGTCGAGGAGCTGCTTCCAGGTGAACTCGGCGATTATCGAGGCTCCGATCGACTCGATGTCCTCCGCCTCCATGAGATTCGGGATCTCTCGCATCGCACCAACCGGACGCTGGCGCGGCGACAAATACATGTTCGCCGGCGACGTCACCATGTGCCGCAACTTGGTGCTCGGCAGTACGACAAGGAAGGCGATGAAGCTTGCGACGTGGGCAACCCAAAGCACCTGGTGGGTGCCGGCTTCCGCACCCCAAACGAGGTGACTGAGTCCGTAGCCGACAAAGGACCATTGCTCGAAAGCCGGCCTGCCCATCTCGGCGATCCGAGCTGCCTCGACCGCGATGCCGGTGATACCGACAGCGGCGAGAACAACGAGGATCCATGCGTCTTCCGGCTTCGTCTTGCTACGGAGCCGCCACGGTTTCATGCCATAGCGACGGACACCGAGCCAAACAAGACCGACGAGGAAGACCACCGCAAACACGTCGAGGACAAACGAGAACCCTTGGTAGAGCCCACCTTCGAGGAACTTCAGGTTGTTGAGCAGCAAGTGATCGAGTTCGACGGTGACGGTGCCCAGGAAGAGAACCACGAAGCCGTAGTAGAGGGCTGCGTGGGGAACGCCCGCCGCAGGGTCCTGCAGCAGAGTCTTCATGCTGAGGCCCACACGGAGCCGGTTCACCCGCTTCTTGAGGAGACCCTTCCTGCTCTCTGCTGTGCCTCGCTCCCAGTTACGCGCCCGCAGGGCAAACAGATACACGGTCAGGCCAAGGAAGACAGCGACCGTTACGTAGAACAGGGCAACAATCGGGGCGGGGATGTTGCCAAAGACCTCACGACCGACATCGGGGTGGGCGTGATCGGGGAGGGTCCCCAACCACCAGAAAACCAGCACACCGACGACCGTTACCGGCACCAGAGCCATCAACCATTTGCTGTAGCTCCGGCCACCATTTGACTGTTCAGACGTCCCGGCCAATTGATCCTCCCAGAGCGGATCACTCGATTGTAACGGGAGGGGACGGGCCGGCATCCTCAGGGCAAGGGAGTAACGTCGCCGTATGAGTGAAACCACAACCAGCCACGACGGCGACTTCTCCAATAGGACCACCTTTGCCGGTGCGCCCCAGGCTGAACTCGGTGCGCTTGCCGACGTTGATATCGCAATCGTTGGCGCACCCTTTGACTGGGGAACGACCAACCGACCCGGAGCCCGGTTCGGTCCAGCAGCTATCCGCGGCGGCGACTACTTCGGGGCGCATGCGAGCCGACCACACCTTCCAACTGGAATCGACCCTTTCGATGTCTTCCGCATTGCGGATCTTGGCGACTTCAATGTGGTCCCCGGGTATGTCGAGATCAGCATCGATCGCATCCGCGACGGGATCCGACAGATCGCCGAACAGGACACTGTTCCGATCGTCCTGGGCGGTGATCACACAATCACGTTTCCAGACGCCGGCGGCGTGGCCGATGTTCACGGGCATGGCGAGGTGGCGCTCATCCACTTCGACGCACACGCCGACACTGCGGACACCCAGAGCGGCCAACTCCTCGGCCACGCCACACCGATGCGCCGCCTCATCGAGTCAGGTGCCGTCCCCGGTCATCGCTTCGTCCAAATTGGTTTGCGCGGCTACTGGCCACCGCCGGATGTGGTCGAGTGGATGCGCGAACAGAACATGCGCAGCTACATGATGAACGAAATCGTGGACCGTGGGCTGCGGCCCGTTGTCGACGAGGCGGTAACCCACGCCCTGGATGGGGCATCCAAGGCCTTCATCTCTGTCGACATCGATGTTGTCGATCCAGGCATGGCACCGGGAACGGGAACTCCTGAACCAGGCGGTCTAACTTCGCGCGAGCTTCTCGACACTGTCCGCCGGCTATCCAAGGAATTGCACGTAGTCGGTGCCGACGTGGTCGAGGTGAGCCCTCCCTACGACGGACCCGGCGAGATCACCGCATCACTGGCCAACCGCGTCGTTCTCGAGATGCTGAACGGGATGGCCGAACGCAAACTCGGGGACTAGGGGCTATCGCAGCGCTAGTCGCCAGCGGGCAATCCAGTTCTCCGGACTACTGCCATTGCCGCTATCAACAAGGCCGCCGTGGCCACCATGAAGATAAGGGTCCAGAGAACGAATTCAACGCGCACGTAGCCCCAGCCTCCCGCATACTGAAGTCCGCCCCCCATCAGCCAACCGGGAAGAATAAGGACGGCACAGGCCACCAGGCCATGCGGCCTCCCCGCTACCGCCATCCCGATAGCGACCAACACGAGCGCACCGCCAACCGCGACGATCGGCCGGCCCATTTGCCAGGCCAGATCGGACACCAACGGTCCGACCAGGGCTGAGGGGAACGCCCAGATCCCAACGAACAGCAGCGGCCTTCGCACCGCGCCGGCACTGAGGCGATCGCCGGCCATCATCATCGCAATGGCGAGACCCGACATCCCTACTGCGGCCAGAGTGCCAAAACCAACCCCGAAATCGTTGGCCGTGATCTTGTGGACGGCCAGCGCAATCGCAGCCAGGTTGCCTCCCACCGCCAAGACAGTCGCTTCTCGCCATCGGCCATAGAGCTGAAGCACAAACGCCGCAATGAGCGGGAGCAGGACGGCCGCAAACAGGATCCGGGTCCCATCGCTGTAGTCGTACCCCCAATAGATCGATGCGCCCCTCAGCACAGTCGTCCACAAGAACGCTGCGGCTCCGACAGCTAGAAACAGCATGAAAGCCCGGACACCGAGCACAATGCCTCGCTCGATCTCTGGCCGCCAGTCGGCATCGAAATGCGAACGTGCCCTGATCTTCAGCGCAGCAGATGCAAGGCTCGCCAGGTCTCCGGGGCGCGCTCGGAGTGGGCCGTTCTCTTGAGCGTCTCGTAGTGTGGTGACAATCTCGTCGGCGTGAGATTGGCGATAGTCGGCCGGAAGCAGCCGCAGGATCGCACGAAGGGCCCGACCGTGCTCGCTCATACGCCACCCTCGGCGATCGTGTTCAGTCGCTGAAGCGCCACTCGGGCGTTTCCCGCCAGCCGAGCAGCTTCGGCGTTCAACTCTGTGCGCCCGTCTTCGGTGAGGCGGTAGAACCTTCTGTGCCTGCCATCGACGACTTCTTCTCGCTCTACCTCGATGAAGCCCTTGCCAACAAACCGCTCCAGCGCTGCATAAAGGGTGCCCGCCCTCAGCTTGACGTTACCGCCAGAGATGATCTCGACTTCCTTCATGATCCCGTAGCCGTGTCTTGGCTCGTCGGCCACGGCGGTAAGGATCAAGAAACCCGGCTCCTGCATGCGTCTGTCTCTCATGACGACATTATATACCGATCATCGGTATATACAAGTGGACAGAGTCAGCCGTTCCGAATGACACACGACCCAGGCCTTAGCTCCGCGGTTACCCGCAAGTTTGGAAGCTGTAGCCTCGCGGGATGAGCGCACATCCTTGGTGGCAAACCACCGTCATCTATCAGATCTATCCCCGCAGTTTTATGGACAGCACCGGGAACGGCGTCGGTGACCTACCGGGTATCACCAGCCGGATGGACTACCTCGCCGACACGCTCGGCGTCGGCGCAATCTGGATCTCACCGTTCTACCCATCACCGATGGCGGACTTCGGCTACGACGTGTCGAACTACACCGACGTGCATCCGATGTTCGGCAACATCAACGATTTCGATGCGCTGGTCGACGCTGCACATCGCCGTGGCCTCAAGGCCATTATCGACTGGGTACCCAACCACTCCTCTGACGAGCACCCCTGGTTCGTTGAGTCTCGCTCAAGCCGCGACAACCCCAAGCGAGACTGGTACGTCTGGCGCGACCCCAAGCCGGACGGTTCGCTCCCCAACAACTGGCTCAGCTTCTTTGGGGGACCTTCGTGGGAGTTCGACGACACCACAGGGCAGTACTACTTGCACTCGTTCCTGGCCAAGCAACCAGACCTCAACTGGCGCAATCCTGAGGTCCAGGAAGCCATGTTCGAGGGGTTGCAGTTTTGGCTCGATCGCGATGTTGACGGCTTCCGGATCGACGTGGCCCACGTTGTCATGAAGGACCCCGAGCTGCGCGACAACCCTCGAGTGCCCGAAGACTGGAAGAGCAAGTTCAAGTCCCACGGTGAGTACGACACGTTCCTGCACATCCACGACAAAGGCCATGAAGACAACCACCAACTGTTCCGTGACTTTCGGGCACTCTTGGACAGCTACCAACCGGTCCGGTACTCAGTCGGCGAGATTCACATCCCCGATTGGGAGGAATGGGCGAGCTACTACGGCGAGGATCTCGACGAGCTGCACATGCCGTACAACTTCTCGATGATCCATGCTCCCTGGTCGGCAGACGAAATCGCCTCTCGCGTGAACGCGATGGAATCAGTACTCCCGGCCGGTGCCTGGCCCAACCAGGTGCTCGGCAACCACGACGAAAAGCGCCTCGTGTCGCGAATCGGGGCCGATGCGGCCCGGGTCGCTGCCATGTTGCTGCTGACGCTGCGAGGCACCCCAACCATCTACTACGGCGACGAGATCGCGATGACCGAGGCGGACATCGCCCCGGAAGATCAACAGGACCCATGGGGTCGCAACCTGCCGGGTGCCGGGCGTGACGGCTGCCGCACCCCAATGCAGTGGGACGCAAGTCCCAGTGCGGGCTTCTCCCCCGGTACGACCTGGCTACCGGTCACCGCGGATTACGCCAACCGCAATGTCGAGGCACAGCTATCTGAGCCGGGGTCCAATCTCAATCTCTACCGCGCTCTCCTTGCCTATCGCAAGACATCCCCTGCCCTGCAGACCGGCACGTATGAACAGATCGAGGCTCCCGATGGTCTCTATGCCTTTGCAAGAGAGAGCGAGCAAGGTCGGGTGCTGATTGCGCTCAATTTCACCGAAGACGCGGTAGCGATGCCCGATGTCGTAAACGGCAAGGTCGCCCTCTCGACTCACCGTGACATCGACGGCGGCGACGTTCCAACCACGCTGCGGGGTAGCGAGGGCCTGATCATCGAACTCCCCTAAGCGGGGGGCACAGCCTTCATCTCGCCGGTCGTATCGAACACAACGGACTCAAAGTCATGGCCACGGGCACTGGAGACCAAGACGGTGCGCGGCAACCCGCTCGTGATGTGCTCCATCCGTCGATAGAAACCCGATGACTGGCGGAGATCAGTCGGCAGCAAGAACCCGAGGAAGACAAGATCGGCATCACCCGACTCCTCGGCGAACACCTGGTATAGCGGCCGACCTGCGGTGAGCACGACCTCGATGTCAGCGCTGATCCTGGCATTGTCGAGCAGCTCCCTGATCTTTGCCGAGGCTTCGGCAACCTCGTCGGCATGTTCGATGGCGGTCAGCACCGTGATCCGGGAGCGGCGCCAATCGCTGTGCTGGGCAACCAGGTGAGCCAGCAAGAGCATGAGGGAACCGTTGGCGGTAGCCCCGGTCCACCAGACATGGATGTTGCCACCCTGCACCGCTCCACTGACGCCCGGCTTGTCGCGAACCAGCAAGATGGTTCGTTCGAGGACGTGCAAATCGCGCAGCATGCGCATGTATCCGTTGATGTTCTCGTCCGTCTTGGGCCAACCCAACATCACCGCGTTCGCCTGAAAATCGCCGATGCCATAGGTTTGCGCTGCGGTCACTGCACCCTTGTAGATATCGCCGACGATCTCAGCGCGGTAGAAGACGTTTGGATGGCTCGCCGCAAACTGCGCGTGAAACTGCGCATTGAGCGCCTTGCGTTCCTCAGCCCGCGCCACCACTTCGCCATCGAGCAGATGCACGAACGTGACCAGGCCACGCGACTGCACTAACGCGCTGCTGATCTCGAGTAGGTGTTGACGTTCTCCGAGATCCCCGCCCATCACGACCAAGTTCGGCCGCCAGTTGATCGGATGCTCCTTGGACTGGTTCACGTTGCGGAGACCGGTCAAGACCAGCGCCGACCACAGCCCGTGACGGGCGTCACCGAACGCTGAATCAAGGGCACGGCGCTGCGTGTATGCGAAGAGGCCGACCAGCACAACGGCGGCCAGCAGCATTGCGGGCAGGTTGATGATGCTCATTACATAGAAACACGCCACAGCTGCGGCCAGGCTGACTGGCGCCGGCACACGGAAGGTGGGACGGAAGCTGGGGTTGGCGGCCCAGGTCTCCAGACCCGAGGCAAGGTTGATGGCGCCATAGGTGGCAAGGAAGAACATCGTCAGAACCGGGGCTATCGCATCGAGGCTGCCAGCGAATACGCCAGCCTGGGCGAGAGCAAAAGTGAGCATCGTGCCCATTCGTGGCTCGTTGTCTCGCCCGTGTCCCCTGGCAAAGAAGCGGGGAACGTGGCCATCAGAAGCCAGTGCCTGCAGCGTCCGAGGTGCGGACAAGACAGACCCGATGGCGCTCGACAAGGTCGCACCGAAGACACCCAGATATATGAACGCTGGGATGGATGCCCCGATGAAGACGGCATCCAGATTGTTGATCAGCTGGTCGTTGGTGAAGTTGAGGGAGAGCCAGATCGGGAACGCTATGTAGACAACCAGACTGGTCACCACAACCAGCATGATCCCCTTGGGAATGTCCTTGCGGGGGTTCTGCAGATCTCCGGAGAGGGAGACCCCTGCCATGATCCCGGTAGCTGCAGGGAAGAACACCGCAAAGATCGCGATGAAGCTCTCACCATCGCTGTTGAACCATTCGATGGAGGCCGGAAAGTCGGCTGTGGTCCCGGAGAAGAATGACAGCAACGACAGCCCGATCGCAGCCATCACGAAGTATTGGGCCTTGATGGCAAGCGAGGCGTTCCAGTAGGCCAGCCCAAGCACGACGATGTTGGTGATGGTGCCGATCATCACCGCAGGGACATCCGGCAACAGCTGGTGTGCGGCCTCGGCAAAACCTACGACGTAGAACGTGACGCTGAGAGCCTGGGCGAGGAACAGCGGGATTCCTACCGCAGACCCCACCGACGGGCCCAGCGAGCGGCTGATCATGAAGTAGGCACCACCGGTGCCGACGGTGCGGTTGGTGGCGATAGAAGAAACCGAGAGTGCAGTCGCACCAGTTATCAAGTGCGTAATCAGCACGATGATCAGCATCATGCCGAGGCCCGCTTGCCCCGTCGCCCAACCAAGGCGGAGATACATGACGACACCGAGAACTGTGAGAATGCTCGGTGTAAAGACTCCGGAGAACCAGTTGAAGCGTCCCCCGGTAGCGGTGCTGGCCGATTGAGTCACTCCACCTCCGGAGGTTCACGCTAGTCGGTTGGCTCTTGTTTCATCCAGACAACACGTTGCGGGAACGGGATCTCAATACCTTCGACGTCGAAGGCACCAATGAGCCTGCCGCGGATGGTTCGGGCAGTGGTGAACTGCTCGCCGGGCTCGGTCTTGACGACAAGCCTGATCGCGATTGCGCTCTCGCCAAACCTCTCGACGCCCCAGATCTCGGGCTCCTCGATGATGGTTGCCTTCTCGAGATGGTCGTGCCACACCGAGTCCGCGACCTCTTTGATAACCCGTGTCGCATTGTCGACGTCGGTGTCATATGCCACCTCGATGTCCAGCACCGCCCGCGCCCACTGCTGCGACCTGTTGGCGACGCGGTGAATCTCCCCGTTGGGGAAATACCAGAGGGTCCCGTTGACATCACGAATCTGGGTGGTGCGCAGACTGATTGCCTCGACCACCCCTCCCGCTTCTCCAACGTCGATGATGTCGCCAACGGCGTATTGGTCCTCGACCAGCATGAAGAAACCCGACAGGAAGTCCTTGACGATTGACTGGGCGCCAAAACCAAGTGCAATGCCGGCGATCCCGGCGCCGGCAATGAGCGGTCCCAGGTTGATATCGAACTCGGCGAGCGCTATCAGAATCGCAATCGCGTAGATCACGGCAGTTGAGGTGCTGCGCAGAATCGATCCGAGGGTCTTTGCTCGCTGTTTGGCCTGCTCCGTGGCCAAGTTCAGCTCAATGTCCTTTTGCCGCGCCTTCAACTGCATCTCGGCGAAACGCCCATCGCTGACTTCTTCGCCCTTGCGTTCGACGAGCTTGGCTTCGCGGTCCTTTAGCATCCTCGCTTCGCCACGATCGATAGCGCGCCGCACCAGGCGATTGATAATCCACGCCACGAGGAGGATCAGCAGGACTTTGAGCGGCCTTTCGATAACCCAGTCAACAGCCTCAGCGAGGGTCTCGTTCCCGGTCATGTCATAAATCCAATCACACATGAAGTCACTACCTGCGTTGCAGATCTCACTGGCTGTTGAATCGACTTGATACACCGGCTGCTCCTTCGACCACTGTCGACCGCAGGCTACTCGGCGCACGGCGGCCTACCCTTTCAAGATGATGAAATGGCGACGTCGGAGCAAACCAACCCGACAGGAGCTCATCGATCTCAAGCATCGTCTGGAGGGTGAAATCCGGGCACTTGCGGCGGACGTGCAACGCCGACGCAACCGCGGCGCTCCAGTCGACGAGATGGAAGCCCGGCTGGCAACGATGCGCCACCAACACCACCAAACCCGGCTCCGCATCGATCGCACCAAGTAGCCCGAATACACAGCGGTAGACTTCGGACACGACAGCACTTGGAGGTTGACTGTGGTTACGCAATCCAGGCCCTACGCCGCTCGTCTCGATATCGACTACCCCGACAAGCTCGACCGTTTCACAACCTTCTTCCGGCTCCTCTGGGTCATCCCCGCGGCGATCGTTGTCAGTCTGCTCGGTGGCGGACTTTGGTTCGCAACGATGTTGCTGATCGTCTTCAGGGTGAAGTATCCGCGTTGGTGGTTTGATTTCTCAAGAGAGCTAGCACGCTACGGGGCGAGGGTTGGGGCCTACTTCGGACTGCTCACCGATGACTACCCCTCAACAACCGACGAACAGCGGGTCCACATCGAGATTGACTATCCCGACGTCGAGAACGACCTCCATCGATGGCTGCCTCTCGTGAAGTGGCTGCTGGCGCTTCCCCACTACTTCGTTCTGTTCTTCCTCTTCGTGGGTGCGATCTTCGTGTGGGTGGGTGCATGGTTCGCCATCCTGGTCACCGGCAACTACCCCAGAGGAATGTTCGACTACATGGTCGGCGTCGGAAGGTGGAGTCTGCGGGTCGAGGCGTATGCGTACTTGATGGTTACCGACGAGTATCCGCCGTTCAGCCTGAAGTAGCACCGAAGCGCCGCGGAGGTCAGAGATCATGTCGCCAAGGGTTGTGGCGATTGGCGCCAGCCCAGAACACACTTTCAGCAGGCCCTTCCCACCGGGACCGTGCTGCAGATTGGGGTTGAGGTGGTGGGCGTGATTTGGTCAAGCGCCAGGTGTTGTCGGCGGGTGGTTCGAACTGCAGCGCGATAGGGTCACGGCAGACGGTGCCATACCAATTCGATGATGTGCGCACTGTGAATGTCTCCTATGGACCGACCTCATCAACGGTGGTCGACATTCGTTCGAGTTCCGAGATAAGAGCCTCAAACTTTGCTCGACCGAACGACTTGATTAGGCGTTTCGAGAATGCTGCTTGCCCCGGCGCGATGCGTTCGATGGCCAAGCGGCCATCCGTCGTTGGCGTAAGCAACGGAGATCGCTTATGCGCCGGGTTGGGCGATGATTGAAGAAGGCCTTCGGCGATGAGGCGATTGGCGATCCGCTGCACTGCCTGCCTGGTGATTCCCATCTGGCGGGCGATCCCGGCCGCGGTCAGGGGCTGTCGCAGGACAGCCCCCAACACTTGCCACCAAGCGACGGTGATGCCTGCGGGTTCAGCGAGTTTCTCCCCCGCGGCCAACATCTGACCATTGAGCTTGAAGATCGCCAGAGTGAACTCGCCGCCGAGTTGTGACTCATTGGGCATGCGGCATCCCTGCCATGAGGCCAAAGAACCCCGCCTCATCCTGCTTTCCATAGAACAGGTACCAGTTGGCACTGGTCGGCTCAGGATAGAACTCGAGCGCATCGAATATCGCTCGGGCGAACTCGACCGGTGCAATCGCACTGGCAGTGACTAGATTGCCGTCGCGAATGGCCAACTCGTTTCGGTAGCGGTCGTGGCCGGTGTACGCCGGAGACTCGAGAACCTGCGGTGCGTTCGATGTGTGGTCGATGTCGTTCAGAAGGCCGCCACGGGCAAGACCGATGGTGGCGCCGCAGATGGCCGCGACTGGAACTCCGGCGTCGAGAAACACCCCTGCGGCTTCGACAAATGCCATGTTGGAACCCGTGAGCCAGCTGTCCGCACCGGGCAGGATGAGCATGGCGCTCTCGCCGGGATCGAGCTCGCTGATGGTGATGTCAGGCGTGAGCGTGATTCCGCCCTTGGTCGTTACTGGGTCGAGCGACTCAGCCACTGTGACGATGCGATAGCTACGCCCGTCCGGCTGCCAGTCGCCCGATCCCAGATGGGCGAGAGCGAATCCTGCCTCCCAATCTGCCCAGGTGTCGTAGATGGCGACGTGGATGGTTTCCGCTGTCATGTTTCCTCTCCTTGCTATGTTGACAACATATTACCCAATTGACAATATGTTGTCAACATGCAACTTGGAGAAATACACCCCTCGCTCTTGCGGCTCACAGGGGCGCGCTCGACGCCTCAGCGCCCGTGCCGCCATCTTCCCGACATATCCTTCCAGGTCGAGGTGGCCTACTAGTAGCGGTGCTAGTGGTTCTACTGATGCGGTCAGCAAGGGGTTGCCGTCTAGCCTCTTCACATGATGGATGAGGCAGGGCTGGATGGCTACGATCGTCTGGCAGTCAATGGGCACCTTGTAGCCGCGCTAGAAGCATCTGAGAAGCTGTGCTCCACTATTGGGCCCAATCTGCCAGTTGTCACTGACCTCCTCGAACATCTCTGGTCATGGGTGAGCGTCGACGAGTCTTCGTTCTCTCTCTGGCATGACTTCGACAGCCCTCTGCTGCAGTTTGCGCTAGGTGGAGACCTCCCTGTTGATCTCGCTGAGTTCTGCGACGAATCGGGGACGGATGTCAGCGTTCTCCGGAGTTGGTTCTCCAGCCTTGTCGAAATCGTGTACGCCCACCTTTTCGCGGCGGTCATACAGCAGGAAGTGATTGAGGCCTCGTCGGCAGTGTTGGAGATCGCAGAGTCCTTTGGTGTTCGGATTCACCCTGCGGAGCGCTACAGGTTGTTCGGCAGCGTGGATGACCGAGGCGGCTGGGGCCCGCGCATTGGCGCCGCTGAATTGGCTGAATGGCGATCGGCTCCACCCGGCGAATGAACCGAGAGGGCCGGGAAGACTCAGATTCGCCACTCAGCGCCAATGCCGCCATCTTCCCGACATATCCTTCCAGGTCGAGGTTGTGGCGTCGTAACGTGCCGCTAGCGATCTGCGCCTATTGCCCAGGAGGGCCAACCGAGCAAAGCAGCGCGCCATTCAGGTAAAGAGCTGAACCGTCAGGCAATGGCGGATCGAACACGTAGCCACCGGTGCCGCCCGCTACGTCCGGGGTCTGCAGGGTTGGGCTCAACTCAGATCCGTCAGGGAGAACCGCCCATATCTCAGCTTCGGGCGGAGCCGTAGCCGCGTTGCCGGGTCCGGGTGTGAAGAATACGCCACCGCTTCCTGCAGCGACGGCCCAGCTCGCGTTGTCATCCATCGCGATGAGGATAGGAGGTCCGACTAGACCGGCTAGAGCTCTCCTCGGTAGCGGGAAGGCCAAACGCCAACTCTTCAGCACCACTGACCTTCCCGCATGCTCGCCATTGCTGCATCCGACGAAACTATCCCGCTGGCGACATTCACGGCATCTCTCCCGCGCCCAGTGCTCCAACCAGAGCATGCGGCAAGTATCCGTACCTCAAGGAGAGATCATGTCTT
>JAAETI010000288.1 GCA_024228555.1 bacterium | reverse complement strand
TGGCAGCAGTGCCGGTGCTGACGTAGATGGCCTGACCCTCGCCGCCGGCAGTGATGGCAGCACGATTCGCGGCCTGGTGATCAATCAATTCAGCAAGAGCGGCATCCTGGTGTATTCCGACGGGAATACGATCGAAGGCAACTATATCGGGACCGATGTCACAGGAATGCTCGATTTGGGCAATACGACATTTGGTATCAACGTCACCACGGGAGCCGAGAACAACACGATTGGCGGAACCACCGCTGCACAACGCAACGTCATCTCCGGCAACGATTCAATAGGCATCAATCTGTACGGAGCGTCGACTACGGGCAATGTGGTCCAGGGAAATTACATTGGCGTTAGCGCCGACGGAACTACCGCGCTCGGCAATACGTTGGATGGTGTCAGAATCTCCTACGGCGCGTCCGCCAATACCATTGGCGGTGATCAGACGGCCGGTGAGGGAAACGTGATCTCGGGCAACCTGGATGATGGAATCGCCGTTTCTCGCTCAGGCACGGACAACAACCAAATCTACGGAAACTACATCGGCACCGACTACACCGGCCTGGTCGCGGTCGCCAACGCCCGATACGGCGTGGTGCTGTATGACGGTGTCCAGGGCACAGAGGTTGGTGGGACAGGCACCGGCGAAGGTAACGTCATTTCCGGAAACACCAGCAGAGGAGTGAGTATCGACGGTAATGGCCAGACGACCAGCGGCAACATGCTGGTTGCGAACTACATTGGAGTTGGCTCCGATGGCACGACGGCCCTGGGTAACGGTAACGACGGGATCTGGATCTACCAGGCGGACGACAATGTCGTGGGCAGCACAACCGCCGGCAATGTGATCGCCGCCAACAGT
>JAAETI010000287.1 GCA_024228555.1 bacterium | reverse complement strand
CGGTGAGCGGGGTGGTCACATTGGTCTCCGAATAACCGTCGAGGAAGAGACCGGCATAGTGTACTCGCACACTGCCCAGTACGGGATGGTCCGGCGTCATCTCGGCTAGCCGTCCGCCCACAGTCACCGCTGGGGCAATGAAGTAGCCGTCATACTTGCCAACTGCCGTCTCGATGCCGCCCGCCACACGATTGTTCGCCACCCGCCGCTTGCTCTCATGACCGGCCCAGCCGCCGGTGACGATGGCCTTGATCCAGTGTGACGCCCAGTCCTTGCGGGCATAGAGCCCGCCGAAGGCAGACCAGACCTCGATCTCCTGGGCATTGAAGTTCACCTCCATGCGGCTCGATCCGCCGCCCACAAAAGCACCGGCCCGGAAGTCACCGCTCTGGATACCCTCAACCCCGAACAGTAATCCGCCGTAGAGATGGGTGAGGTCAACAGTTGGGCCTGAACCGTCCTGTCCGCGCACACCGCCGAAGGTCGAGCCCCAGATACGCTGGCCGGTTCCGGCAGCATCCACCGCTGCGACAGGAGTGATCTGTGTGCCGTCGCCCTGCAGGGAGAAGCCAGCCGTCAGGCCGTTCACGCCTGCTCCATTGGCGGGACCGTTCACAGCGTTGAGGATGGAGGTGGTGAAACCGTCAAGCCAGGTCTGGGCTGCGGCAAAGCCGGTGGGATCGACGACGATGATCTGATTGCCGTTGACGGCAAAGGGCGCACCGTTGG
>JAAETI010000286.1 GCA_024228555.1 bacterium | reverse complement strand
TCCAGGTCTACAACTCCCCATCCACACACCGTGTTCTCACGAGAGTGGACCGCCACCCCTAGGAGCCGCTTGACGGGGCTCTGACCTGGGGGTGCTTGGCGCGCTTGGAGGTACTCGAAACCCCAACCTTCTGATCCGTAGCCGGAAGAACCTCGTTTCTCGACCCAAACCGCTGGCCCCCGATGGGCTGCGAGAAGTCGGCTGACCAGGGCAACCTCCGCCGACTCCGGTGTTCTGGGTGCCGGCTCCTGTCCGTTGGTAACCCCTGTTCCAGACCGGGATGTTCTCATTGTGTTCTCAGCCGTATCGGAGGATCGGTCGTCGACCGGGACAGACTCCACGCGTCGCAGCTCGACAACCCCATCGGCGTTGAGGCGAGCATCGTACATCGCCTATCCGCGGGCTTGGAATGGCGCCCGAGCCGAGACACCGACCGGCGCCACTCCGTAGGGTCTCGGCCGGCACGTGGAACAGCTTCGCCGAGTTCTCGATCAGGTCCACACCGACCTCGTGGTCGCGGCCCTACCGTCACCACTTGAGTCGGCCGACCGGTGAGGCGGTCTTACGAGAGCCGACATCTCGCGCAAACCCTGGCTTCAAGAGAAAAAATGGCCACCTGAGCGCGACAGCCCTTCAGGACCGACCCGATCGGTGGGTTGCGCTTGTCAAGCCCATCACCAGAAGCGAGCCGACGGCGAGAGCAGCTGCGAGCGGGAACTGCTCGTTGATCGCAGCGAACACGGCGGCCACGAGCAAGGCAACCCAAGCAAGGCCAAGCACGAATACCGCCAAGCCGCGAACGAGGCGTCCGAAGCAGCCAAGCCTCTCGCCGACCGCTCCCTCTGCCGCTTGCTCATCGGCCCACGCTGCCTGCATCTGCTGGCGACGCGACTGCTCTTGCATCTCATGGAATTGCCGAACGGGTCCTGGCCCGACATGTTGTGTCCTCTCACCCCTCCGCCGCTCACTCTCCTCCCTCAATGCTCGGACCAGCAGGGTCGAATGTCCCGCCAGCTTCAGGACTGATGCGGCACGGGCATGGACCTCCAGGCGCAGGCTCCTTCGACAAGCCTTGGGGTCCTTCGACCCTATCTGGGGCCGCATGTGCGATCCATACTCGGTCCAAACCTGCCGAGTTCACGCCTCCTTCTGAGCCGCCACTGGATGGAGAGATGGCCGCTACCGAAACCAAATCCCCGCGATCTCCTTGGATCATTCCGATCATCGTCACGCTGATCACCACCGCCGGTGCCATAGCCGTGGCCGTCATCAGCACCAGCCGCGATGACTCGTCGACCGAGACCGTACCGACCTTGGCGCCGGCGGAACGGTGGACGAGGGCGGGGACGCACCCGACACCGCTGGCGACTACCACCTCGACCCCGACAACCCTCGGGTGATCATCGTGCGCAGCACTGGCGCGGACGATGCCTACACCATCGAGGAGGAGCTGCCCGCCAGCTGGCCCTTCAAGGGAACGATCGAGTGGACGGACGACGGCACGTTCGCCGCAGGTGCCCGCATGCGAGTCACCCTGGTGCCCATGCCGGACGGGAAGCTGCTGACCACCTTCGACTTCATCCACGACAACGATGGCGTGACGATCAAGCGGGAAGACACGCACCTGCTCGTGCCCGTCTAGCCGCTGCCTGACCGAGACCCGGTCGTCTCACCGACCGATCACGCCGACCGAGGAGGTCCTCGTGCACGAATTGTTGGTCATAGGCCCCCAGGCCTGTGCTGCCGACTTCGAACGACTCCGCCAGTTCAAGCAGGACACCGGCATCCGGCGCAAGGTCGTCACACGGGAGGACGTCGATGTCGTCCCGGGATCGGATGCCCCGGACCGGGTCAAGCGACGCATCGAGCTTGAGCACCGAATCGATCGCATCACCCACATCTCATTGGTGGGCGACGCCGACGAGTTCCCGGTTCGCTATATCAAGGCGACCAACACTGAGTGTCAGAGCTTCGTATCGCTTCACGACGAGATAGCCGCGGTGTTGGACGAGGTAAACGAGGCCGTGCGCAGGTCGCTGCCAGGCCAAACAACATTCCGAGTACCAAGCGAGTACAGCGTGCCGGTACTATCGAAACCGGCCGAATCTGTGAGCGATGAGGCATCGACCTCACAGCCCACGAATGATGTCACTGGCGCGCACGGCGGAAGAGTCCCTCAGTCAGAACGGCGGGACGACCTATCTTCGGGGGCCGTGGCAGCCCCTGTCGAGCGAGACATCAAGTCGATCAAGCCGCCGGAGTGGACGGCGCCAATGCGGCTTCGGAGATCTCGTGCCATCTTGCCCACAGTTAAGGTTTCACCGCAGCGGGGGGTGATTGCGCACCCTAGATATTATCCGGACGTTTGGCCGGCGTATTACCTTCTGTGTCAGCTCGCCGCGATTCTTGATAAGGAGCGCAACAATGAACGTATTTCAAGGCAATGACGAAGGCGATCCAGGAGTCAGCAGGCTCGGAGACAGGGCTCGCCTGACGAGTGATCGACTGACCGGGATCCCCAAACGGGTCACCGAGATCGAGGCCTATCCAACCGTCGTGAAGGAAGGAGGGGTCGTTGTCTCCGAAGAGAACGCGGAAGGCACGTTCCGGGAATTCATCAGGGAGCACAGCAACGTTTTCCGGGTGGAAGCAGACGACCTCAGGCTAGTTTCTATCAGAAATATCAACAATCGCTGGTACGTCAAGTACGAACAGCGGTACAAGGGCCTGCCGGTTCACAAGGCCACGGTCGGACTTGACTCCTCCGAAGACGGCAAGGTTGGCACGTATGCTGCCAGCTACCACCCTGACATTGACCTGCCGGTCGAGCCGGCGATCAGTTTGGAAGCCGCCACCGGCGCCGCCATCGAGACATACCCAAAGGGACGGCAACGCTATCTGCGGCGCCAGGACGACGTCTTGCTGGTCTACCCAGAGAAGTCCGACGATCAAGTGTCCTATCACCTGGCCTGGAAGATTCAGATCGTCACTGAGGAGCCCGACCCGGAACTCGAGAAGTTCTTCATCGTCGACGCCCTGGACGGCACGATACTCCGTTCGTACACAGCCAATTTCCCCGGTGCCCAGGTCACCGGCATGGCCCAGGCGGAGGTCTATCCGGAAAACCCGACCGACCCGATCAGCACGGTGCCGCTCGAGCATGAATATGTGGAAATCGAGGACGCGGGGACGACGACAACCAACAGCGCCGGCCGGTTCAAGAAGTACGTCAACTGGCTGTGGCCGCTGTTCCACTGGCCGACGGGTGATGCTACCTTCACGCTCGACGGACCCTATGCGCGCGTGCAGGACTCGGCAGGGGTGGACTTCACCGAAACCCGCCCCTGCAATACGACCAGCCCGTGCAACATGACCTGGAGCGCCACGGATCGGGACCACATCAACGTCTTCTATCACATGAACCTGTTCCATGATTGGCTCGCTGATCAGCTCGGCTATTCATGGAAGAACCCGTGGGATGGCACCAGCCGCTTGAATGCTCAAGTCAACCATAGTTTCAACAACGCGTATGCCGGTAATCCGATGAAGTTTGGCACGGATCCTTTCGCAAGAAGTAGTGATGTCATCTACCACGAATGCATCCACAATGTCCTGTACGAGATCTATGGCGACTACATCGGCTGGCCTGATAGCCACGCCGAGGCGTACGGTATGGACGAAGGTTTCGCCGACTACTTCTCCTCCAGCTTCACCAATGATTCGCGGCATGGCGAGGGCTATACCAGTTCACCCAGAAACCTGGACAACAACAAGCAGTACCCCGGCAAGAGCGGGTACAACATCGAGGGGCATACCGGCGGGCTGTTCATCGGCGGAGCCGGCTGGGAGCTGCGGCAACGGCTAGTCAACATCTACGGCGGTTCCGGCGCCCGCATCGCCGACCAGCTTCTGCTGGAGGCGCATCAGATCCTGTCAACATACCCCCGCGATTACTACTACTCTGACCCCAGTGAGAGCAACCTCTTATCAGCCCTATACCGCGCGGCAGATATCGACAACAACCTGAAGAATGGGTTCCCCTACTTCAACGATATGCAACTCGCCTTCCATGCCCACGGCCTCCTACAAGCGGTCCTCGAGGACCGAGACAGCTTTGACTTCTCAACGAACACTCTGGGCACACTCACCGGCGGAGACCTCTACTACTACGACGGGAAGTTCTGGGCCAACAACTATGAGCAGAATGGCGTAAAGGACCTGGGCGGCATCGGCACCCCGGACCTGGGCGGTATCACCATTCCGAAGAGCGGCTATACCCGCTTCGGCGTCGACGCAGTCGAAGGTCACACCTACGTGTCCAAGGCGCAAGATGGGGAGCAGCAGAGCTACATAGTCTTTCGGGTGACCGACCTCGGTGCGAGCAAGTCCACCGTCACCGTCCAGTATCTGTACCGCGTGAGCCCCTTCTGGTACATCGCCAACCTGAACACGAAGGAGATCCACAAGCCGGTCTGCCGCTGGGTCTCCTTGATGGCGGCAGGGAACAAGCACCACCTCAAGAGCCTGAAGACCGCTGCCCATTGGATCAAGGATGACGGCTACAACGGATGTTACTACTGCTTGAACCGCTACGACACGGACACGCATACTATGCGAGCCGTCCTACGGAACCTGAACGCAGACTTGGAGACCCCATAGTTCTGGTCAACGACCAAAGGGCAGATTGACCACTATCGGAGCTGACCACTGGTGACCGCCAGCTACCCCTGTGTACCAGTTGTTTGGCACGTGGTTGGCAGGTGCCGGCGGCCGGATCGTGGTGGGAGCCACGAGGTCCCAGGGCAACTGATCCCACACACCGCTCTTCTGGAGTTCGTGCAGCATCTGGAGGAGGAGCAGCGAGCCGCCGAGGTCAGGGCGACGGCGGGCTCCACTGGGACGAGTCCCGCAAGCGGTGGATCGCGTCGATCACGATTGGCTACGACGGCCGAGGCAAGCGCCGGGTCCGACGCCGGTCGGCCAAGACCAAGTCCGAGGTCGGTCGGCTGCTTCGAGACATGGTGCGGGAGAAGGAAGCCGGTCGGATCGCCGACCTGAACACCAC
>JAAETI010000285.1 GCA_024228555.1 bacterium | reverse complement strand
ATCTGTATCGCTGCCGTTGTTGCTACTCCCAGACACCAGGATCTTGCCATCGCTCTGCATCGTAACGCTGGCAGCTAAATCGTCGCCAGCCCCAATGGCGGTGGTGAGGATACCATCGCCGCCGCCGAAGCTTGTGTCGAGCGTGCCGTCACTGTCGTAACGCGTCAGTGCGAAATCCCAGTTGGTACCATTATGGCTGAACCCTGTCACCAGGATCTTTCCATCACTTTGCACGGTGACGTCTCTAGCTCTGTCATCCCCTGATCCGATTGCGGTGGTGACCATGCCATCACCGCCACCGAAGGTGGTATCCAGCGACCCATCGGTGTTGTAGCGGGTTAGTGCGAAATCATCATCGCTGCCGTTCCAGCTCTTTCCTATTACCAGCATCTTACCGTCGCTCTGCAACGTGAAGCCTTCGCCGATATCATCACCAGACCCGAAGTCCGTGGTGACGCTGCCGTCTCCGGTGACTGTGGAGAAGGTCGGGGCATGATTGGCGGCGGAGACGGTGACCGTGGTGTCGTAGTTGGCACTGCTGGTGCCGCCATCACCATCGTTCAGCACAAAGCGAACAGTACGCGCGCCGCTGGTGGCGTTGTCGGAGTCGGTGTTCTCATAGGTGATGTTCTCGATCAGTGCCTGTACCGCCGCAGCATTGGCACTGGCGTTGAGGGTAATGACCAGATCGTCGCCATTTGCTCCGCCGGTAAAGCTGCCGATGAGGGTGCCTCCATAGGCAACCCCCCAACCTGCAATACTGATTTCGCCAGCGCCATAGCCCTGGTT
>JAAETI010000284.1 GCA_024228555.1 bacterium | reverse complement strand
GTCGAGCACGAAAGAAATGTCGACAAGAGGTGGAACGTAGGTGTCCATTGGTCTGATGCCCTCCGGCTAGTTGGACGACGTAGCAACATTTGATCAGATCTGGCCCGGGGCTGCGAGGTTGCAGCTCCCGCAGTGACCAGTTGGGGCGGGACGGGGCCGCCGTCTGGGCACCCCCCTCGGGACAACAACTACAGTTTGGGCATGTCATCTCAGCGACTGGCCAACTTCTCATTCGTTTCTGGCCCGGATCCCCTCTTCGTCACCGGAGGGGAGGGTAGCTATTTCTTCACCGACGATGGGCGCCGCATCCTCGACGCCGCGGGCGGGGCGGTCGTGGTCAACATTGGCCATGGCCGTCCCGAACCAGCCGAGGCTGCGGCTGAGGTCCTGCATCAGGCGGCCTACACGGTCCCGGTGTGGGCCACAGAGGCCCGCTTGCGGCTCATCGAGAGATTGCAGGAATCCTGGCTACCAGCCGGGCTGACCCGCTGCCTGTTCGTTTCTGGGGGCACGGAGTCAGTGGAAACGGCCCTGAGGGTCGCTCGCCAGTATCACAGCACCCGCGGTGACCTCGACCGCTGGAAGATCATCGGCCGCTCCATCAGCTACCACGGGGCATCGC
>JAAETI010000283.1 GCA_024228555.1 bacterium | reverse complement strand
TTCGACTTCGCCCTGACCCGCTACGAAGCCGATGGCTCGCTGGATACAACCTTCGATACCGATGGTATCCTCACTACTGCATTCGGGACGGGCGACGATTATGGCTACAGCGTCCCGCTGCAGGACGCTGGCAAGATACTGGTGGCGGGCACAAGCGATAACGGCACCGACGACGACTTCGCGATGGTGCGTCTCAACACTGATGGCTCGCTGGATACCAGCTTTGACCTGGTCAACACCCTCGACGGCACGCCCAGCTTCACCGAAGGCGGTGCGGCGGTGGTGCTGGACGCTGATGTAACTGTCAGCGATGTCGAGCTTGATGCGCTGAACAGCAGCAATGGGGATTATGACGGCGCAACCCTGACCCTGCTCCGCAATGGCGGCGCCAATGCCGATGATGTATTCAGCCATACCGGCTCGCTCGGCACCCTGACCCAGGGCGGGAATCTCGTCTACGGCGCAACCACCATCGGCACGGTCACCACCAACAGCGCCGGCACCCTGCTGCTGACCTTCAACACCAACGCCACCAGTACACTGGTTGATTTGACCCTGCAATCGATCGCTTATTCCAACTCCAGCGACACACCTCCGGCCAGCGCCCAGATCGACTGGAGCTACGATGACGGTGATTCCGAAGTGGCGACCGGCAGTACGACCGCGACCATCACGGCCGTCAATGACGATCCGAGCAACGCGGGCTCATTGCCGACTGATATCTCAGTCAACGAAGATGTCTCCGGCAATGTCGATCTCTCAGCAATCAACTTGAGCGACGTCGATGCAGCCAGCGGCAGCCTGACGCTGACCCTGACCACCAGCACGGGCGGCAACCTGACCGCCGCAGCCGGCACCGGCATCACCATCGGCGGAACCAGCACGGCCCGCACCCTGACCGGCACTCTGACTAACCTGAACAACTACCTCAACACCGCCAGCAATATCACCTACCTGCACGGCACCCCCGGCACCAACGGCGATAATGCAGACACGATCCAGATCAACGTCAACGACAACGGCAACACGGGTACCGGCGGTGGCACCGATATCGACTTCGGTACGACCAACGTCGATATCCCGGC
>JAAETI010000282.1 GCA_024228555.1 bacterium | reverse complement strand
GCTCCGAAACCGCGATGGTGCAGATGGCGCGGGAGAAGATGTCGCGCGAGGATGATGCGCGAAGTTTACTCAGAGCCCTCTACCGCACGGAAGCCGACCTGCTGCCCGACGAAAACGCCGGGACCTTGACGGTGCGTGTGCATCATCAGGCCAATCGTTGTGCCGATGAGGTGATCCGTCATCTGTGTACCGAGCTCAACCAGACAGAGACGATTTTTCCCGGTACGAATTTACGCCTGGTTTATGCCTTGGTGTCGGATTAACCGCGGCCTATTATTCGACAGGGCGGCTCGAGATGAGGTGCTGGTGACCCATTTTTAGCCACCGCGAAATTCATGCGCTTGGCCTGAGTTTTTGTGGATCCAATGTCATATCAAAATCCCAGAGATCAGGAGGTCTGACATTCCCATCGCCACCGCTGCCATGGGGTCCTCGCGCCGAATGCCACCTTGCGGGCCGCCGTCACGGCATTGGCATGGGAGGCTTCGAACGACCCACCACAGCAGACGGAAAACAAAGACACCGAAGATGCCGTCGAGGCCCTGTGGCGCTCACCCGCCCGTTACCTGTGGGCCATGCTGCCGGCGCGCATCTACGAGTCTGCGCAGCTCGCCTGTCCTCAGTGCGGTGCCGATATGCGGATCATCGCGTTCGTGACCGATGGCGTTTCGGTACGCCGCATTCTGACGCACATTGGCGAACCCACCGATCCTCCGAGAATCGCCTCCGCACGCCCCTGCGCTGCGCAATCCTGCTTCGCTTGCGTACCAGCCCAAGCCTTCCATGGCTTGGGCGTTCGCTGCTCGATCGCAGCTCACCCACCCGCCTGGGAGGCCGAAGCCGAGTCACTTCAGCTGGCCGATTCGATCGCCCAACCCGAGCCTGACTTCGAGTTCGACCAAACGCTGAGCTGGTGATCCAACGCCAGCGGCCCGATCGAGTCGCCCTCCACACCGAGGGCAACGGGTTGTTTCTGCGCCGCGCACACCCTCCGCGGTAGCGCCTTGCACAATACCGTGCCCGCGCCTCCTCAGAGTATCCCTTTCTCCTCTCTCCGCTGCGATCCCGGGGGCAGTTGCTGTCCGATTCTGGTACTTGAGTGCAGAGATCGAAGTGGTATGATCGGCCAAGAACGGTTGGATTTCCTATCCTCCGATTAATAACTAAATTCATCAGTTCGTATTGTATATGACAAAGGTGCTGGCGTCTTTACCAACACCTTTGTATACCGGCTTGCCCCGGCATTGACTTGTACCAGTTGTACCAGTCTGGAGGGGGGTCACACAGAGATAGACAACCAGGCGGACGTGCGTCTGGCGTCATGAACGAGAGGAGGAGAGGCCCGAAGGCCCTTCCGTAGTGACGGACCCTGCAGTATTAAGGTGCAGGTGCCGCCGGGGCAACACACAGAAGAGGACGCTCGACGAACCCCCCACAGGAGTTCT
>JAAETI010000281.1 GCA_024228555.1 bacterium | reverse complement strand
TCGGTTCGGCTCCGACGGGACACACCGCCCTGACCTACATGACGGATCATGGGTTGGTCGTACTCGAGGGCTTCGACACGACGGGACCCCCGGTGCAACTGACCTAGCGTCGGTCACGCTTCAACGCGAGCAGTGGCACCTCCAAATCAAAGTGAGGTAGCGGCATCCCCCGGCAGCTGGCGATCGGGATGCATCGACTGCTCAGGCCTGTTGGCCCGCCTCAGGAGAGTAAGAACGGGAAGCGGAGCGTTCGACGGGCGCTATCAGCTCGACCTCCACCTGGTCGCCACTGTCGGTAGCCGAACCGCCCAGCCTGCCGGTGTACAGCAGCGCTCGGTACGTGAGGGACTGTGGCGCTCTGCCAACGTCCGAGATGAGCATTATGGAGCGCACTGGCAGCCCGCTGAAGGGGACTGAGCTGGTGGCTGTACTGCGCGAATCTCTCGGCAGCCCCGGTGCCGAGACCCTTACGATTGGAGTCGTGCTTCGAGGTCTGTCGCCGAATGCGCTGGGTGCGCTGTACATGGCGCTCGGATCGCTCGCCGCAGTCGTCAACGACGGTCTCGTACGCGTTGCGATCGATGACGGACTTGACGTCTATCAGGC
>JAAETI010000280.1 GCA_024228555.1 bacterium | reverse complement strand
GACGCAGCCACCCAAACCACAGAAGCGGTCACCGACCCGGGCGACACCTGTTCCGGTGCTCGCTTCTTCCCCGATGTCGATACCGCCGGCGTCCCGGAGCCCGTCATCCAGACCCTTGGCCAGATCATGCTATTTGGCTCACGCTGCTGGTTCGAGGATCTCGCCGCGATCTCGCCGGACAACTTCGCCGCAGGGTTCGGTGGTGAAGATGCCGAAGAGCTATGGACGTACGAGGAGGGAGAAGGCTACGCACCGATGCACTCCCTGATGCAGATTCTCAACATGCCGTATGGCACGACCGAGGTAGATGGTCGGGTCCTCTACATCTGGCCGGCCGCAGCCGCACACGATGGCGGCTGGAACACCGTGCCCGAGGAAGACAAGGAAGCCCTGCGGCCGCTGTACGACGATGACGACTTTGCCGGGTTTGAGTCCTTCGGTGCCTACATCGGATACCGCACCGGGATCTACGAGGACGGTGACTGGTCATTCCTTGTGGTGGGCGATTGATCCCCTCCCACTTTTAACTTCTTGGCCCGCGATGCCGATAGGTAATCAACATCACAAGAACTCCCCGGAAACGGGGCGTGGCGGGCCAAGAAGCGGTCGCTCTCAATGGTGGGGAGAGCGATCGCTGGCGCGTTCCCCTGGCACTTACGACATCTAAACATTGCCAGGCGTTGGCCGACTGTGTAGCCGTGAATCTCCTCCCGAGGACCGAGACCACGATGCACAATTACAAACGGCGGACCCCTCGACGTAGCGCGTTGCTTGCTGCGTTCGTTCTCATTGCCTCGATACTTCCTTTCGATATTCCTGGTGCGCAGCTTGCCTCAGCCGAGGCGGGGCCACCAACAGTGGAGACCTACATCGTCCCGTTGCCCGAGGAAGACATCCGCGGCGGTTCGCTTGCGCTGTATGCGTCCACCCACGAAACCGTGCACACAGTGATCTCTGTCACCAGTGCCGTGGACGGCACCATCGTCTACTACGACCACTGGGAAGACGGCTATGAGCTCAACCTGTCGAACCCGGCGCAGGCCAGCACCGAGATTTGGGGAGACAGTGTGTTCGCCAATGGAGCACCTCCGGGCTGTCTTGCCGACGTTTGCGACACTTTCGGAGCCGGTGACAACGCAGCCCTTATCAACGACGTGTTTGCCAACCCTCGCGACCCGGTGGACGTCTTCTACGACGGCGGCGACCGGATCGGGGCCACCGGTCCGGTCGCAGTCACCCGTGCGGGCTGGGCGCTCGACCCGGGCACTTTGCTCGCAGGAGCGGTCGAGGTCTATCCAACCGACGCTTGGGGCACCTCCTATGAAGTCCCGATGGGCGAAGATTCTGCGCTCGGCCAAAACTTCGAATACACGGCTGCTTCGATCATGGCTGCCCATGCAGGCACAACCGTTTCAATCGATGCCGACGGCGACACCATCGTGGATCAGACGTTCACGCTCGGCGCCGGGGCGTCGCAGCTCGTCGCTGGTCTGGACCAGAGTGCCACGATTGCCGCCACCGGGCCGATTCAGGTTGACCTTCTAACTGGTGATGTAGGGGCAACGTACGCCGGCCGCTGGTATGCGCTGCTTCCGACTACTGACTGGGCAGACAGCTACTTCAACCCGGTGGGCACATCGACAACCGACGGTCCCTCTGTAGTAGTCCTGTACAACCCGACGGGCAGCCAGCTCGATGTCACTGTTGACTACGAGGGTGGTTCAACGGCGGTGAGCGTCGCCTCCAAGGATGTCGCCACCTACCAAATGCCAGCCAGTGGAGCCCGATTCAGCGCCGCCACCGAGTTCTATGCCACTGTCGTAGTCGACTACGACGACACGGCTTCAGACTGGGGATTCACCCTCGTTCCGGAGACCAGGCTCTCAACCGCAGCCGTTGTCGGTTGGGGACCGGGTAGCAACGACCCTGCGACTGAGAACAGCAGTCCAGTCTGGGTTACCGCTGAGGGTGCGACGGATCTGTACGTTGACTACGACGGTGACCCGACCACCGGTGCGCTGACCGATGCGAACGGCGCCCACTATGACGTTCTCATTCCGGTGGTGGCCTACCAGATGGAGCTGCTCTACGACACGAACGACTCGGACCAAACCGGGCTCAAGGTGTACACGTTGGACGGAACCCGTATCGCCGTCGCCTACGGCCAGGACCCCGATACGGCCTCCGGCGGCTCCCCAGCCATCGACCTGGGCACCGCGGTCGTGCCATTGCTTCTGGTCGCCCTTGGCAAGATTGGGTCTCTGTCCGGAGACACCAACGGAAACGGTGTGTTGGATGCTGGAGAGTTCATTACCTACACAGTCACCATTCGCAACGACGGCACGGCATCGATAAACCCCGCCATGTTCGACGATGTCCTCGATCCCTACACGACCTATGTCCCTGGCACGTCCTCCGTCGATGGTGGGAATCTCGCCGATGCGGGCGTTACCCCATTTCCGTTTGACGAGGGCGGCTACGATCTTGGCCCGATCGTTCCTGGGCAGATCGTCGTCATCACATATGACGTGCAACTTGACGAGTTCCTTCCGGACGGAATGAGCTCGATCGTCAACAACGCCCAGCTCAATAGTGTCGGGATCTCAGTCGAGGGCACTTCAGTTCATCCGGTGTTCGACCCCTATCTGGACGTTGCGAAGACTTCTGATGTTCCAATCAGCGGAGCAATACCGGGTGACACCATCACCTACTCCATCGTCGTCGAGAACACCTCGAACACTCCGCAGGATCAGTTCACGATTGCCGATGCTGTCCCCTTGGGAACCACCTACGTTGCCGAGAGCACGGTCGTTGTGGGTTCGGTGACGACCACTGTCACCTATGCGGATGACATGGAGAGCGGGGGATACGGTGGCAGTACCGGCAGCGTGTTGTGGGGCCCGGACTGGACCGAGATAAACGAAAGTGACGGGGTCAACAGCGGTGACGAGAGGATCATCACCAACGGTTCGAGTCTTGTGTTGCGAGTCCAAGACAACGACGGCGGTGGCGAGGGTGTCTCGCGGGCGATCAACCTTGCCGGCTATGACACCGCAACGCTCAGCTTCGACTTCGCTCGTTCTGGGTTCGACAACACAAATGACTACGTCGTTCTCGAGGCAACCGATGGCGGAGGGGGCTGGGATCAGCTGGGGATCTGGGAGGGACCCGGTAGCGACCCAGCATTCCTGCCGACCTCGCACAGCCTGGACGCCTACCTGACCGCAGGCGCCGCGATTCGGTTTGTGACATCTTCGAACCTTGGCGGCTCCGATCGTTTCATGATCGACAACGTTGTGATCAGCGCCTCAACTATCGATCCCGAAACCAGGACCAATGCGAGTGCCGACCCCGCACCACTCGCAGACGGGGCGAGCCCGAATCTGTTGACTCCCGCTGATCCATTCTCTCTCGATCCCGGAGAGACAATGACGATCACCTATCAGGTCGAGGTTGCCAACCCATTGGTTGTCGACATCACCGAGTTGACCAACACGGTTTATGCAGCCTCAGAACAACAACCAGTCTTCACGACCGCCTCCGTGACCGACCCGATAGCGTTTCCTGAGCTGTCGCTGAGCAAGGGTCTGCTGGGTAACGCCGATGAGGATGTCTCGGGGGACGTCACGATCGGCGACACTCTCACCTACCAGTTCATCGCGGAGAACACCGGCGATACCGATCTTGTCGACGTCGCCGTGACCGATCCGATGCCCGGCCTCTCCGCGTTGTCATGCTTGCCGTTGCAACCGGCAGCCCTGGCGATGGGGGAGAGCCTGACCTGTACGGCGACCTACCAGGTCGTGCAGGGCGACGTAAACGCAAGCCGTATCGACAATGTCGCAACGGCCACTGCAGTCGACCCTGCGGATCGTCCCGTGAGCGACATCGCGGCGGAGACCGTGCCGATCAACCCGGTCCCGGCGGTCACGCTCGCAAAGTCGCTGCAGACCGACATCGCGGGAACCGTCGCCGGAGATACGTTCGACTATGACTTCTCGGTCACCAACACCGGCAACGTGGATCTCACTGATGTCGTTGTGACGGATCCGCTCCTGGGCGGTGTGGTGGGTTGCCCGCAGACCACATTGTCACCGAACGAGTCGATGACTTGTGCGGCCTCTTACACCGTCACCCAAAGTGATGTTGACGACGGCCAGGTTGCCAACACCGCAACGGTCACCGCCGTTGATCCAACGGGGGATCCCGTGACAGATGATGACGACGAGCTGGCGATCCTCGAACAGAACCCGTCAATCGATCTCACCAAGGCGCTGCAAGGCAACGCCGACGAGGATGGCACCGGGAGCGTTTCTCTTGCAGACACCCTGACCTATCGATTCGTCGCGACCAACGATGGCAACGTCACACTGAATGCGGTCGGCCTCACGGACCCGCTACCGGGTCTCGGACCGCTGAGCTGCATCCCGACTCCCGGGTCGAGCCTCCTTCCTGGCGAGCAGATGGTCTGCACCGCCACCTACGAAGTCACCCAAAGCGATGTCAATGCAGGTGTCATTGAGAACACAGCAACAGTCGTAGGTACCGCAGTGACCGGGGCGGATGTCACCGACCAAGCATCCGAGTCGGTCTCGACCTCGCAGGACCCATCGATCACCCTCTCGAAGAGCTTCATCGCCAACGCTGACGAGGACGTCTCAGGCGACGTTTCGCTGAGCGACACACTCACTTATAGGTTCGATGTGGTTAACGACGGCAACGTGTCGTTGACGGTTGTCACCATCACCGATCCGTTGCCTGGCATGTCGGTGTTCTCGTGCGGTGCGGACACCCTCCCAGTCACAATGATTCCTGGTGGGACAATCTCTTGCACCGCGACCTACACCGTGACTCAGCCCGACGTCGATGCGGGGCGGATTGACAACACGGCAACAGCAACAGGGTTCCAACCGAACGGGCTGCCGATCTCCGACAGCGACGACGAGGTTGTCTTCCCCGACCGTAACCCCTCTATCGACCTCACCAAGACCCTGCTCAGCAACGCCGATGAGGACGGGAGCGGAGACGTCAGCCTTGGCGACACCATTACCTACCGGTTCGTCGCCGAGAACGACGGTGATGTTGGGCTCGACAATGTGGGCATCTCGGATCCCTTGCCGGGTCTGTCACCGCTGGGGTGCACGCCGGCGCCAGGGTCCTCGCTTGCTCCAACGGCAGCGATGACGTGCACTGCCACCTATGTCGTCACCCAAGCTGACGTTGATGCCGGCGAAATCCTCAACACCGGAACCGCCAATGGTGATGATTCCGGTGGTGGGGGTGCGGTCACCGATCAGGACAGCGTCACTGTGTCGACCGCCCAGAACCCATCGATCAACATCGTGAAGAGCTTCACCACCAACACGGACGAAGACGGGTCGGCCGACGTCTCGCTGGGGGACACGCTCACGTACGAGATGGTTGTCCAAAACTCTGGTGATGTCACGCTCAGCAATATTGCTGTTGATGACCCGCTCACCGGCGGTCCTGTTGCTTGCCCGCTGCCGACGCTGGCGCCAGGCGCCTCGATGACTTGCACGACCACGTACGCGGTCCTTCAGACCGACATTGACGCCGGTTCGATCAGTAACACTGCGACGGTCACCGCAGACGAGCCCGGTGGCAACCCGCTGACGGATACCGACGACGAACTGATCGGCCCACCGCAGAACCCGTCAATCGTGCTTCTCAAGACCCTCCTCGACAATGCAGATGACGACGGATCTGGCGATCTCTCGGTTGGTGACACCCTGACCTATCAGTTCGCAGCGACGAACGACGGCGACGTCACTTTGGGTCTGGTCACGATTACTGATCCCAAGCCTGGTCTGAGCCCGTTGTCGTGTGCGCCCGTTGCCGGTTCATCGCTCGCCACCGGTGACACGATGACTTGCACCGCTTCCTATGCCGTTACCCAGTTCGATGTCGACGACGGTGTGATCGACAACACGGGGTCGGTTGCGGCAGAGCGACCAGGTGGCGATCCCGGCGACCCGGGCGACGATGTCTCCGACGACGACGATCATTCGGTGGTGATCCCTGCGGAGCCCGCGATTGATTTGACCAAGACCATGTCCGGCAATGCCGACGACGACGGCTCTGGCGACGTTTCCGTCGGGGATACCCTCAGCTACGAATTCGTCGTGCAGAACGTGGGCAACGTGACGCTCGCCACGGTCGCAGTAGCCGACCCGTTGGTGGGAACGGTCTCATGTCCGGTTGCAACGCTTGCCCCTGGAGCGAGCACTACCTGTACCGCCGCCCACGTCGTGGACCTCGCTGACGCCGATGCAGGGTTTGTCATCAACACCGCGACAGCGACGGGAACCGATCCTCACGGGACCGATGTGAGCGATGACGATGCGGTGGCGACGCCGGTGGTGGTGAATCCAACAATCAGTCTCATCAAGACTCTGCAGACGAATGCGGACGAAGATGGATCAGGCGGGATCTCTATTGGTGACACGCTGACCTACGGCTTTGTCGCAACCAATGACGGTGATGTCACGCTTTCCGCAGTGCGGATTACGGACCCGCTTGCCGGCTTGTCGGCATTGTCTTGCGCCCCCAGCCAACCCGCTTCACTGGCTCCCGGCGAAACGATCACGTGCTCCGCTACCTACACAGTCACCCAACTCAACATCGATCAAGGACAGATCCTCAACACCGCGACTGCCCAAGGTCTTGCGCCGGATTCCACGCTGGTGTCCGATCAAGACAGCGTTGCCGTTTCTATCTACCAGAACGCATCGATCTCGCTCCATAAGTTCGTAGCCGACAACGCTGACGAAGATGTTTCTGGCGGGATCACCCGTGACGACACCCTTACCTATCAATTCGTTGCAACCAACACCGGCAACGTCACATTGGCGGCAGCGTCGATTTCCGATCCCCTTTCGGGGCTCTCTGCTCTCGCCTGCAATCCGGCGCAACCTGCAGTGCTCGTACCGGGAGCGACGCTGGTATGTACTGCCGAGTACTCGGTGACGCAGGCTGATCTCGATGCTGCGGCGATTAGCAACACTGCGACCGTCAACGCGGTCGACCCGAATTCAACTCCGGTCACGGACACCGACGGCGTCGTCACGCCGATCGAGGGCAGCCCTTCGATCCTTCTCGACAAGTACCTGGCAGGCAACGCTGATGAGGATGGCACCGGCGACATCTCGCTTGGTGACACACTGACCTACGGATTCAATGTCGAGAACACCGGCGACGTCACCTTGACGGGGGTCACCGTCACAGATCCGATGCCGAGCCTCGGTCCGATCTCATGTGTGCCTGCTCAGGGAACGACCCTGGCACCGGGCGCCACCATGTCATGCACCGCTGACTACACGGTCACCGCCACCGACACGGCAGGCGGCCAGATCGAAAACACCGCAACAGTGGTCGGTCTTGCTCCGGCAGGGACACCGACGTCTGATGACGATACCGAGACACTGTTTACCGCTCAGGCCGACATCTCGCTGTTCAAGTCGGTTTCCGACTCGAACCCCAACGTCGGCGATCCGGTCGTATTCATAATCTCGATCGTCAACGACGGCCCCGATACCGCAACCAACCTGGTTGTCTCTGATCACCTCCCAGCCGGCTTGTCTTACGAGAACGGGTCGATCGCAGGTGGCAACGCACAGGACGATGCGTCGCTACCGACGCTCTCGTGGTCGATAGATGCAATGGCATCAGGGGCAACGACGAACCTCACCTACACAGCTGTAGTGGCAACGCCGACTGGAGTTCCCGATGAGTATGAGAATGTCGCAGAAGTCACCGCCTCCGACACCCTCGATCCGGACTCCACCCCCGACAACGACGACGGAGACCAATCTGAGGATGACGAGGACAGCGCACAGATCGTGCCGCAATCGGCCGACCTGAGTCTGGTCAAGACCGTTTCGGACTCGACCCCGAATGTCGGGGACACAGTGGTGTTCACGATCACGGTCGACAATGCCGGAACCGACGATGCGACCGGAGTGGCGGTCACCGACGTGGTGCCGGCAGGCTTCGGCACCATTGCCAATGCCTCGCATTCCGGAGTGATCGCCGGTACGACAGTGACCTGGACGGGTCTCGCGGTTGCTGCGGGCGGTTCCATTGCGCTCACCTTTGAAGCCGTGGTCAACGCTCCACCCGGTTCCTATGAGAACGTTGCCCAGATCAGCGCCACCGACCAACTGGACCCCGACAGCACGCCCGGTAATGACGATGGAGACCAATCCGAAGACGACGAAGACGCCGTGACGGTTGCTCCGCAGCAAGCCGACCTCGAGATCGCGAAATCAGTCTCGATCGCCACGCCAAACGTTGGGGACTCGATCACTTTCACCGTTGCCGTGACCAATGCCGGTCCTAGCGACGCCAGCGGCGTCGATGTCGTCGACGTTGTGCCGGATGGCTACAACGCGATCACGGCCATCTCGCATGGAGGAGCGGCAGTTGGAGCCACCATCACTTGGTCCGGTCTCAGCGTTCCATCTGGTGCAACGGTCGCTCTCACCTTTGATGTTGTGGTCGATGCACCGACAGGCGCACCGGGGGAGTATCGCAACACAGCTCAGGTCACAGCCTCTGACCAATTCGATCCCGACAGCACGCCTGGCAACGACGATGGTGATCAGTCAGAGGACGATGAAGACGAAGCAGTTGCGACCCCGCAGGTGGCCGACCTGTCGCTCGTCAAAGCAGTCTCCGACACGACTCCGCTCGTAGATGAGGTCATAACGTTCACGCTCACCATCAACAACGCCGGACCCGATGCGGCCACCGGTGTGGCGGTGAGTGACCAAGTGCCCAACGGCTACACGTCAATCGCCAATGTGTCCGATAGTGGAACCGTCGTAGGCAGCGTTGTCAGCTGGTCGGGGCTGACGGTGCCCGCGGGCGGTTCGGTAAGCGTCACGTTCGACGCCGCTGTCGTGGCGCCCCCTGCGGCCTATATCAACATGGCAGAGGTAACCGCCTCTGACCAGTTCGATCCGGACAGTACTCCTGGCAATGACGACGGCAACCAGTCGGAAGACGATGAGGACAACGTCGGGCTTACTCCGACACGATCCGATCTGGAGCTGGTCAAAACGGTATCCGACCCTGTCCCCAACGTTGGCGATACCGTGACCTTCACCATCAGGGTGGCCAATCAGGGCCCCGATGATGCGACCGGGATTCAGGTCACCGATGTGATCCCTGCCGGATACTCCGCGGCGTCGGCGATCTCGGCCGGAGGCAGTCTCGCCGGATCCGTGATCTCGTGGACAGGTTTGGCGGCCAGTTCCGGTGACTCGGTGGTCCTCACTTTCGACGCCGTTGTCGATGAACCGACGGGTGTCGTTGACGAGTACCTGAACACGGCGCAGGTCGCCGATACCGACCAGTTCGATCCCGATAGTTCTCCTGGCAACGACGACGGAGACCAGTCCGAGGACGACGAGGACAGTGCGCTTGTCGCACCGCGGCAGGCGGACCTCGAACTGGTGAAGTCGGTTCCCACGACGACGCCCAATGTTGGTGATGTCATCACCTTTACACTGTCAGTCTCCAACAAGGGCGCCAATACCGCGACGGGTGTCCTCGTCTCCGACAGTCTTCCCAGCGGATACTCTTATCAGGCTGGTTCGATCGCAGGTGGCGACATCCAGAACGCCGCCGGGAATCCAGATCTCACCTGGAGTATCGGAGCCATTCTTCCTGGCGAGACTGTGGACCTCACCTTTGCCGCCGCCGTGCTGGTTGGTACCGGTGTCACGGATGAGTTCAGGAACACTGCTGAGATCGCCGACGTCGACCAATTCGACCCCGACAGCAGTCCGGGCAACGACGACGGTGATCAGTCAGAAGATGACGAGGACTTCGCAATTGTTGCTCCGCAGCGGATCGATCTCAGCCTGGCCAAGACTGTGTCGGACCCAGCTCCGAATGTTGGCAGTGATGTCACTTTCACCATCCGGGTGACCAACGCCGGCCCTGATGATGCAACTGGAGTCGCCGTTGCCGATACGGTCCCCAATGGCTACTCGGCACCGTTCGCAATCTCCAATGGTGGCGGTGCGGCGGGCTCGATCGTGTCCTGGAGCGGGCTCACCATTCCTGCTGGCTGGTATCTCGATCTCACCTTTATGGTCACTGTTGATTCGCCATCGGCCGACTACATGAATGTTGCCGAGGTGACGGCAGCGGATCAGCACGATACCGACAGCACGCCAGGAAACGACGACGGCGATCAGTCAGAAGATGACGAGGATGCGGCCGCAGTCGCACCGCAAGTGATCGATCTGAGTCTCCAAAAGACCATTTCCGATTCGAATGCCAACGTCGGGCAGACCGTCACCTTCAACGTCACCGTTACCAACGAAGGGCCGGATGACGCTACCGGAGTGTCGATAGCGGACACCGTCCCGGCAGGATTCGCCGGGGTCGATGCGATCTCCACTGGCGGGATCGAGACAGGCTCGACGATCACGTGGAGCGGCTTGGCGATCGCGGCGGGATCAAGTGTCGTACTGAGCTTCGATGCGGACGTCATGGCACCGACCGGCCCTGCCGACGAGTATCGCAATGTTGCCGAGGTGGTCGCCGCTACCCAATTTGATGTGGACTCAACGCCAGGTAACGACGACGGCGATCAATCCGAGGATGATGAGGACAGTGCCGTCGCAACACCCCCAGTCGCCGATCTCCGGCTCGTCAAGAGCGTCAGCGATGCCAATCCTGGCGTCGGTGGAGTCGTGACCTACACAGTCACCGTCACCAATGATGGTCCGGCGGATGCGACCGGCGTGGCTGTTGCCGATGGCGTGCCTGCGGGACTGACGGGGATCACTGCCATCTCGGGTGGCGGGACGTTTGCGGCATCGACCATCACCTGGTCCGGGTTCAGCGTCCCTGCGGGATCATCGGTCCCATTCACCTTCGACGCCACGGTTCTTGCACCAACCGGTGCAAGTGGCGAATACGTGAACACTGCCCAAGTTGTCGCGGGGGACCAGTTCGATCCCGACTCTGTCCCGAACAACGATGATGGCGATCAATCCGAGGATGATGAGGACAGCGCCCAGGTGTCCCCGCGCGAGATAGATCTAAGCCTGGCAAAAACGGTCTCCGCAGCCACTCCCAACGTCGGGGACACGGTCACTTTCACGCTCAGAGTCGCCAATGCCGGCCCCGACGACGCCACCGGTGTGGCTATTGAGGACTCAGTACCCGCAGGGTATGCGGCTATCTCCGGTGTAACAGCCGGCGGCATCGTTGCCGGGTCAACAGTCACCTGGAACAGCATCGACATCGCGGCCGGTGCCTACGTCGACCTGAGCTTTGATGCGGCTGTGGCGGCGCCGCCTGCGGACCATGTGAACATCGCAGAGGTCGTCGCCGCCGATCAATACGACTCCGATTCGGCGCCGAACAATGACGACGGCGATCAGTCAGAGGACGACGAGGACAACGCTTTGGTTGTTCCGCAACAGGTCGACCTCAGCCTTGTCAAGAGCGTCTCTGATCCGACCCCCAATGTCGGTGACACCGTTGTCTTCACGATTTCGCTCCATAACGCCGGGCCGGATGTGGCCACTGCGGTGACGGTCACTGACTCGCTGCCGTCGGGCTTTGTCTACAACGCAGGCTCAATCGGTGGCGGTGACAGCCGGGATGCAGCAGGCGATCCGACCTTGGTGTGGAGCGTCACTTCGCTCGCCTCGGGCGCCGGTGTTGACCTGACCTTCGCAGCCACTGTTGCAGCACCCAGCGGGGCCCCCGGCGAGTTCGTCAATACCGCCGAAGTCACAGCAGTTGACCAATTCGATTCTGACAGCGTTCCTGGCAACGACGACGGTGACCAGTCAGAGGACGACGAGGACGCAGCGGCCGTTGTGCCTCGAATCATCGATCTCAGCCTTGCCAAATCTGTCTCTGATCCGACGCCAAACGTTGGCGACACGGTCAGCTTCACCATCACTGTTGGTAACGATGGCCCATCTGATGCGAGCGACGTCGCCATCGTCGACACCCTTCCCGCCGGCCTCACCGATGTGTCCAACATCTCGGCGGGTGGCACCGAGGTCGGTGGCCAG
Organism: bacterium; assembly: GCA_024228555.1. Lineage (GTDB taxonomy): Bacteria > Actinomycetota > Acidimicrobiia > Spongiisociales > UBA5794 > JAAETI01. Next base: position 45,699 of record JAAETI010000280.1, on the reverse strand, counting down.
GTGACGTGGGCGGGGATAGCGGTGGCCTCCGGCGGCTCGCTCACCTTGACTTTCGACGCATTGGTGGCAGCACCGGTCGGTGGCCCGAACGAGTATCGGAACGTTGCTGAGGTGACTGCAGCGACTCAGCACGACACCGACAGCACACCAGGTAACGATGATGGCGATCAGTCGGAGGACGACGAAAGCAACTCTGCGGTGGTGCCGCAGCAGGCTGATCTCAGCGTGACCAAGGATGTCGACGAGGTGGCTCCAGTCGCAGGTTCCACGGTCTTGTTCTCAATTGTTGTTGCGAACGACGGCCCGGGATCGGCTACCGGCGTCACGGTGGTCGACGAACTCCCCAGCGGTTTTGTAGCGGCGACCGCGATTTCGAACGGAGGCGTTCTGGCCGGTTCCACCATCACATGGAGTGGCTTGACGATCGCCGCGGGTTCCGCGATCACGCTGACCTTCGAGGTCACCGTTGCCACACCGACGGGGACAAGCGGCGAATTCCTCAATGTCGCTCAGATCGTTGGTGTCGACCAATTCGATCCGGACTCAACCCCGGACAACGATGACGGCGATCAGTCAGAAGACGACGAAGACAGTGCCGCCGTCACTCCTGCCGTCCTGGGACTAGCCAAGAGCGTCGGCAGCGTTGTCAACCACGGCGACGGCACCTACAGCGTCTCGTATCTGCTGACCGTCGAGAACCTCGGGGATGTGGTCATCGACGATCTCGAGCTGTTTGATGACGTGGCGGCGCAGTTTGCGGCACTCGACGCCAGAGATTTCTCGGCCAGCGACGGGGCGCTCCTTGCCAATCCGGCTTGGGATGGAACGGGCTCCGTCAACATGATGGTTGCCGGTCAGAAGCTTGACCCCGGAGAGATTGGGACCATCTATCTGGCGATGACGGTGACTCCAGGTGCCGACATCGGACCTCACGAGAATGTCGCCTACGTAGCCGGGCTCACTCCAACCGACGGGCCTGTCGGCGATGACTCGACAGACGGTATCGATCCTGATGTCGACGGCGATGACGACGACGGCACAGTTGACGAAGATGACGTACCCGACGAGGACACCCCAACGCCGGTTTCGTTTGCGGAAGCGCCATTACTTGGCGTTGCCAAGACGGTCAGCGCGGACCCGGTCGGGAATGGTGATGGCTCGTACAACCTCACCTATACCGTTGCCGTCGAGAACTTCGGTGACGTTGCGCTGAACGGTATTCAAGTTACCGACAACCTGGCGGCGACCTTTGAACTCGCCACCTCCTGGGAGCTGCGGTCGATTGACTCGGACTCTCTCACAGTTTCCCCAACCTATGACGGCGATGCGGACACTCAACTCCTGGTTGGGAGCGATACGCTCATCGTCGGAGAGATCGCGACTATTCAGATACGCGTCACCGTCACTCCGGGCTCAGAGCTCGGCCCGCACCGGAATTCGGCAATCGCCACCGGACGCTCTCCGGTGGGCACAGGGGTGACCGATGTGTCCCAAGACGGTGTTGATCCCGATCCCGACGGGAACGGTGATCCCGCCGACAACAACGACCCGACCCCGGTTGCCTTCCCTGCTCTGGGTGGGGTCAGCGGTGCCGTATGGAACGACGAGGACGGCGACGGGCTCGCCGATCCAGCAGAGGACGGCATCCCCGACGTCACAGTTCAGCTGATCGATCCGGGACCCGACGGCAATGTCGGCAGTGCCGACGATGTGCTGATCAGCATCAGTACCACCGCTGCCGATGGCTCGTATTCGTTCGACGATGTTCCCGCCGGCAACTATGTGGTGCTTGTCGACCGGTCGACACTTCCCTGGGTCGTGCAAAACACCTTTGATCCCGATGGTGTACTCGACGGAATGACCGATGTTGTCGTTGTGTCGGGTGAGGTTTCTGCGGACAATGACTTTGGGTACGTCGGTCAGTTCAACGTGAGCCTGGTGAAGACGGCCGTCGGGGAAGCAGAGCTTGACTCGCCGATTGACTTCCTCATCACGGTGACTAACGCCGGTCCGGCGACGGCGCTGGGCCCGGTGACGGTCGTCGATGTTGTGCCCGAGGAGCTATCTGTCGTCGCAGCGCATGGTGACCGCTGGGACTGTGCGGTGCAGGACCGGGCGATTGAGTGCGTGCTCGACGGTGATCTGACCATGGGTGTGTCTGCCGCGATCTCTGTTGAGACGATGGTGATTGCTCAGGTCGACAATGACATCGTCAATACCGCCGAGGTGACCGTCACCGGCCCCGTGCCGGAGCTTGACCTGAGCGACAACGCTGACTCGGCGACAGTTCCCGTTGGCGAATTGCCCTACACCGGTTCGGATCTTCTCCGCTTCGCCGTCATCGGACTATTGCTGCTCGCCGCCGGTGCCGCACTGGTTGCGATCACCGGACGACGGCAGAGTTCTAGTACCTAGGCGTTCTTGCTGTCCCGCCACTCGAGCCAAGCCTTGACCGGTGTCATGTCGTAGTCGGGGCCATTGAGTCCAAATACGAACTGGGTGAAGCCGAGGGCGTAGTACTGCTCGGCAAACTCGATGGGATCACCCTCAATCTCGTCGTACTCGACCTGGGTAGAGCGCTCGATCTCTGCGGGATCACGACCCACCTTGGCGCACCACCCGTCGAGGATTCCGGCCTTCCGCCCCATCTGCTCTGGTGTTCCAAAGAAGTGCCAGATATCGGCGTGCTCGGCCGTGATGCGAAGCGTGACCTTCTCTCCTCCTCCGCCGATCAGCACGGGGATCTTGCGAAGCGGGGCAGGATTGCCCTTGTTCAAGCGTTCCGCGATGAGAGGCATGTTTGCGTCGAGGTCACGCAACCTGCTTGGTGCTGTTCCGAATTCGTAGCCGAATTCGTCGTAGTCCCGCTGGAACCACCCCGAGCCGATACCCAGGATGAGACGGCCCCCCGACATGTGGTCGACGGTGCGTGCCATGTCGGCCAGCAACTGCGGATTCCGATAAGAGTTGCAGGTGACCAGTGCTCCGATCTCTACGCTTGTCGTCTGCTCTGCCCATGCTCCGAGCATGGTCCAGCACTCGAAGTGCTTTCCGTCTGGATCGCCGTACAGCGGGTAGAAGTGATCCCAGTTGTAGACGACATCAATTCCGAGTTCCTCGGCTTCGGTGACGGCCTTGCGGAGATCTGAGTAGTCCGCGTGTTGTGGGTGAAGTTGCACAGCGATGCGCACTGGATGCACGGTGAAGTCCCTTCCGAAGTGGTCTGATCAGGTTAGGCAGCAATGTGGTTGGGCGATGACGGCAGCGGCTCAGCCCTGTCGTGCAGCTGATAGCGTGCTGGCCATGAGTTTTGAGATCCGCACTTTGTTGAGAGAGCAAATCCCCGCTTGCAGGCAAGCTCTTGCTGCCGGATTCGGATACGATTCCGATCCCGACGACGAGGCTGCCACCGAACGGTTCGATGCCATTTTCGGCACCGAGCGAGCCTTCCCCGCCTTCGACGGCAACGAGATCGTAGGAACCGGCTCCGACCTCGAGCTCAACTTGACGGTGCCCGGGGGAGCGCAGGTCCCGATGTCTGGGTTGACCATCATCACTGTGCGGCCAACACACACCCGCCAGGGCGTGCTCACCGCCATGATGCGAGAGCACGTTGATCGTGCTCGGAAACGGGGTGAGCCGCTCGGAGGCTTGTGGGCATCTGAGGTACCGATATACGGTCGCTTTGGATACGGGCCGGCGACTCTCATGCACGGCATCAAGTTCGATGCTCGACTTGCCGGCCGTGGCGGATCGGAACCAGGTGTGACGGTTCGTCTGGCAGGGGGGGACGAGGCGGAGACGGTGTTGCCGCAACTGTACAACCGCGCAATGAAGACTCGACCAGGCATGTACAAACGTTCGGAAGACTGGTGGAAGTACCGGTTGTTCCATGACCCGGAGAAGCACCGCGACGGTGCCAGCGCTCTTCGCCACGCGGTCGCCGAACGCAACGGTGAACCGATTGGCTACGTGACGTATCGTCAGAAGGCGAGCTGGGATCTGTTGTCGGAAGGCGAACTCCGGATCCGGGAGCTGATCCCGGTTGATGACGCGGCTTACCGTGCCTTGTGGCACTACGCCGCCAACATCGATCTGTTCCCGATTGTGAAGTACTGGAGCAATCCTGTTGATGATCCGCTACCTCTGATCATGCGTGACGGCCGCACCGTGGTTACCACCGACTACTCAGACGGTTTGTGGGTGCGCTTGATTGACGTTGCCGATGCGCTGGTCAAGCGCAGCTACTCCGGCACGGGCAGTGTTGTCATCAGCATCGCCGATCAGTTCTGCCCCTGGAACGAAGGTACATATCGTCTGGTTATTGACGATGGGACCGCAGCCTGCGAGAAGGTCGCGGCCGAGCCCGATGTGGCGATGGATGTAAATACGTTGGGTGCGATGTATCTGGGCGGGCGGGATGCGGTATCGTTCGCTCGTGCCGGCCGTATCGAGGGAGACGCCGCGGCGGTTGCCCGATTCGGTACGCTGTTTCGCAGTTCACCTGCTCCGTGGTGTCCTGAGATCTTCTAGTCGGGGGGGAGAGCGGCTTCGGCCGCGGCCACCCGACCGGCGACCTCGGCAACGGGGAGCCCGCCGCTTCCGACAACGACGTATTCGGCACCGATCGCGGCCAACGGATCCGGGATGGGGATCTCGGTGCGGTCCCCGATGACGATGACCCTGCCGATGCCGGCGTCGTGGAGACCGTCCGCCCACTGGGCAAAGACTGCGGCTGGGGTGGGGGCGAAGTGCCGGTCTCGCGTGTCATGGGCGGCGCAGGCGACGACGACCGCACAGAATGCACCGATCGCGGCGCCCCCGACATGAGTTCCGTCCGAGATGTCGCCGACCGCAACCTTGGCTGCGCATCGATAGTCCGCTCCGGCTGCATCGTCTGAAACAAATACACGGATCTCACCTGACGCTGGCCGTAGGGCTGCAACAACCGCTTGGCCCGCAGTCGTGTCGGCTCCGATGACGATTACTGGCATGGGCTGAGAATACGGCAACAGCAGGGTGGCAAGGTCGCCGGTCCGACATTCTCGGGATCGTTTCTCCGACCTGCGACGTTGTATTGATACCACGGATGATCCGCCGGGACGGTAACCGGTCTTCCCCCCACTCCCATACGTCCCGGCGAGATCATCCGAGGTCAAGTGCCTCGGGTGCGGCCCGACTTGGTATCCCACCGTTTTTAGGGCACAATTCCGGCCGATCACCACTTTCTCGTCGGTTTCTCAATCTCCTATCGCTATAGTGGTAATTGTCTCTGCGACGTCTTGAAGGGACCCCAAATATGACAACGGTCGACATTGATCTCGGCGGCTATCAGCTCGGCTGGGCCGACGAAGAAGACTATGTCTTCAAGCCGGAAAAGGGTCTCGATGAGGACATCATTCGGCAGATGTCGTCAATGAAGGAAGAGCCGGAGTGGATGCTCGATTTCCGCCTCAAGGCCTACAAGCGTTTCCTGCGCAAGCCCATGCCAAATTGGGGCGGCACCGAGATGCTGGACACCATCGACTTCGACGACATCTACTACTACATCAAGCCGACCGAGGGTCAGGCGAAGGATTGGGACATGGTTCCCGACTCCATCAAGGAGACCTATGAGAAGCTGGGGATTCCCGAGGCCGAGCGCAAGTACCTGGCGGGTGTAACCGCTCAGTACGAGAGCGAGGTCGTCTATCACCGCAACCGTGAGGATCTTGAAGAGCTCGGTGTGATCTTCTGTGACATGGACACTGCGGTTCGGGAGTACCCGGAGCATGTCCAGGAGTACTTCGGGACGATCATTCCCCCAAACGACAATAAGTTTGCTGCCCTCAACTCGGCTGTCTGGTCCGGAGGAAGCTTCATCTACGTCCCTCCCGGTGTCCACGTCGAAGAGCCGCTTCAGGCCTACTTCAGGATCAATGCGGAGAACATGGGTCAGTTCGAGCGCACGCTGATCATCATCGACGAAGGGGCCTTCTGCCACTACGTCGAGGGTTGCTCGGCGCCAACCTACAGCAGCGACTCGCTCCATTCGGCGGTTGTCGAGGTCGTTGTCAAGGAAGGCGGTCGTTGTCGCTACACGACCATCCAGAACTGGTCAAACAACGTGTTCAACCTGGTCACCAAGCGGGCGGTCGCCTACAAGAACGCCACCATGGAGTGGGTCGACGGCAACCTGGGCAGCAACCTAACGATGAAGTATCCGGCAGTGTGGTTGCTCGGTGAGGGTGCCCATGGTGAGGTGCTTTCGATCGCATTCGCCAACGAGGGCCAGCATCTCGATGCCGGTGCCAAGATGGTCCACGCCGCCCCGAATACGTCTTCACTCATCACCTCCAAGTCGATCTCCAAGGGTGGTGGGCGATCCGCATACCGCGGGCTTGTTCGTGTAGAGGACGACGCCGAGAACGCCAAGTCGTTTGTCCGATGTGACGCGTTGATTCTCGACGAGGATTCCCGATCCGACACATACCCGTATATGGAGATCGAAGAATCCAATGTCGATCTGGGTCACGAAGCAACGGTATCCAAGGTCGGTGAGGAGCAACTCTTCTATCTGATGAGTCGTGGTCTCTCCGAAGAGGAAGCCACCGCGATGATCGTGGCCGGCTTCATCGAGCCGATCGTGCGAGAATTGCCCATGGAGTACGCCGTGGAGCTCAATCGCCTCATCGAGCTTCAGATGGAAGGTTCGGTCGGCTAGCCGAGACCCGACTCGGGTACGCTGCACGTCATGAGAATCGTTGTTGCTGAGTGCACCGTCGACTACGACGGAAGGCTGAATGCCCACCTACCCATGGCAACGCGCCTGGTGATGATCAAGGCCGATGGCTGTGTCGCCATCCACGCCGACGGTGGTGCATACAAGCCACTGAACTGGATGAACGCCCCTAACCATCTGGTCGAGGAGGATGGTCAATGGATCGTCACCAATCCCAAGGGGGAGAAGCTGACGATCACGTTTGGTGAGATCCACTTCGAGACCTCTCACGAAATGGGCGAGGACCCTGGCCTGCAGAAAGACGGCGTCGAACTGGAGCTGCAACGACTGCTGGCTGAGACTCCGGGCTCCATGGAAGAAGGCCTCGAGATGATTCGGCGCGAGTATCCGACTCCAATCGGCCCGGTCGACTTGCTGTGCCGAGACACCGTCGGCCAGGTAGTTGCCGTCGAGATCAAACGGCGGGGCGAGATCGACGGCGTCGAGCAGCTCACCCGTTATCTCGAGTTTCTCAACCGCGACGAGCGATTGGCGCCGGTGCGGGGTTTGTTTGTCGCTCAGGTCATCAAACTGCAGGCCCGCACGTTGGCCGAGGACCGTGGCATCGATTGCATCGAGGTTGACTACGACGAGCTCCGCGGTGTTGATTCACCGATGCTCAAGCTGTTCTAGCGCAGACCACGACACTCAAGCCGTCATCGGTTTCCTCGCCTGTCAATGATGGCCGATGGGTCACTTCTGCAAAACCCGCATCGTTGAGCGTGTTAGTGAGCTGCTCATCCGTATACGCCTCGCTGCTCAGGGCGTGCCGTTCAACCGCACCGGTCGCCGCATCGACGATGTAGAACCGTTGTGTCGTGACGGCAGACGCTTCATACCAGGAGCTCTCGGTGAGCGTCAGATGTGGATCTGCCCCGAACAACCCCGACTCGTGACTACTCCAGACCGGAGGAGCTTGGCCCGTCAGCCGGATGTGAGAGAAGGTCTGCGGCTCCAACACCAGTTTCCCGCCCGGGACTAGTGCCGCATGCGCCTTGGTCAGGATCTTCAGGGCCTCGGTACGTCGGAAGACGTTGATTTGCCCGTACAAGAGCAGGATCGTGTCGAACCCGCTCCCAAAATCGGCCGTACGAAGGTCGTCATGGTGGTAGATCAGGTCGTACCCGGCGGCATCCGCCTCCGATCGCGCGTGGTCTATCGAGGCCGGCGAGAAATCAATACCAACCCCAGAGTGTCCTGCGGCGGCGATACGGTGCAGATAGAGGCCGGGCCCACACGCCAGGTCGAGCACTCGGGCCGGTGCGGCTGGGATGCTGGTCTCGATCAAGCGGGAAACCTGCGAGTCGATGAGCGAGAGCCTGCGGCTTGCCAGGTCGTGGTCCTGAGCAAGGTGCTCGTTGAGCATCCGCTGGCTGAATGCGGGCTCGTCCCAAGGGATGTTGTCCCCTTCGCTCCATGGAGCAGGCGGTAGCGAGCGGGTGATTAAGTCAAGAAGTGAAAGCATGTTGGTCCTTACCTTGCGGTTGATCCAAGGGTCATTTGGTCAAGACAACGCACCGCCTGACATCCGCGCCAGGGGTACAGAATTGCAGGTGCAGCTAGACAAACATGATGGCCGAAGCGTAGCCAGCAAGTCACTGCTCAAGTTGAGGCGATGACCGCCGACAGGGTCGATACGCCTCATTGGGAAACAACAATGACTTCGTATCTGGACGGTCTGAGCGGTAGAGACCTTCGTTGCTTAGCGGCGATCACGGCCGGTGATGCAGACGAATTGGCTGAGGATCTTCGATGCCGCCCGTGGGCTATCCATGACTTGTTGGGAGATGAAGAAGTGGTGGCCGGCGTGATGGGCCGGCATGCACACCCTGCAAACCTCGTGTCCCCTTTCCTGCTCTTTGCTGTGATGGTGCATCGTGCGGCGGCAGAATTGCGCACCGCCACGTTCGTCAATGATTGGACCGGGCCGCGGTCTCGTCTCCCCGTGTTCGACGTTGCTCCGCTGCAGGAGTACATCGAGGACCCAGGTCGTCTGTTCTTCCTCGTGCGTCTCCTGGAGTCATTTGCAGTACCAGCGCCTGCTCCGGTCCCCGGTGATCCGTTTGATCTGGCGGGATTAGCCGGGTGGGTCGACGTTGCGGTGCCGAGTCAGCGGGCGACGCTGATGTGTCGCCTCGGCGATCTGAGCCTATTCCTCACCGGAGTGCTCCCTGATTCGACCGGGTCGGTGGCGCTTGCTCCGACTCAGGCTGCGCGACTGGGTGCAACCGTGGATATGACATCGGATGAGGTCTTGCAGTTGTGCGATAGCGGCACTATTTCTCCCGGTCTCGACGCTCTGGAGGCCTTGGGAAAACGGTGGTACGGGAGGGCGATCGACGCAGGCTCGGCCCCGGTGGCTGTCTCTGATGTGGTGACCCGATTCCGTGCCGCACGTCGCGTCCTGAACCACGTCTCCGATCGATTCCTATACGAGTTGGAGTCTCCGTGGGGATGGGCAGCCTAGAACTGACGGCTAGAACAGGCTCTCGAGGTCGTAGGCGAAGGAGGGATGACGCAGCTTGGTGAGAGCCTTGCGCTCTACCTGGCGAATCCGTTCCCGCGTGACATCGAGTTCTCGACCCACATCGGACAGCGTCCGTGGTCCGCCGCCACTCAACCCGTAGCGAAGGATGATCACTTGCCGCTCGTTGGCCTCGAGCATTCCAAGAGCCCGCTCCAACTCATCGCGTCTTGCGATGTCGGCGGCAACGACGAAGGGGTCGTCCGCCTGGAGGTCTTCAACGAAGTCGCCGAGACTGGCATCTCCGGCATCGCCGACCGGGTGATCGAGCGACACGCAGTCATCGGGGCAATCCATGGCGATGACGACCTGGTCGACATCCAGCCCACTTGCCTCTGCGATCTCATTCGCAGAGGGGCGGCGCCCAAGCTTCTCCTGCAGGGTGGTGGATGTCTCATGGACCACCCGCACAACGTCGACGAGGTGGACGGGGAGCCTGATCGTGCGTGCGGTGTTGCCGAGGCCGCGAGTAATCGCCTGGCGGATCCACCACGTGGCATATGTCGAGAACTTGAAGCCCTTGCGCCAGTCGAACTTTTCGACGGCACGGATCAAGCCCAGATTGCCTTCTTGAACAAGGTCGAGAAGATCAAGCCCACGACCGGTGTACTTCTTCGCAATAGAAACAACTAGACGAAGATTGGAGCGGATGAACTCGGCACGAGCCTCTTCGCCCTGGTGCACCGCACGTCGCATTTCGAAGCGTTCGCGTGACGGCAGTTTCTCGGTCTCGAGACGGACGACTGCTTGCCTGCCAACCTCGATGAGCCGCGCCAGACGAACTTCGTCTTCTGCGGTCAGTAGGTCGTGGCCAGATACCTTGTCGAGGTACAGACCAACACCGTCGGCCTGCACCGTTCCTCGCGCCTTCCGTGCCATGGGCCCCCCTCATGACGTTGTGTCTAGTAAAGCTATCACGCCTAAGTTCTGGCTTCAATGAATTGCACAGTTGTGCGCTATTGGTTTTTGTTGGGTCTGAGGGTTACCGATACGTTGCCTTGCTACTACCCTCAGGGCCGTTCACCGATAGCCATTTTGGAGCATGTCAAGAGCAGGCTCCGTCGAGGTTCACCGCCAGCAATGAGACGACTAGTTACCTTTGCCGCTGCCAGCGCCCTGGTTCTTCCTGCCTGCGCTGGATCATCGGTTTTGCTGGCAGGCGAATCCATGCATCTTCCCGAGCCTCCGCCTGTCACGTTGTCGTTTGTGGTCCTTGGTGCCGACGACCTCACCCCAGTCGTGGCCGACGTCGAAATGGACAACGAGGTGGCAACGACCGACAACGATGGCGTCACGGAGGTGGTGTGGAACGAGAAGCCGGTCGAGGTCAACATCACGGCAGCCGGGTTTCATCCCAGCACCCTGACTGTGGACTCCAAGCCGGCTGAAGAGCCAATTGAGATTCGGATGGAGCCGGTCGTGCTCAAAGGCGCGGTCCTATCCCAGGATGGCCGTGCCTTGCCAGGGGCGACGGTGCGTCTTGGTGGGACGGAGGCTGTCACCGACACCGACGGCGAATTTGCGCTGTTCCGTGCAGTTCCCGGTGAGCTCGAGGTTGAGCGGCCGGCATGGGAAGGGGCGACGACAACGTGGGATGGCACTGAGGACTCGGTTTCTGTAGAACTCGAACCGCGCATGATTCAAGCGCTGCGGGTCGCCGGCGATGCCTCTGGAGTGGGGAATGTGGAGAAGTGGGCCGATCTGCTCGAGTTGGCCGACAACACGGGAATCAATGCTTTCGTCGTCGATACCCAAGACGAAGGTGGCAACGTCTTCCACGAGACCGACGTGGCGCTCGCCTACGACATCGGTGCGGTCATTCCTAGCTATGACGCTGCCCAAGTGATTGCCGACATGGAGGCTCACGGTCTCTACAAGATCACCCGCATCGTCACCTTCCAGAGCGATCAGCTGGCTCGGTACGACCCGTCTATCGCTGCCATCAACACCACCACCGGCAAACCGTGGACGAACAACAAGAATCTGGCATGGCTTGATCCCACGGATCGCAATTCGTGGACCTATGCCCTGGATCTAGCGCAGGAAGCCTGCCAGATCGGGTTCGATGAGATCCAATTCGACTACATCCGCTTCCCCTCGGATGGCCCGATCAGTGAACTCAGTTTCGACGAGCTCACCTCAAACGACTACTACAGCGAATCCTCCGAACAGACACGGGTCGAGACCATCGCCGCATTCCTCGAGGAAGCCCATCGACAGCTCAATCCGATGGGATGTGCCGTAGCCGCCGATATCTTTGCGATCACCCTGGAGTCAAGCACCGATGAGGGGATCGGTCAGTCACCGAATGTGTTCTCGAACTATGTCGACGTACTCAGCCCCATGATCTACACCTACACGTACGGCTCAGGTTGGAAGGGATGGGATGACCCAACCGAGCATTCTTCGGAACTCGTGGCGGCGGCGCTAGATGCCGGCATTCCCCGTCTCGAGGGATATGCGTTGTATCGGCCTTGGCTGCAGCGTGCCTTCCTCGAGGACTCGGAGATTATTGGTGTGCAGCAGGTCGCCGAAGCCCGCAACATGGGGTGGATGTTGTGGAGCGCAGGGACCATCTTCGACTCCGGACACCTCCCACCACCGGAGTAACGGGTGGACTTCGCATCGATCGATGAGCTGACCGCAGCTCTGGCCGAATGTCGCAGATGCCCTCGCCTCGTCGAATGGCGGGAGCAAGTTGCCCGAGACAAGCGTGCGTCGTTTGCAGACGATGACTACTGGGGTCGACCCGTCCCCGGGTTTGGGGATCCAGCCGCCAATGTCGTCATAGTGGGGCTCGCGCCGGCTGCCCACGGCGCCAACCGGACCGGGCGGATGTTCACGGGCGACCGGAGTGGACAATGGTTGTTTCGAGCGCTCCACGAAGCCGGATTCGCCAACAAGCCAGCTTCGGTAGGGCCTACCGATGGTCTTGCGTTGGACGCCGCATGGATTACCGCACCGGTTCGGTGCGCACCACCTGCCAACAAACCGACCACAGACGAGAGGGACAGTTGTGCGCCCTGGTTCGAGACCGAACTCGATCTTCTTGTGAACAGAAGCATCTACATCTGTCTTGGGCAATACGGATACCACTCGTTGTGGCGGTATCTGGGCAGTCGCGGCGTTGAGCTGCCGCGGCCGCGACCCAAGTTTGGCCACGGGGTTGAGATCTCGCTACCCAACAACGTCACCGTATTGCTGTCGTTCCATCCGAGCCAGCAAAACACCTTTACGGGCAAGCTAACGAGAGAGATGTTTGCAGCAGTGTTTGAAAGGGCCCGCCAATTCAGCGGACCGTGCCCGCCAACTCCAGCACCCTGATCCAACGCTTGTGGGCATCGGCGAGATAGGGATACGGATTCACAGCTCGACCGTTATGCAGCTCGAAGTGGGTGTGAGCGCTCGCTCCTTCGGCGTTGCCGGAGTCACCTACGTATCCGACCACGGTTCCCGCGGGCACAAACATGCCGACTTCGAGATCCTCGGGGAACGCCCCACCGGTGCCGCCTGCGCCGTCATCGGTTCCCGCGGAATCGTTGTTGAGATGCATGTACCAGCTCTCCCAACCATCCTGATGCTCGATTCGCACGTGGTAACCCGACCGGGATCCACTGGACATCTTTGTGATGAAGCCATCGGCGACTGCGACCACCGCACTGTGCTTGGTCCCGAAGACGTCGGTGCCCTTGTGGCCCCGACCTCCGGAGCGAGCGTCGCCCCAATCGTTGCTGAAGTGGGACCCAACGTCTTGGTGGGGGAAGTAGATGAGGCGGAAGTCCTCAGAGCTTGCCGAGGCGGCAGCAGGAAGGACGGCAGTCGCCGCGACGAGCGCGACAAGAAACAGTATCAATCGGGTCTTTGGCATGGGAACGGATCTGGCCTTTTGGAAGTAATCTCAAGTTATCTGGTTCACGTTATCCCTTATCGGTAGCTACCGGGAACTCCTTGAATCGCAGGACCGAATGCCCCGGTCCGGAAAGGGCGCGGGATCCCGGCCGCTGTCGCGAGATTGGCAACGTCTCCTGAGCCTGGCGAGACAGGTAATCTTTCTGGGTTCACTACAGGAGAAACCTTGAAGACCCTTGATGCACAGGGCTCAGCCGCGGTAGGAGTATCCGACCCGTCCTGGCTTGCCGGCCGTCGCAAGACGGCTCTCGACTACTACGAAAAGCTCGACATGCCATCGTCGATCGAAGAGGTCTGGCGCTACGTTGAGCTTGGCTTCTCGATCGATGACTACGTGTTGGCCGAAGGCCCCGGTGAAGCGCATGAGATCGGTGCCGGGATTGCCGCCGCCCTGGCCAATAACGCTGGATCTGTTGCAATGGTGGATGGGCACACCGTTAGCGCCGATACGGGCACATCAGCTGCGGTGTTCGGCACGTTGAGCAGCTTGCTGGTGGAGTCTCCAGACCTGCTCGAAGGCTATCTGGGCACCCTTATCGACCCGGACCTCGACAAATTCTCAGCAGCCCATCATGCCTTCAGTGGCGAGGGTGTTGCATTGGTTGTGCCGGCGGGAGCGGCCGTGATCGAGCCGTTCTTCATCGACGTGCAGGCGGCAACGAGCGGCACCGTTTCGTTTCCCCGCATCACGCTGGTCGCGGAGAAATCATCGCAAGCATCCGTTGTCATTCGCTATCGATCAGATGACGATGTCGACGCTCTCGTTGTCCCTCATCTGGAGCTGTTTGCCGCTGACAACTCCAACCTCAATGTGACCGTTGTCCAGCACTGGGGAGCCGGCACCCGATCGATTTCGCACGCCCGCGCTGTGGTCGGACGCGACGCCAATGTTCACTTGGGGGAGGCAGGTCTGGGGGGATCGATGTCACGACTCCAGCTGACGGTCGATCTCGAAGGCAATGGATCGTCGGCCAATATTGTTGGTGCGTACTTTGGTGATGCGGCCCAGACCATGGACTACCGCTACACGATGCATCACGCTGGAGTGAACACCAACAGCGACATGTTCCTGAAGGGGGCAGTCCAAGACGAGGCGCTGTCGGTCTTCACCGGAATGATTCGAATCGATGAGGAAGCGCAGAAGACCAACGCCTACCAGACGAACCGAAATCTGATCTTGTCGGATGGTGCTTCGGCCCAGTCGGTGCCCAATCTCGAGATTCTGGCAAACGACGTCAAATGCGGGCACGGCTCAACGATGGGCCCGCTTGATGAGGAGCAGCATTACTACCTCATGAGCCGTGGCTTGGACGAAGAGCGCACCAACCGTTTGCTGGTGCATGGTTTCTTCAACGAGGCACTGGCCAAGTTCCCCGAACCGGTAGTCGCTGATGTGGTCACATCGTGGATCGATACGAAGTATCGGACCGCACAAGAAGCGGGGAGGGTGTAGTGGCACGAGTCCAGGTGGCTCCACTCGCCGACATCCCGAACGAGGTCGGTCTGCGGCTCGAGATCGGAGAGCATCGCATCGCAATGTTCCGTGTCGGAGACGGCATATATGCCATAGGCGATAGGTGCAGCCACGCCGAGGCGTCGCTGGCGGAAGGCGAGGTTTTGGATGGCGAGGTCGAGTGTCCTCGTCACGGTGCGGCATTCAGTCTCGCCGACGGTGATGCATTGACACTGCCCGCCACAGTCGCTGTTCCTGTCTATAAGGTCGACGTTGAGGACGACGTCGTCTATCTGACGATTGACGAGGAGTCCTGATGTCGGTTGCTCTACAAGTTTCGGATGTTCGTGCCCAGTACGGTGACCTCGAGATCCTCAAGGGGGTTGACCTCGAGGTGCCCTTCGGTGAGGTTCACGTTCTCATGGGGCCCAACGGCTCCGGCAAGTCAACGCTGTGCCATGTGCTGATGGGGAAAGACGAGTACGAGGCTACGGGCTCGGCGCTCGTCGGGGGCACCGAAGTGATGGGCCTGCCCGTTGACGAACGGGCTCGGCTCGGGCTCTTTGAGGCGTTCCAATACCCCGTTGAGGTACCTGGGGTCTCGCTCGACGATCTGATCGACGAAATGGGTGAGGTCCGAGACGACGCTGGCTTCGCCGCCAGGGTGGAAAGCGCATCGGACCTTCTCGACATGGCGCGGTTCCGCGAGCGGGCGGTCAACGGTGGTCTGTCCGGTGGCGAGAAGAAACGGTCCGAGATGTTTCAGATGGCGATCTCGCAACCGAAGGTTGCCATCCTCGACGAGATCGACTCTGGTCTCGATATCGATGCTGTCCGTGAGGTCGCCCACCTGGTCGAGGAGCTCCGCAGCGACGATCTGGGAGTCCTGATCATCACGCACTACAGCCGCATTCTGCGCTACATGAAGCCCGACAAGATTCATGTGATGGTGGCGGGCAAGGTCGTCAAGACCGGGGGCCCAGAAATCGCTGCCGAGTTGGAGGCCAGTGGGTACGTGGAGATGCAGGCCGGCGAAGCAACACTGGCGGCTCCCGAGGTCGCTACTCCCTTTGACGTCTAACCTCGTTCTCGACGAGCGAGGACGATTTGGAAGACATCGCCTACACCTTTGACGGTCCTGAAGACGCCAGGACTTATCTGCGCCAGGTGGGTCTGCTCTGGCTGGTCTGGGTTGTGGGGCTCACAGTCGTCCTCGTCACCAGCGGACCTCCGTTGATTTGGGTTTCGATCGGTCTGATCGCAACGTTGCTTCTGTTGGCTCGTCCGTTGCTCACAAGAAGTGAGTCCTTGGTCCCTGCCAATGCACAAGAGGACAACGCCGCCGTATCCGCTTTGCGGGGCGGGACCACGCGTGACCGGGTCTTGCGAGAGCTCGCGTACGGGAGCAAGCCAGTGCGGGCCGCCCTTGCCAGCGCGGGGATGAGCGAGAAGTGGCTGATCGCCAGGCACTTTGTCGTGGCGGCCACACTTCTTGGCCTTGTCTACGTGTTGTTTGGTCCCCGTCCGTGAACCCGCCCGGCAAGTTCGGTATCGGACTGGTGATCGGTGTCGTGCTCGTGGGGCTTCTGTCGTTGACGTGGGATTCGCCTACGGCGGAGACACTGCCGCCTCCCGTCGCAACGACCGTTGCCGCTCCAACAGAAATCACTCCGTGGCTCGAACCGGGAGAAGTGCGAATCGGGTCGGCAGTCATTCTGCCACGTGGCCTCGAGGTCGAAGACGGAGTAGCCGTCCTGTCGTACGAGCTCGCGGGGCTTAGTCCATCGCTCCAAGAGCAAGACGACGTAGAGCACCAAGGTGACGTGTTGGCCTTGCCCGAGAACTGGGTGCTCACGACACGGAGCGGGGCAACTGTGGAAGCATCCACCAGCCCAGGGGCCGAGTCAGTCCGATTCGATTTGCCCGCCGCAGACGATCAGGTGGCCACCATCGACCTGGTTGGCTGGCGGGAGGCGCGGGCGCGCGGAGATCGGGTGGAGATGCCGGTCGAGGTCGGTGCAACCGGAGTATTCCAAAGCGGGACGATGACCATCGAAACGGTGCTTGAGCAGCGCTTCTCGACGATTGTGCAACTCGACTTCGACGAAACAGACGGCGACTGGCAGTTCCCTGCCGTTCTCCCCATTGACGACTACTGGCGTGTATCCGGCCGGCAGTTCGGTGGACTGCAGTTGCTCTGGGATGGTGCAGATGCGCCGGACCGCATCATCTTTGAGGATGGCGGAATCCGGATGGGGCCGGTCGAAGGTCGGCTTCGTGTCGTCGACCAGCGGGTCGAGTCATGAGCGAGATCGACTACGAGGAGCTAATTCGCTCGCCCTTGGATGGCATCGAAGAGAGCACCGGCACGGGCTGGGGATGGAGTGCCATTGGGTTAGTAACTGGAGGTCTTGTCGGTCTGGCAATGGCGTTGGTCTTCGGTGGATCTACCGAGCCGGTGGTCGCACCGACGGCCCCTCCATCGACCGTTTCCCCGGTTGTCGCCGACGTGGTCTCTCCCGCCTACCCAGACGATTATGCGGAGATTGCTCCTGGTCTCGGGGCGCGAATCGGCGAGATCAGTGCCGACGACGAATCGATCACTGTTGCGGTCGACACAGTGGTGGAGCGAGACGGCGATGTGCTTGCTCCGATTTGGCCGGTTGGGGGGACGTGGTGGTTGGAATCCGAGTCGGGGGCAGCTGCAGAATCGTCACGGGTTGTGCTGGCACGGTTCAGCCCAGGGGTCTTCTCTGTCGAATTCCCGGTGGAGCCATTTGGAGCCGACAGAGAGTTCACGACCGTGCGCATGGCGGAGCGCTGGGACCAACGCGAGTTGGCCGGGTCGACGAGCCTGCCATTCACTGGAGAGCCATTCGCTGCGGCCGAGTCCGTTTCAGTCGCAGTAGATCAAGACGTCACGTTGATTCTGCCGACAATCAACCTGGGCCGATTTCTGGGACGGGTCGAGTGGAAACTGCAGGGCCCTGAGCTAGGTGGCAGTGTTCATATCACTGCGATTCTGCTCGATGCAGCCGGCGCCGAGATCGGTCGCTACCAAGCGTTCCCGGACCTGATGCCGCCGCGGACCGAGGGAACGAGCGAGATCTTCTGGGACCAACACTTCTCCATCGATCAGACCGGTGCAGATGAGGTGGTTTTCAAATTCCGGCTGCGGATCGCCGACAGCACCCCCGTTGCCATCAGTTTTGATTTGACCGGTGGTGCGGTCGGACAATGAGTAGGTTGGAGAACGTGGAGCGAATCGAGCAACTATCCGGGCTGATTGCAGGGGCGTCAGAGATCCTTGTCTTCACCGGTGCCGGTATATCGACCGCCAGCGGTATACCGGACTACCGCGGTCCGCAGGGTGTGTGGAAGACCCGACAACCGGTGTACTACCAGGATTTTATGAGGTCCGAGGAACATCAGATCGAGTATTGGCAGCAGAAGATGGAGGACTCGGAGTCTTGGGGAGCCGCCCCACCCAATGCGGTGCATCATGTCATTGTCGATCTGGAGAACGCCGGCAAAATCGCGATGGTTGTAACTCAGAATGTCGACGGGTTGCATGCTCAGGCAGGAACGAGCAAGGACCGGCTTGTCGAGATCCACGGCACAAACCGTGAGATCGAGTGCCAGACCTGCCGCGATCGCTCGGCGCCGGAGCCACACTTTGCGACTTTCCGTGACACCGGGGTTGTGCCGCATTGTCACTGCGGTGGGATCCTGAAAGCGGCCACGATCAGCTTCGGGCAGGCATTACGGGCTGATGAGATGGCCCGGGCCTACAAGGCAGCCGATGGTTGCGATCTCGTTTTGGCTTTGGGATCGACACTGTCGGTGAACCCGGCGGCCTCGATCCCTTTGCATGCAACCGAGCGGGGAACGCCTTATGTGATTGTGAATCAGGGCGCAACTGATCACGATCGGCTCGTTGTGGTGACAATGCGCATCGAGGGCGATGTCGAGTCGATTGTTCCCGTGGCAGTCGAGATGGCGCTGGCAGGTTCACCGGGGGAGCAGCCTCACTAGTCTTTGGGATGTAGAACCAATCCGCTCACCATCGGGGGCAAGCTATGCGCATCGAACGCGATTCAATGGGCGAGGTCCAGGTACCCGCCGACGCTTACTACGGGGCTTCCACACAACGCGCCGTTGACAATTTCCCGATCTCCAACCTCAAGTTCAGTCGCCGCTTCGTATGGGCGCTTGGTTTGCTCAAGGGTTCCGCCGCACGGGTTTCCGGACCTTCCGGGTATGTGGATGAAGCCAAGGCAAAGGCCATTGCCGACGCTGCCGATGAGGTCAGGGATGGCAGGCTCGATGCCCAATTCGTGTTGGACATCTTTCAGACCGGATCCGGTACCTCGACCAACACCAACGCCAACGAGGTCATCGCACATCGTGCGTCCGAGATGATCAGCGGCGACTTTCTCTCGAAGGATGTCCACCCCAACGACCATGTGAACTTCGGGCAGTCGTCCAACGACGTAATCCCCGCCGCGATCCACGTGGCCGCGGTGGCCGCAATTCGCGAAGAGCTATTGCCGGCCCTCGACAAGCTTTCTGGTGCGCTCGCAGCCAAGGCGGATGAGTTTGCCGATGTGGTGAAGTCGGGACGCACTCATCTCATGGATGCCACACCGGTGACACTCGGCCAAGAGTTTGCGGGATATTCAGTCCAGATGAAAAAGGGCAAAGAGCGAGTCGAGAAGACTTTGCCCGAACTCGAGGAGCTTGCCCTGGGCGGCACTGCGGTCGGCAGCGGTCTGAATGCACCTGACGGATTCCCGGCCGCCGTTATTGCCGACATGGCCGCCATCAGTGGATATGCGTTCCGCGAAGCCGACGATCACTTCGAGGCCCAAGCTGCGAAGGACGCAACGGTGAATGCGTCCGGGTCGCTCAAGACGGTGGCAACATCGATGTTCAAGATTGCCAATGACCTCCGTTGGTTGTCGAGTGGCCCCCGCACCGGCATCGCCGAGATCCAGCTGCCCTCGCTGCAGCCGGGCTCATCGATCATGCCGGGGAAGGTGAACCCGGTCATGTCAGAGATGGTCATGCAGGTGGCTGCGCAGGTGATGGGCAACGACGTCGCCATCACGTGGGGTGGCGCCAACGGCAACTTCGAGCTCAACGTGATGATGCCGCTGATTGCTCACAATCTGCTCGAATCGATCAGCCTGCTGGCGGCTGCCGCCAATACGTTTACCGACAAGTGTGTGGTGGGGATCGTCGCCAACGTCGATCGGGCTCGGGAACTGGTAGAACGCAACATCATTGTCGTCACCGCCCTCAACCCGCACATTGGGTATGACAACGGTGCCGTAGCCGCCAAGGAGGCATTCGCCTCTGGGCGCAACGTTGCCGATGTTGTTGTCGAAAAGGGCTGGCTGACCGCAGACCAGGTGACCGAGCTTCTCGATATCAAGCGCATGACCGAGGGCGGGGTAATTGGGTAGTCGCCTTCGGCGACTACCTGTGGAGTTCTGCAAGGCAGAACTCCTGGCTAGCGCCTGCCCTTCGGGCAGGTTGCGAGTTCAGCTTTGCTGAACTCGGTGCTTGCGCCTGTGAGAGCGTGCCTGATCGGATGACGGCTTAGCTACTTGTGAGATTGGTTGGGTACGGACGCAGTAGGGTCCAGCGGCATGCCACATCGCTCGGTGCGCTTTCGCATCAGTCTCGGGTATCTCACTGGTCTTCGTTTGATCATCAACACGGCGGCCCGCTTTGTGTCGTTCTTCTTGCCGGCAATCGCACGCGGTCTTGGCATCCCGCTGGAGCGAGCCGGTGACCTGATCTCGATCCGGTGGGCGGCCGGGTTGCCGACACCTTTGTTCATGGCCGCAATGAGTCGGGGGCGGCCACGGCGCAATCTGATTGGGCTTGGTCTTGGGTTGTTTGCGCTGGGATCGCTGACAACCGCAGCAACAAACGTCTACGTTGGCGCCGTCATCGGGTTCATCATGATGGGCGTTGCCAAGCCGCTGTTTGACGTGTCGTCACAGGCGTATCTTGCCGATCGGGTTCCGTACGAGAAGAGGGGCCGGGTTCTTGGCATCTTCGAACTGACCTGGGCCGGCGGGTTGCTGGTTGGGGCCCCTCTTGCAGGGTGGATGATCAGAGCTTGGGGATGGCGGTCACCGTTCTGGTTGCTCGGTGTGCTGGTTGCTGCAGGCGCGCTGGCAGTTGGAAGCTTGCTCGACAAGGATACGGGGGATGTTCATGGGGCGGCGGGAAGGCTCTATCTCGACCGGACTTCAGCAGCCCTGCTGGTCGCGAGTGGGCTGTTCTCAATGGCGGCCGAGCTGATGTTCGTCGTCCTTGGAGCATGGCTAGAAGATTCGTTTGGCCTGTCACTGGTTGCTGCTGGCGGAATCGCTGTGTTCATCGGTCTCGCTGAACTGAGCGGGGAGGGGGCCGTCACCGCGTTCTCCGACAGAATCGGCAAACGTCGTTCAGTCTTTGCGGGGATGCTCACCTCCGCAGCCGGCTTTGGCATCTTCGCCGCCAGCAGCGGAAGCCTGGCCGGTGGCGTTGCTCCGATCATGCTCGCGTACTTCGGTTTCGAGCTTGCGATCGTCTCGAGCATTCCGTACGCCTCAGAGATCCATCCCCATGCCAGGGCGCGGTTTCTTTCCTGGCTGGTCGTTGGCTGGTCGCTCGGCCGGACCTTCGGTTCCGCCATCGGTCCCAGGCTCTATTTGGGCTCCGGCATTGCAGCGGCGGCTCTGGTTGCCGTTGCTCTGAACCTCTTGGCGATGGCTGTTCTGGCGTGGGGAGGCTCAGCCGATGGCGCCGCCGCCGAGCGATCCGTGCCAAACTCCGGGCAAGCGGAGGAAAGCGAACGATGAATCCACAATCCGGTCGGACCCGTGACGGTATCCTCTTCACCGACCAGTACCAGCTCACGATGGCGCAGTTGTACTTCAGGAAGGACCTGCACGAGCGGCCTGCCCAGTTCGACTACTACTTCCGTCGCTACCCGGATTATGGGCGACACCAGGCGGGATATGCAGTAGCCGCGGGTCTCGACCCGCTTCTCGAGTGGATGGCCGAGGTCCGATTCACCGACAGGGATCTGGAGCTGCTGCGCGGCCAACGGAACTCCCGCGGCGAGCGGCGGTTTGATGAGCCATTCCTCGAGTGGCTCAGCCGCAACGGCACGTTTGATGACGTGGTCATCAAGGCGGTGCCCGAAGGTCGAGTGGTTCACGCATTGGCGCCGTCGGCGATCGTGCAGGGGCCGCTCGGGGTGATTCAGATCCTGGAGACTTCGCTTCTCAACCACCTCAACTATCCAACTTTGATCGCAACAAAGGCGTCTCGTATCCACGAAGCCTCCGCTGGCCGGCCCTCACTCGAGTTCGGGATGCGCCGTGGACCTGCCTTCGGTGCCAACGCCGGGGGGCGGGCAGCCCTGATCGGCGGCGCCGACTTCACTTCGAATGTCGGAGTGTCACACGAGCTCGGTGTTGACCCCAAGGGGACACATGCACATTCGATGGTCCAGGTCTTCATGGCGCTTGGTCATGGGGAGCTAGAAGCATTCCGTGCATTCGCCGAGGTGTATCCGGACGACTGCATCTTGTTGGTCGACACCATCAACACGCTGAAGTCGGGTGTTCCCAATGCCATAACGGTGTTCGAGGAACTGCGGGCTGCAGGACACGAGCCGGTGGGGATTCGGCTCGATTCAGGAGACCTGGCCTATCTCAGTATTGAGGCGGCGGCGATGCTTGACGAAGCTGGTTTCGAAGACGTCGATATTGTTCTCTCGGGAAATCTCGATGAGCTCGAGATCTGGCAGATCAGAGCGCAGATTCTCGATGAATCGACCAGGATTGATATCGATCCCCGTCGCATCATGAACCGTCTTGTGTATGGCGTTGGGACGCGGCTGATCACGTCGCAAGGCCATGAAGCACTAGATGGCGTCTACAAGCTTGTGGCTATCCAAGATGGTGACGATTGGGTTCCCGCCATCAAGGTGTCTGACACACCCGAGAAGATCCCCATTCCGGGCCAGAAGAAGGTCTGGCGCCTGTATGACAAGAGGGGGAGAGCCACCGCCGATGTCGTAGGAGTCGCCGACGAGGACTTCACCGATAGTGAGATCAAGCTCTACCACCCGCATCGTGAAGGCGTGAGCCGAGTTATTCAACGTTCCGACATCACCGAAGTTGAAGACCTACTGGTTGAGGTATATCGAGATGGCGCTCGAACGTCGCCGTCACCAAGTCTCGATACGATGCGCAATCGGCGCACTGCCGATCTCGATCGCCTTGACGTCGGAGTGCGCCGTCTTGTCAACCCTCACATCTATCACGTCTCGCTGACCGAGCAGATGAAACGGCTACAGCTTCGTCTTATCGACGAAGCCAAGGGGCGTTGATCACTTGCGGATGTCCATTTGCAGGAACTCCGTCACATTGAGCAATCCGGGCGGTTGCTTGGTACCGGCGGGCATTAGCGGCCAGGCTTCTTCCTTGGTGACCACCCGCGGCGTCACCAACTCGTGCTCTTCGTCATCAATCGTGAGGGTGGCGTTCCCCGCAGCCAGGATGTTCTGAACCCAGTCCGATCGCGAGCCGTAGACGAGGATGAAGATGTAGCCGTCCTCCACCTGGTGGGCATCGAGAGGGGTCTGATACACCGTCCCCGACGATCTGCCGACGTGAGTCAAGACTGGACGAGTGCCCTTCTTGATCACGGACCTGTTAAAGAGCCGCTTGTTGACGTGACCGAACCAGAGTGGCATTGGCATTGGTGACTCCAGGGTTGCCTACGGACAGAATCGGGGGAGGTTCTCAGGTACGAATCTAGCTTGCCCGATGGCGCTGCGGACTCAGGACTGTGCCGCTTCCAATGCATCCGCAAGCGTCGTCCAGGGGAGGTCGGCGCACTTGATGCGTACTGGGAACTTGCGAACGCCCTGGAGTGCTTCCAGGTCGCCGAGGACTGCGCCGGGGCGAGCCGGGTCGATCGGACTCTCGCCCTCCTCGATGGCCATCATCAGCTTGAAGTTGGTAGAGATTTCTTCGACCTCGGCAACAGTCTTGCCCTTGATGATGTCGGCCATCATTGATCCGGAGGCCTGCGAGATCGAGCACCCTTGTCCCTGGGTAGCCACTTCGACGATTACGCCGTCCGCAACGGCGAGATCGAGCGAGAACTCGTCACCGCAGGAGGGGTTCAAGCCTTCTGCATGGAAATCGGCGTGCGACAACGACCCCTTGTGGCGGGGGTTGCGGTAGTGGTCGAGGATTACTTCTCTGTAGAGCTCTTCAAGTGCCATGTTTCTGTCTTCTGTCCGGAGCCGTCAACGATAACCCGAGTCGGCCTGTCCCAAATCGGGGGCCGCTAGGTCAGACCAAAAAGCTCTCGGGCCCGATGGAGACCGGTGACGAGCTGGTCGATGTCTTCCGGCGTTGTATAAACGTAGAACGATGCCCGCGCCGTTGCCGGGACGTTCAGATAGCGCATCAGAGGTTTGGCACAGTGGTGCCCGGCTCGTACCGCAACGCCTTCTTGATCCAGGATGGTGGCGACGTCGTGGGGATGGACATCGCCAAGTTCAAAGCTCACGGCTCCACCGCGAATCGCAACATCGGTCGGGCCGACAATACGCAGATCGGGAACCTCAGCCAGCCGATCAAGGGCGTACTGAGTGATCTCGATCTCGTGACGGCGTACCTCGGTCATTCCGATCTTTTCTAGGTAGTCGATCGCAGCTCCAAAGCCGACGGCCTGGGCGATGGGTGGTGTCCCTGCCTCGAACTTGTGCGGGATGGGTGCCCAACGTGACTCATAGAGTTGTACATCGGCGATCATTTCCCCGCCACCTTCGGCGGGCTCCATCTCGTTGAGAATCTCGCGCCGCCCCCACAGGGCCCCGATGCCGGTGGGGCCGAGCATTTTGTGGGCGCTGAAGACCACGAAGTCGGCCCCGAGCGTCGCAACGTTTGTGGGGAGATGAGGCACCGATTGGGCGCCGTCGACGATCACGATCGCACCGACGCGGCGGGCGGCTGCGACCAACTCGGCCACCGGCCCGATCGCTCCGGTGACATTGGACATCCCGGAGACGCTGACGATCTTGACGCGCTCATCCATGATCTTGTCGAGACCGGATAGATCAACCCGATAGTTGTCGTCGAGTTCCAGATAGACGAGTTCGGCGCCGGTGTGTTTTGCAACCAATTGCCAGGGCACAACATTGGCGTGGTGCTCCATTACCGTCAGCAGGATCCGGTCGCCTTCCTGCAATCGGTTGAGCCCCCAGCCGTAGGCGATGGTGTTGAGTGCCCCCGTCGTCCCTTTGGTGAAGACAACCTCATCGGACGAGTCTGCGCCGATGAACTGGGCGACCTTGGCCCTGGCACCCTCGTAGGCCGTGGTTGCCTCGTCGGCGAGGGTGTGCGCCCCACGGTGCACGTTGGAGTTGCAGGTCTTGTAGTAGTCCGCGACCGCATCGATGACCTGAATGGGCTTTTGCGTGGTCGCCCCCGAGTCCAGGTAGGCAAGTCGCTTCCCATTGACCAGACGGTCAAGGATGGGAAAATCGGCCCGCAGGTGGTTGGTCATCCAACCGCTCCGACTCGGTAGTTGTCGTAGCCGGACTCCTCGATGACCTTCGCCAGGTCCGGCCCGCCCGTCTCGACGATCTGGCCGTCGACAAAGATATGGACGATGTCGGGTGTGATGTAGTCCAGCATCCGTTGATAGTGCGTGATGATGAGGAAGCCCCGCTCGTCATCGTGGAGGCGTTGCACCCCTTCGGCGACGGTGCGGAGCGCATCGATGTCGAGGCCTGAGTCAGTTTCGTCGAGTACCGCCAGGTCTGGCTGCAGGATGGACATCTGGAGGACCTCGTTGCGCTTGCGTTCGCCGCCAGAGAAGCCCTCATTGAGGTAGCGGTCGGCAAATGACTGGTCCATGCCGAGTTCCTTCATGGCTTCGGCAACCTTGAGTCGCAGCTCCAAGACCGTGTAGTCGGTTCCGGTGCGATTGCTCAATGCGGTTCGCAGGAAGTTGAGGACGGACACCCCTGGGATCTCTTCTGGGTATTGGAACCCAAGAAACATGCCGGCGCGCCCACGCTGGTCGGCCGTCCACTCGGTGATGTCCTCACCCTTGTAGTGGATCGAGCCACCGGTGACCTCGTAGCTGGGATGACCGAGGAGAACGTTCGATAGGGTCGATTTACCGGAGCCGTTCGGACCCATCAACGCATGTACTTCGCCGCTGCGAACGGTGAGATTCATGCCTTTGATGATCTCGACGTCGCCAGCCGAGGCGCGCAAGTTTTCGATTACAAGAAGGGGTGATGAAGACGTCATAACCCGCAGGATAGTCCTCCCCGACAAGCTCTAAGCACTACGCGGCTAGGACTTATCGAATGGTCGTTTTCAGTTAGCCCTGCAGACCTTTGAGCTGACGTTCCAGGTCACCAGAATCGATGTCGGCAAGGGACGAGAAGTGCTGAATGTAGATCCTCGCCACGCCCTCTTTGCCGTACTGGGCAATTTGCTCGGCAGCCTGCTCGTAGGTCCCGTGGAGAATCCGGCGACTCTCGAGCGCTGCTTCGAACTCTGCCGGCTCTTTCTCCCTACTGGCTGCGGCCGCACCGAGTACCTCGCGGTATTCCGCCTCGTCTGCGCCGACAAAGGCTGATGACGTGATTGACACCTTCACCTCGGCGGGATCGCGATCGAGGTCGGTTGCGGTTTCTCGAACCACGTTGAGGCGAGCCGCCAACGCTTCGGCATCGCAGGCAAACATGTTGTACTCGTCCGCAAAACGGGCGGCGATCGACGGCGTCTTCTTCATTCCGGTGCCACCGATGATGATTGGCAGATTCGTCGGACGCGGCAGAACCTCGATGTCCTGCAATTCGAAGTGGCGACCGGAGTAGCCGCCCTCGCTTCGGCCGAAAACAGAGTGGATGTAGGCGAGCGTCTCGAAGAGAAGACTGAAACGGGTTCGCAGTTCGGGGAGTCTGATCCCGAAAGCTTCGTGCTCGCTCTCCATCCATCCGGTTCCCACTCCGAGTTCGAAACGGCCTTCGGACATTTCGTCCAGGGTGGCCGCGGTCTTGGCGATGACGGCAGGGTGGCGGAACGTGAGCGGTGTCACGAGGACCGTTAGCGCAATGGTTTCGGTTTCGCGAGCGAGGCCGGCGATGGTGGTCATGGCGTCGGTGGTCGGCTTGCTTTCTTCGCCGGCCATGTAGTGATCGGAACGTGCGATCGACGTGAACCCGGCCCGTTCTGCGGCGAGTGTGATCTCGAGTAGATCGTTGTACGAGCCGCCAATCTGGGGCTCAACCATCAAACCGAATTCCATTTAGCTTTCCTCCTGCTGTTACCAGCGACGGGTGCGCCAGTCCGGCAGCGCCGGTCGTTCCGTGCCGATGGTCGTATCGAGGCCGTGGCCCGGCATCACGATGGTTTCATCAGGCAGTGAAAAGAGTTCACGATCGAGACTATCCATCATCTGATCAAAGTCAGAATAGGGGAAACGGGTCGCTCCCGGCCCACCGGGGAACAGCGTGTCGCCAGTCAGTACCGCTCCCGCGGTGACGATGCTCGTGGATCCCGGCGTGTGCCCCGGTGTGGGGACGAGTTGGATTGAAGCCTTCCCGAGGTCGAGGCGCCCCGAAGTCATGAACTCGTCAATGCTGATAGGGCAGATCTCCTTGTCGAGTTCGCTGAGCCGGATCGGGATATCGAGCCTCTTTGCCACTTCGGTGGCTGCGCCAACATGGTCGGCGTGACCATGTGTGGTGAGGATGGCGAGCGGGTTGGTGCCTTGGGCGGTGGCGATGACAAGGTCGGCATCGGCTGCTGCATCGACGATGAAGGATTCCATCGTGCGCTTGCACGCCACGACATAGGTGTTGTTCCCAAACGTGCCGACCTCCGCTTTGTGGATCCCGATCTCGTCGTTCTGGAAGTGCCAGGTGTGCGTCATCGTGTCCTTCTTGTTCGGACCTTGAGCGTAGCGGTCATTGCCGTGCCACAATGCGATCGGAGGAGGGACTTGTGAGCTTTGTGTTCGATTCCGAGCAGGTGATGTTGCGCGACACTGTGCGGTCGTTCCTGGCGGACAAGGCACCTATGGCTTCGGTGCGTACGATCATGGAGACCGATGCCGGATTCGATGTCGGGTTGTGGGCCGATCTCGCAGAGCTGGGCATGCTTGGCATCCACATCCCTGAACAATATGGCGGTGCCGGTTTCACCGCTCAGGAACTGGGTCTGGTCATGGAGGAGTTGGGTCGTGCCTTGACCCCTTTGCCCTTCCTGTCGTCTGTGGTCCTTGGTGCAGGAGTGCTACTGCTGGCTGGGAGCGGGGAACAGAAGTCGGAACTCCTTCCTTCGGTTGCGAATGGCGAGGCCAGGTTGGCGCTGGCGGCAACCGAGAGCGATGGTGCATGGACGACCGAACAGACCACAACGACCGCCATAGCTACCGCGGACACCTTTGTGCTCTCGGGGACCAAGTCGTTCGTCGTCGACGGACATACCGCTGACAGGTTGATCGTGACCGCCCGCGAGGACAATGGCGATATCTCGATGTTTCTAGTCGAGTCCGATCGTGATGGGGTCTCCAGCGAACGTCTTGAGACGCTGGACATGACACGACGTCTTGCCACGGTGTCGTTCGACGATGTTGTCGTTCCTGTCGGGGCGCGGGTCGGTTCTTCCGGAGCGGCGGCTGAAACGATCGAACGCCTCTACGACCTGGCGGTAGTGGCGCTTGCGGCGGAACAGGTTGGGGGCGCTCAAGCCTGCCTAGAGGCCGCAGTCGAATACGCCAAGGTACGGCACCAGTTCGGGAGACCGATCGGCTCATTCCAGGCCGTCAAACACAAGTGCGCCGACATGCTGGTCCAGGTCGAGTCGGCGAAGTCAGCGGCCTACCACGCAAGCTGGGCGGCCGCCCACGATCCGCAGGAGCTGTTGGTGGCGGCACCGCTGGCGAAGTCGTGCTGCTCAGAGGCCTACTTCAACGTCGCCGCGGACAACATCCAGGTGCACGGTGGCATCGGGTTTACCTGGGAGCACGATGCTCATCTCTATTTCAAGCGAGCAAAAAGCACGCAGTTGCTGTTTGGCGAACCTGCTGCGTGGCGTGCCACACTTGCCGATCGCATCGGCGTCTAGCTTCCGCTAGTTCAAGCTCTCCATGATGGTTTCGAGGGTCGTGATGTCAGTCTCGCCTGACATGCGAAACGCAACGGTGCCGTCGCTGTTGAGAAAGACCCAGTAGGGGAATGAGCTCCCTCCGTACGCTCGAAGCACACTTGAATCCGAGTCGTCGCGGATGTTGGGAGAGGACCAGTTCTCCCTCTCCATCCACTCTGACGGAGGCCAGTTCTGCTGACCGGAGCTGGCTGACGTAGTAACCGACATCAGCTGGACCCCGGGCACACCGCCGGTCGCATCAAGCCAACTCTGCACTCGAGGCACCTCGGCCTGGCAATGCGAGCACCAGTGAGCCAGGAACACGATTGCCTTGGCGGTACCGTCGTTTTCGATCTTGACGGTGCTGTCGTCGAAGTCTTGTCCCTCAACCTCGGGAGCATCCAGCCCGATTGCCTCATCTGACTCGACTACAGAGGCGCCACCGGTCATCGGGGGGAGTGAGCTGCCGCTGATCACGGGGTCACCGTATTCGCCGGCGCTGCCGATTGACTCGGAGGGGCTGAAGACAATTGCCGCGACCAGCAAGAGAGCGATCCCACCAAAGACGACACCCAGAACCGGGAAGCTCTTCTTGGCAGACTCGGTCTTTGCCATCGTTTTCTTGGTCTTTGTCGCCATTGGTGGCAGCCCTTTCGCCCCTGTTTTGTGCGGGGTGTCGCAAGTGAGGGCACATAATGGCGCGTTTCAAAGGATAAATCGACGGTATTTCAAAATGGGCTTCGGGTGCCGGTTAGGGGATCAGGCTTTGCATGACTGCGGTGGCAGCGTTGATTTCCATGCGGCCGACGTTGCGGTAGGCAACCGTACCGTCGGCATTGACAAAGACCCAGTAGGGAATTGCCGAGCCACCAAAGGCGCGGAACACCGATGAATCGGTGTCGTCTGCGATCACCGGGGGCTCCCAGCCTTCGCGATCAAGCCACTCTGAGGGCGGCCAGTTCGCTGCTGCCGAGTTGGCCGCGGTCGACACAGTGATGATTTCGACACCGGGCACGCCGCCTGTGGCATCGAGCCAGGATTGGACTTCCGGGATCTCGTCCTGGCAATGGGGGCAGCTATGGGACACGAACAGGAGAGCCTTGGGGGTACCGTTGTTGGCAATGGAGACTTCTTCGCCTGCGAAGTCCTGCCCGGTGACCTCCGGGATCACGAGACCGAAAGCGGGATCGTCTGCTGGGTCGGCGGGGTTGGAGCCGATGTTGGGAGGGAGTGCAGTACCTTCGACGGTGGGCTCGCCGAATTCGGCACCACCGAGGGGCTCAGAACCGGCGAACATCACAGCTATGACCAAGGCAACCGCGATCACGCCCAGCACGATCCCGACGATGGGAAGCTTGCCGCGTTCCTCGCCTGCCTTCTTGGGCGCTGTTGGTTTGGCGTTCACGCCCGTGCTCTATCTTGTTGACGTTTCATGTTGGCGCCTAGCGCCAGCATCATGACGAATACCAGTGCGAACGCACTCAACGCCATGTATGGAATCGAGATGAATCCGAATACGCGGAAGTATGCCGTCGTGCAGGGCACATCAATCGAGCAACTGGTGCCTTCCAGACTTGGGAACCACTGAATCAAGTAGTGGTAGACGGAGATTCCGGCACCGATGGTGACGGTGATCATCACGGGGATCCTGACGACGGTGAAGTGACGCCAGGCCGCGATGCCGAGAACGATTGCGGTTGGGTACATGGCAAATCGTTGATACCAACACATCCGACACGGCGGCAGGTGGGCGATCTCGGAAAGGTAGAGGCTTCCCAACATGGCGGCGCCTGCAACGATCGACCCAAATAGCATTTCGTGGCCGTCGACATACTCGTAGAACTGGTCTCTGATTCCTGCCGCTCGATCTGACCAGATAGCGCCGATGACAACCACGACATAACCGACCACAACGATGTTGACGGCAACCGTCAACATGGCGAAAAAGAGCTTGGCTGTCTGCAGATCGAACATCGGTCTCCTCGGCGTGCGGCAAGACTATATGCCATTTTCGTGTAGACGGAATCTTGTTCACCTCGCCGGGGCATGCCGGTACCATGCGGGGCTATGACATCGACCCTTTTTGCGCTTGGCCTGCTGACGTTGCTGATTGTGATCGGGCTCGCCTTCTTTTGGCAGGGCTCCATCCAGCTTCCGGGCAGCGCGGTGGCCTACGGCGTTGAAGATTCCATCAAATACATAACGCCGCGTCTGTCTTCGGACACCAACTCTGTCATCGGCAAGACGAGTGTGCGACGCATCCTGGAGTGGGAGATGAAGTTCGTTCAGGACCAGCTCGATTCCGACCCTGATCAGATAGTGGTGCTTGGCGGAGAGGCTGCACGGCAGTACGTGCTTGACCAGACTGCCAAAGAGGGCTTCGAGTACGAGCCCGCAATTGTCGACGAGGTGTTGTCGCTCCAGGCCGAGTACATGGCATCGATAGGGGCAATCGCGGAACAGGTTTCCGCAACAGAGCTCGAGCGTATCGAAGAGGGGGACTAGCCAGTGGATAGCAAGAGGGCGGATTGGGAAGAGAGCTTTGCGGCGGGGGCAACTCGCCAGGACTCGTTCCAGACGCTTTCGTTTGTCGACATTCCCGCTTTGGGTCAGCCTGCGGCCGAAGAGGTTCCCGACAAGATCGGCTACCCGGGTCAGTTCCCGTATACCCGCGGCGTGCATGCGACCGGATACCGGGGCCGTTTGTGGACGATGCGTCAGTTCGCCGGGTTTGCATCTGTTGCTGAGACCAACGAGCGGTTCCGCCATCTTCTCGATGCCGGCCAGGGTGGGCTCTCTGTTGCCTTCGATATGCCAACGCTGATGGGGCTCGATGGGGATGACCCGAGGTCTCTCGGTGAGGTAGGGCACTGCGGGGTTGCTGTGTCGTCGCCGGATGACATGGTCGACCTTTTTGACCAGATCCCACTGAAGGACGTTTCGGTGTCGATGACAATCAATGGGCCGGCCGAAGTCTTGTTCGGCTTCCTGCTGGTTGCCGCTGAGGAGCAGGGCGTCGATTGGAAGCAACTGCGAGGGACGCTGCAGAACGACATCCTCAAGGAATACATCGCTCAGAAGGAATGGATTTATCCCCCTGAGCCTCACATGCGTCTGATTGTCGACATGATTGATTTTTGTGGTCGCAAGGTTCCCGAGTGGAACACGATATCGATATCGGGCTATCACATTCGCGAGGCAGGGGCGACAGCAGCACAAGAGCTGGCTTTCACCCTGGCCGACGGGTTTGCCTACGTCGAGGCATGTCTGCGCCGGGGGCTGGATGTTGACGAGTTTGTCCCCCGTCTCTCTTTCTTTTTCGACGCTCATGTCGATTTCTTCGAGGAGATCGGGAAGTTCCGCGCCGCCCGTCGTATTTGGGCGCGATGGCTCCGTGATCGATACGGTGCCGGGTCGGAACGTTCACTCAAGCTGCGGTTCCACACCCAAACTGCGGGCGTCTCGCTCACAGCACAACAGCCTGAGAACAACATCGTGCGGACAGCCATCGAGGCACTTGCGGCGGTTCTTGGTGGAACCCAGAGCCTGCATACAAATGCGATGGACGAGGTCTTTGCGCTGCCAACTGCCAAGAACGCTGAGATTGCTCTGCGCACACAGCAGATCATCGCGGAGGAGACGGGAGTGGCTTCAACCATCGACCCGCTTGGCGGCTCATGGTTTGTCGAGGAGATGACCGATCGAATCGAGCAGCAGGCAGAGGAGATCTTTGCGACCATCGAGAGAATGGGAAACGGTTCGATTCTCGATGGTGTGTTGCACGGGATTGACGAGGGCTGGTTTCAATCGGCGATTGCAGATTCCGCATATGAGTTCGAGAAGGCCCTGAATACAGGCGATCGTGTGGTTGTCGGTGTCAACAAGCACGTCAAGGACGACGAAACACCGCTGGACATTCTCCGCATCGGTGCTGAGATCGAGGTCGAGCACAGAGCCAAGTTGGCCCGGTTGCGTGGTGATCGGGACGATGCGGCAGTGTCCGCCGCACTGGATGCGCTTCGGGAGGGAGCCGCCGGCGATGCCAACCTCATGGAGCTAATCGTTGCGGCTGCCCGGGTGAGATGTACGCTTGGCGAGATTGTGAACGCAATGAAAGATGTGTTCGGTGGCTATCGGGAGCCAGCGCGTGTCTAGCCGGCATCCAGATGAGGGTCCCGAATCGGTTGACTCAAGCCTGCGGGTGCGGCTGGGCGGTGCGTTTTTTGCTGCCTTCATAGCGCTGGCACCGTCCACCGTTCCTGACTGGCGATCGGACCCGGGAATCCGTACGGTTGCCGTGCTCCCGATCGGCAGTCCTGTTACCAGTATCGATAGACCACAGCGCCGGTAGACTCGCCTGCGCTCACATTCCAGGAGAAACCATTTTGAGACGCTATACAATCGCCGCGCTCGTCGTCGTGCTTGCGCTATTCGGTGCTGCTTGTAGCGGGGGTGAAGGGTCCGACACCACCGCTGCCAACGGCGACTCGTCTGCTGAAGTCGTCTTCGGTTCCGGGTCATTGCCCGAAACCTTCCCCGAGTCCTTTCCAATGCCTACTGGTAGCTCTGTTGGGAGCACAATGGTCGTGCCCGAATCGGGTTTCACGGAGGTAGTTGTGAGGGTCAGCGCAGAGCAGGCCGTGACCGCAAAGTTCTTTGACCAGGCGCTGGCTCAGAATGGATTCGAGGTCGAAAGCAGCAGCGATGAAGCTGGCACCTGGGTGATCGTGTTCAGTCTTGACGGATCCAAGGGAACCATCGACATCGGTGAGCCCGTCCAAGGCATCAGCCAGGCACTCGTTCGGTACAACATCCCGTAGGGTGTCCCGCCAGGCTTAGACTGCGTTGGCCTGATGCACACGCACGGAGCCCCTGGCTGTCACGAGGAGAAACCGATGGGTCGGCTGAAACGCTTTGACGAACACCGATTCGTCGGTACGCGCGACAACATGGCCGTACACGACTGTGACAACGATGATGAGTTTGCCGCACTAGAGAGCCAAGTGGCATCCGAGGATCTGCTGACCCTCAACCTGATTCAGACCTTCGCTCCGGACACTCTTGCGGAAGCTCGGAACCGGGGGTTCAGGCCCGCGTGACTAAGTTTGTTGACGCCCACGTTCACCCACCGGTCACCGAGTTTTTGGACGGCCCGATCGCTCCGTACATCGCAGGGCTGCGCAGGTACCTCGACGACCCGATCGAAGCCCAATCCGCTGAGCAGTTGGCCGAGTTCTATCGGTCGCGCGATGCCAAGGCGGTCTTGCTGGGCTGGAACAGTCTGCAGACCAGCGGGTATCGCTCGCTGGGCAACAAGGAGATCATTGCCTTGGTCGAGTCGGCTCCAGATGTCTTCTATGGGTTTGGTGCCGTGGAGCCCAACGGCGGCGCTGGGGCGGTCGCCGGTGTTCACCAAGCTGCCCGAATGGGTTTGGCGGGACTGTCGTTTCACCCGGCTGCGGAACGGGTGGCACCCTCGGAACGGGACGGTCGGCAAGTATGGGAAACCGCCGCCGAACACGGATTGGTTTGCCTCATCCACACTGGGTTCACCCGGCTCGGTGCAGCGCTGCCGGGCGGGGGTGGTGTTGGTCTGGAGAAGGCTCGCCCCATCCATGTTGATCGGGTTGCCGCGGCCCACCCGGAGTTGAAGATAATCCTCGCCCATACCGGCCCGTTGTGGCTGGATGAGGCCCTGGCAGTGTCGGTTCACAAGAGCAATGTTCACATTTGTCTCTCCGGCATCTCACCAAAGTCCATGAGCCCGGAGCTTCTGGATCTGATTCGCGGCCCGCTCCATGACCGGGTTCATTTTGGTAGTGACTATCCGTTTGGTGCCCCGGATGCGTGGCTTGCAGAGTGGGACTCACTTGGTCTGCCCGACGCCATCACCAGGGCGGTCCTGGTCGACAATGTCACTGCTCTACTCGCACGCTGACCGTATCTGATCTACGGGAACCGGTATCCCCAACCCTGCTGCAAGCAGGCAGGCAACCTTCTGCTCGCGGAAGTAGAAGAAGTGATCACTGCCCTGCAACACATGCAAAGTCGCTTGTGCTCGTTCGGCGTAGTCGACGACAGCGGCGACCGGGACCAGCTGGTCTCGATCGCCGATGATGAACGTGCGATTGGCGGGCTGGAGCGACTCCGGCTCGGGCAAACGCTGACCGGCTTCTTTGCCGATGCCCGGTGCGATGCCCACGTAGTTGTGGTCGGAGCGGTCCCTGGCGTGCCAACGCAGCGCCACACCTGCCCCAAACGACCAGCCGGCAACGCCAAAATCGAGATCCGGATAGGTTTCCTCTGCGTGGGTGGCCGCGGCGGCGACGTCGTCGATCTCCGCCAGACCGCTGTCATGTGCACCCGTCGAACGGCCAACGCCCCGGAAATTGAACCGCAGAACCGCAACAGAACGGTCCACCAGATCCTTGGTTATGGCTTCCAGCAGCGGCACATTCATGGTGCCACCGTGGAGCGGATGGGGGTGACACAGCACAACGCCACGTTCGACAGTCGCAGGGATGTCCCAACGTGCTTCCAACTCGACCGAGGAGTCAACGGTGATCGAAGTCACAGTCGGGTCGCCACCCATACCGCGGCTGCGATCAGTATCACAAGGCCGGTAGCGAGAGAGGCAACCAGGAGGTATCGAGTCTGCATCAGAGGCAGGATAGATGTCCCTTCTGGTTGCGGGGTGCGGCTGCCACTGTCTGCTCTTTCTGATTCGCCAAGGCACTAGGCTCAGTCTGGACCCGAAATTCCCTGCGGAGGCATGGTGTACGACGTCGTAATCATTGGTGGCGGACCTGGTGGCTATGCGGCTGCGCTGTACGCCCACAACTTCGGTTTGAGTGTTGCTTTGGTCGAGAAGGAGCGGATTGGCGGGACTTGCCTCCTGCGTGGCTGTATACCCGCCAAGGCATGGCTCAAGACCGCAGAGGTATTCGCCCACGCCAAAAAGGCCAGCGACTTCGGTGTCAACGTTGGGGAACCAACGCTCGACTGGGGAGCGGCGCTGAATCGGAAGAATGGCATTGTTGACGGTCTGGTTAGAGGTCTCGGCGGTTTGCTCAAGCAACGCAATGTTGAAGTCGTGGAAGGCTACGGCCGGCTTGCGGACGGTGGCGTTGAGGTCACGGGCAAAGATGGCGCATTGAAGAGGCTCGAGGCCCGCAACGTCATCCTGGCCACCGGATCCAAACCCCGTTCGATTCCCGGCTACGAGTTTGACGGCAACCGGGTCGTTTCCAGCAGAGAAGCGCTCGACTGGACGGAGCGGCCGAATCGTGTTGCCATCGTCGGCGCAGGTGCGATCGGAAGCGAGTTCGCTTTGATCCTCGGATCAATCGGCACCGAGGTGCACCTCTTTGAGATGATGGCCCAGGTTGTCCCGGAAGCCGAGCCTGAGGCAGGCAAGTCTCTGGCCCGTGAGATGAAGAAGAAGGGCATCAAGGTCCGAACCGGCGTTGGTGTTGGCCCCGCTGAGGTCCACGAGGATCGTGTCGTGGTGCCATTTGAGGGCGACTATGTCGAAGTCGACAAGGTGCTTGTTGCGGTGGGCAGAGCGGCAGTGACGGACGACCTCGGGTTGGAGACCACCAAGGTACGTGTCGACCGCGGATTTGTGCATGTCGACCTGACAACAATGATGACCGATGAACCGCACATCTATGCGGTTGGGGACATCGTTGCGGGGACCCCGCAGCTGGCCCATGCCGGATTCGCCGAGGGGATTGCTGCAATCACCCACATCGCCACTGGGGACGTCGCTCCTGTCGACTATCGCGCCATCCCGCTCGTTGTTTACACCGACCCGGAGGTTGCTTCGGTGGGGCTGACCGAGGCGGCCGCACGCGACGCCGGCTACGAGGTCGAGGTCTACGACCACGGGATGCGTGGCGTTGGCCGTGCGATTATCCAGGGCGAAGTCGGCGGTCTCGTCAAGATTGTCACCGAGGTCGACGGTCCGATTCTTGGTGCCACCGTTGTCGGTCCATCGGCGGGGGAGCTCATTCACGAACTCATGTACGCCGTCGCTTGGGAGGCCCTCCCGGCAGAAGCTGCCGCGTACATCCATGCCCATCCAACTATTTCGGAAGCTATCGGCGAGACGTTGCTCTCGGCAGCCGGTCGCAGCCTGCACTGAGGACGAGAGGAAAGCGTTAATGGCTACCACTGTCACCATGCCACAACTTGGCGAGACGATTACTGAAGGCACCATTCTCAGCTGGGCGAAAAAGCCCGGTGAAGCGATTGCGGCAGACGAGGTGTTACTCGAAATCTCAACCGACAAGGTCGATACGGAGGTTCCATCTCCGGTGGCCGGCATTGTGCTCGACATCCTCGTTTCCGAGGGCGAAACCGTCAGTGTGGGTACGCCGTTGGTGGTCATCGGTGACGAGGGCGAGGACGCCGGGGATGCCGCAGCACCAGTCGCGGCTGCAGCGTCTTCGGTAGAGACTGAGCTACCCGTTGCGGAAGCTGCCCCAGCCCCCGACCCGGCACCAACGCCTGATCCGGCACCAACGCCTGATCCGGCACCAGCGCCACCTCCCGCTCCGGCGCCTGCACCCACCCCGGTGACTGAAGCAACACCTCCTCCCGAGTTGGCACCAGGTGGAGAGGACGCACCGAAACGGTCGGTGTTGTCGCCCGTTGTGCGCAAACTCGCCGCCGAGAACAACATCGATCTCAACTTGGTCCCCGGGACCGGGGATGGTGGCCGGATCACTCGCAAGGATGTGAGCCGATATCTGGACGCCCAGACGGCCGGGGTTACCCCACCGCCTCCCCCTGCGGCTCCAACAGCCGAGGTCACCTTCGAGCCCGCACCGGCACCAACGCCGGCTCCGCCCCCGGCGCCCGCTCCTGCACCATCGCCAGCTCCAGCCGCGGCACCGGTTGCCGCCGAGCCAGAAGCCCCGGCATCCGCCGCACCCTCGGAGCCAGAGGAGGAGGAGGAGCCTGTCGCAGTTGGGCCGGACCGGGTCGAGCAGATGCCGCGGTTGCGCAAGGTGATTGCAGAGAACATGCTCAACGCCAAGCGGACCGCAGCGCATGTGTGGACCTCTGTCGAGGTTGACTACGAGCGAGTTGAGCGGGTCCGCCAGCTGCACAAGGCTGGATGGAAGAGTCGTGAGGGCTACTCGCTGACCTATATGCCGTTCATCGCCCGAGCGACTATTGATGCACTCGGTGTCTATCCCGTGGTGAATAGCTCGTTTGATCTCGAGAACGGAACCCAGTCCTTCCACTCTGCAGTCGGGCTGGGCATTGCCGTCGACCTGAACGAGGGCGGCCTCGTAGTCATGAACATGCCAGGTGCCGACGGGTTGAGTCTCGCCGGTCTGGCGAGAGGGATTCGTGGCGTTGCCGACAAGGCACGTGGCGGGAAGCTAGGGCTTGACGACTTGTCTGGCAGCACCTTCACCATCACCAATCCCGGCCCGTTTGGCTCGTTCATGTCGGCCCCCATCATCAACATCCCGAATGTTGCGATTCTGTCGACCGATACCGTGACCAAGCGGCCAGCGGTTGTTACCCAGCCAGACGGCTCCGATGCCATTGCGATTCGCCACATCGGGTATCTCGGCTTGACCTGGGATCACCGCGTGTTTGACGGCTCCACCGCAGTCTTGTTCCTCCGTCGGATCAAAGAGAACCTGGAGACCTGGGACTGGGATCAGGAACTGGCGTGACGATTCCTGCTGGCCATGAGGCTGGTCGGCTGCGAATCCGATGGTTTGGGCGTCTTCCCTATGCCGAGGCGTGGGATTTGCAGAAGGCGTTCTGGGAAGGTCGGGTCGGCGGACGGAGCAGCGACGACTATCTGTTGTTGCTCGAGCACCCGCATACGTACACGGTTGGTCGCAACGGCGACGGCTCAAACCTTCTGATCGAAGAAGATGACTTGCCTGCGATTGGAGCGGAGATGCACCACGTCGACCGCGGCGGCGACATCACCTATCACGGACCCGGCCAGTTGGTCGGCTACCCGGTCTTCACAGTTCCGCGGCTGCCCAAGGGCTTTGACATGGTGGGCCATGTACGTCGCATCGAGGAGGCAATCATCGGGGTGCTCGGCGATCTCGGTGTGGAAGCATGGGCAGAGGATGGCCTCACCGGCGTTTGGACCCATCGCGGCAAGATCGCCGCAATCGGCGTGCGGGTTGCCCGTGGGACATCGATGCACGGATTTGCGATAAACGTCGAACCCGATCTCGAGTACTTCGGCAGGATCGTTCCCTGCGGCATCGCCGACAGGGAGGTGACCTCACTGTCGGAGGTGCTGGGTCGAGCGGTCAGCCTGGAAGAGGTGGTCGATGCGGTCGGACCCAGAATCGCCGCGGCTTTTGGCCACGACGAGACCGAGGTCCAACTTGGTGCATTTGCTCGCGGCGCCGGCCGCGAGCCGTTCGCTGTGGATGCAATGGTGGCGGCGGGTGTCTTCTCAGGACGCAATGCGAATGAGGTGCCCATCACGATCAACGGTTTGCTTCCTGATGAACCGGTTCGCCCCGAGTGGATGCGCATCAAGGCCGATATCTCGTCAGATGGCTACCGGGGGCTGCGCAGATTGATGCGCAAGAAGGAGCTCAACACCGTCTGTGAGGAGGCCGGCTGCCCCAATATCTACGAGTGCTGGTCACAGGGCACGGGCACGTTGATGCTGCTCGGGGACAAGTGCACCAGAGCTTGTGCGTTCTGTGACGTGCAAACGGGTAGACCCGGTGAGGTCGATATCGAAGAACCGCTACGAGCTGCCGAAGCGGTGGCGGCGATGGAGCTCAAGCATGCTGTCCTCACCTCGGTAAACCGTGACGACCTGGATGATGGCGGTTCGGAGGTATTCGCCGACACGATTTCCCGTATTCGAGAGCTGGTCCCCGATTGCGATGTTGAGGTGCTCATCCCCGACTTCAAAGGAGACCTGGAGGCGCTGGAGACCGTGATGCTCGCCAAGCCGGCCGTTCTCAACCACAACACCGAAACAGTGCTCCGGCTCCAACGTGACGTCCGTACCGCCGCCAACTACGGGCGTTCCCTTGCGCTGCTGGCAAGAGCGAAGTGGATCAACCCGGCCGCCACGGTCAAGTCGGGTCTCATCGTCGGGATGGGGGAGACTGAGGCCGAGATTATCTCGACGCTTGCCGACCTTCGTGCGGTTGGTGTCGACCTCGTGACAATCGGGCAATACCTCCGTCCCACTCCTCGCCATCGCCCAGTCCATCGCTACGTTCATCCTGACGAGTTCGGCAGGTACGCCGCGGAGGGCGAAGTGCTCGGCCTCTCCCATGTAGAGTCGGGCCCGCTGGTCCGTTCGTCCTATCACGCTCGAGAATCACTGGAGAACGCACTGCAATGAGTGGGTTCGACTACGCCGCACGCATGGACCAAGCCCGCCGGGAGCTGACCGGTAGCGACATCGATGTTCTCCTGGTCTCCGTAGGGTCCGACCTCCCGTACCTGACCGGGTATGAGGCGATGCCCCTGGAGCGTCTCACGATCGCGGTGGTGCCAAGAGAAGGCGATCCAGTGCTGGTAGTCCCCGAGCTCGAAGCGCCACGGGTCGATCGAGTTCCCGGCGTCTTCACGGTGCAGCCATGGGGTGAGACCGAAGACGTCATTGAGATCGTCGCCGGTCTCGTTGGCGGTGCCGGCAAGGCAATGATCGGTGACCAGACGTGGTCGGTGTTC
Source organism: bacterium (assembly GCA_024228555.1). Classification (GTDB taxonomy): domain Bacteria; phylum Actinomycetota; class Acidimicrobiia; order Spongiisociales; family UBA5794; genus JAAETI01. The sequence continues at coordinate 5,158 of JAAETI010000280.1, read as the reverse complement.
CTGTTGGAGCTACAGCGGGCCCTGCCCCACACTGCCTTTCGCTCGGCGCGGCCGTTGACTGAGGCGCTGCGGGTGATCAAGGAACCTGCAGAGATCGAATTGCTGCGCCGCGCCGGTGCCTCAGCAGACGTTGTTGCGGGCTTGCTAGCTCAGCACACGTTTGCCGGGAAGGCCGAGGCTGTGGTGTCCCGCGAGGTGAGTGAGATGCTGGAAGCCAACGGCACCGACGTCGCCGAGTTTGCGATCGTCGCCTCCGGTCCGAACGGAGCTTCACCACATCACGAGCCGGGGGAGCGCGTCATCGGTGAGGGCGATGGCATTGTCATCGACTTTGGGGGAACCGTGGGTGGCTACGGATCTGACACGACGCGCAACTTCCACGTCGGTGAGCCGTCCGCCAGGTACATGGAGGTCCACGAGGTGGTACGGGCTGCGCAGAAGGCCGCGATTGTCACAGCGCGACCCGGCGTTGCGGCGCAGGATGTCGATCGGGCGGCCCGACGTGTCATCACCGATTCCGGATACAGTGAATTCTTCATCCACCGCACCGGCCACGGCATCGGCCTGGACACCCATGAAGACCCGTATATCGTCGAAGGAAATGGCCAGGTCTTGCAGCCCGGAATGGCATTCTCCATCGAGCCTGGGGTCTACCTTCCGGGAGAGTTTGGGGTTCGGATCGAAGACATCGTCGTCTGCACCGAAAACGGTGTGGACCGGATGAACCGATCGTCGCGGCGCATCGCCGTTGTTGGCTAGACCGTCGGGAAGTAGTGCGGGGCTTTGGTGATCAACGCTCGCCAGTGGCTACCCTTGCCAGACCGAGATTGCCCATGGAGGAATCGTGGAAAAGGACATCGAGCAGCTAGCTGCAGACACCATAAGAACGCTGTCGATCGACGCCGTACAGCAGGCCAACTCCGGTCATCCGGGCGCCCCGATGGGCATGGCCGATATGGCCGTCGTGCTGTGGAGCAAGTTCTTGCGGGTCGACCCGCAGAACCCAACATGGGAGAACAGAGATCGATTCGTTCTTTCGGCTGGCCATGCCTCGATGCTCTTGTATTCGATGCTTCACCTCGCAGGGTTCCCAATCACCATTGAGGACATCAAGCAGTTCCGGCAATTGGGTTCGGCAACTCCTGGCCATCCCGAACTGGAGCTCGAGCAGGGAATCGAGCTCACCACCGGCCCACTCGGCCAGGGATTTGCCACAGGCATCGGCATGGCCATCGCCGAGACCAAACTCGCCGATCGCTTTGGCAGCGACCTGATCAATCACCGGACCTACGGGTTTGTCTCCGATGGGGACCTGATGGAGGGAGTCGCCTCGGAAGCCGCCTCACTGGCCGGTCACCTCGGTCTCGGCAAGCTCATCTATCTCTATGACGACAACGGCATCACTCTGGTTGGTCCCACCGACTGGTCCTACAGCGAGGACGCGGTGAAGCGCTTCGACGCCTATGGATGGCAGACTCTGTCCGTCGACGGTCATGATCGGGCCGCTGTTGGCGAGGCCATTGCGGCCGGTATTGCAGACGACAGCAGGCCAACGCTTATTGCTTGCAAGACCCACATCGGATATGGGAGCCCAGCCAAGCAAGACACCGCGGCAGCCCACGGCTCGCCTCTCGGGGCTGATGAGATCAAAGCCGTGAAGGAGAAGATGGGTTGGGAGTACGAGCCGTTCCACGTCCCCAACGAGGTGTACTCGTTCTTCACCAAGGCATTGGACGACCGCCGTCACGAAGCTTCTGAGTGGCAACGCATTCTCGAGATGAAGCTGGCAAGCGATTCACAGCTGTCCGCTGCGTGGAAGCAGCACTTCGATGCAACCCCAATCAGAATCGCGGTCCCGGAATACGACGATGGTTCCAAGGTTGCGACGCGGGCCATCTCGGGAGCCGTGATCAACAGCATCGCCGACGATCGGCCCGATCTGATCGGTGGGTCTGCAGACCTGGCTTCGTCCAACAACACGCTCATCAAATCGTCGGGGGACTTCTCGGCAAACGATCGAACCGGCAGGAACCTCCGGTTCGGAGTGCGGGAGCACGCCATGGGTTCGATCGTGAACGGCATCACTGTTCATGGTGGAATGCGGGCGTACGGCGGGACCTTCCTTACCTTCTCTGACTACATGCGGGGTGCAGTCCGGCTGGGGGCACTCATGGGTATCCCCAGTGTGTGGGTATACACCCATGACTCGGTGTTCCTCGGTGAGGACGGTCCCACCCACCAATCCGTCGAGCATGTATCGGCGCTGCGGGCCATCCCCAATCTGTGGGTGGTGCGACCCGGCACGGCAGCCGAGGTTGCCGGTGCGTGGGAGCTTGCGCTCAACCGGACTGACGGACCAACCGCACTGATTCTCACCAGGCAGGGTGTTCCCACTGGCGACACCCAAAGGGTTCCTGTCGACAAGGGTGGCTACTTGGTGCGCAATGGCGATGACGCGGTGCTTGTCGCAACCGGCTCCGAAGTTGCAACTGCTATCGAGGCTGCCGAGATCTTGGCAGGCGAGGGCAAGTCGGTCCGGGTCGTTTCGATGCCCTGTGTTGAGGCATTTCGAGCGCAGGATGCGGACTATCGCTCCGGGGTGCTCGGCAGCGGTCTACCGATGGCGTCGCTAGAGGCTGGCGTCACCTACGGATGGGGCGACATCGTCGGCAACGACGGTTTGTCGATCGGGATTGACCAGTTCGGAGCTTCGGCACCTGCTGCTGTGCTGGCTGAGCACTATGGGATCACCGCTCCTCAGGTTGCTGCCACCCTCGGTTCCTGGCTCGGATAGCTTGGTGCCATGACGAGTGAGATGTTGCTTGGTCACTGGCTCCTCGTCAACCCGAGGTTGCCCCGGTGGGCCCTGCAAAGACTCGCACTCGCGGCAGGCGCCGGGTTGGCTCTCGATCTTGCGGTGGTTGCAGCTCTTGGGGCATTCGGTGCTGGTGATTCGGTGATGATCGGGGCGTTGGTGGCGCTTGCCTCAATGACTGCGCTGCTGGTGGCAGCAGCCTGGTTCTCACTGAAGGAGCAAGGCTGCTCCGGTGCGATGGCGGCGACGGGGCTTTTCTGCCTAGGTGTGCTGACAACCTATGGTGTCGTCGTGTTTGACCGACTGCTGGTTGCGGGTCTGTAGGATCGCCGAGTGAGGATTTACACACGCAAAGGCGACGACGGGACCACAGGGTTGTTCTACGGGGGACGGGTTCCCAAGGATTCGACCGGGCCGGAAGCCTATGGGGATGTCGACGAAACCGGAGCTTGCCTAGGTTTGGCTCGGGCCGAGACCGAACCGGGTTCCGATCTGAACGACGAACTCCTTCGTCTCCAGCGCAGCCTGTTCGTGTTGTCCGCCGAATTGGCGACCGCTCCGGAGAACCACCACAAGCTTGTCGCCGGCGAAAGCAAGGTCACCGCGGCAATGGTCTCTGATCTCGAAGCAGCCATCGATCGGATCGATGATGAGCAAGGGACCCCCGAGGCATTCCTGGTTCCCGGCGGAAATCGACTGGGGGCCGCGCTCGATCTCGCCAGAGCAACGGCGCGGCGCGCCGAGCGCAAAGCGGTAGCGCACGCCCGCGGCGGCGGCTACGAAGAGAGCTTTGTGTTGCCCTACCTAAACCGACTTACGGATTATCTCTTCATGCTGGCCCGAGCCGCTGAAGAGACTTGGACTACTAGCAAAGAGGAGACGAATCCTTGATGGAAATCAGTGTCGCGTCAGATCTGCAGGAGGCAAGCGGGGATCTCCTCGTGCTGCCGGTATTCAAAGACCGAGCTTGGGGCCCAGGGGCAGAAGCGGTGGCCGAGGAACTCGGTGGGTGGCTCGAGCCCTACCTCGACGGCCTTGACTTCACCGGCAAGTCCGGGCAAACGGCCGCGGTGCCCGGTGCGGGCGGCTTCGCCAGGGTCATGTTCGTCGGTCTTGGCGAAGAGGCCGATATCGATGAGTTGCGCAAGGCTGCAGGCGTTGTGGGGCGGGCTGCCATGCGATACGAGCAGGTTGCCACCACGTTGAGCCAGGTCGAGATCGACGGTGCCGCTGAAGCAGTCACCTACGGCTTCGTGCTTGGTCAGTACAAGTTTGGCAAGTACCTGTCTGATCCGAAACTCTCCAAGACGACATCGTTGTTGCTGGTCGGCGATATTGAGGCCAGCGAGATTGACCATGGCCGTACCGTGGCGGAGGCTGTTGCTTTGGCTCGGGACCTTGTCAATGAGCCTGCAGGTGGCAAGAAGCCTGAGGTGCTTGCGGATCTCGCAGTTGAGATGGCTGCAGAGCACGGGATTGACATCACGGTTTATGACCGTGACGAGATCGCTGCTGAGGGTTTTGGCGGGCTTTATGCGGTTGCTTTGGGTGCAACCAATCCACCACGGATGGTCGTAATGAAGTATCGACCGGAGGGCGCTGAGAAGTCGCTTGCGCTCGTCGGCAAGGGAATTGTCTTCGACAGTGGCGGGCTGTCGATCAAACCTGCTGCCGGTATGGAGACCATGAAGACCGACATGTCCGGCGCAGCCACCGTGTTTGGAGCCGTGCAGGCGATCGCCACCCTCGGCCTGAAGGTCAATGTGACCGCGATCACCCCGCTCACCGAGAACATGACCGGTGGCGCCGCCCAGCGCCCCGGCGATGTTTTTACGGCACGCAATGGCAAGACGGTAGAGGTGCTCAACACCGATGCAGAGGGTCGGCTGGTGCTTGCAGATGGCTTGGCGCTGGCGGCTGAGGACAAGCCCGACCTCATGATCGACATCGCCACCCTCACCGGGGCGTGTGTGGTAGCGCTTGGCCCGAAGATCGCCGGCCTGTTCTCATCAGACGATGATGCGGCAGCTCAGGTTGAAGCAGCGGCTCGCCGCGCCGGCGAGAAGGTGTGGAGGATGCCGGTCGAGCAGGACTATCGCACGATGCTCGATTCGCCGATCGCTGACCTCAAGAACATCGGCACCCGGTACGGGGGAGCTATCACTGCCGCCTTGTTCCTGCAGGAGTTCACCGACGATCACCCGTGGGTGCATCTCGATATTGCCGGTCCGGCACGTCTTGACAAGCCGGATGGCTATATCTCCAAGGGTGGGACTGGATTTGCCGTGAGCACTCTGGTTGCCCTCGCCGAAGACATGGTCGGCTAGGCAGCCGAAGACATGG
>JAAETI010000279.1 GCA_024228555.1 bacterium | reverse complement strand
TATAACCGAATCTTGGTGATGGCGTGATGTAGAGGCGGCGTATCCTGGCGATGTTGAGGTCGCCGATTTCCAAGAAGGAAGGATACGCCATGTACGAAGATAGAGTTGTTTCGTTTTCCCATCCAGGTGAGATTTCGGATCCGCTGACGGAGGTGCTGCGTGCGGGCGCCCGCCGGCTGTTGGCTGAGGCGGTGGAGGCGGAGGTGGAAGATTTCATCGCTGCCCATGCCGAGCTCGTCGACGATGCCGGGCACCGCCGTATCGTGCGTCACGGTCACATGCCGGAGCGCGATGTTCAGACCGGGATCGGCGCGGTTGCCGTGCGCCGGCCGCGCATCCGCGATCGATCCCCCGATGTCGGCGGTAGCCGCATCCGCTTCAGGTCTTCGATCCTGCCGCCCTATCTGCGGCGCGCCAAGTCGGTCGAGGAACTTCTGCCCTGGCTATATCTCAAGGGCATTTCGACGGGCGATTTCGGCGAGGCGTTGGCCGCCCTGCTGGGTCCCGACGCCCCGGGCCTGTCGGCGACCACCATCGCCCGGCTGAAGTCGCTCTGGGCCGACGAGTATGAACGTTGGACGCGCCGCGATCTCTCGGCCCGGCGCTATGTCTACTTCTGGGCCGACGGCATCTACTTCTCACCACGGCTCGAGCACGACAAGCAATGCCTGCTGGTGATCGTCGGCGCCGACGAGATCGGCAACAAGGACATCGTCGGCTTGAGCGACGGTTATCGGGAGAGCAGCCAAAGTTGGCTCGAGCTGCTCCTCGATCTCAAGCGCCGCGGCCTCGAGGTTGCGCCGCAACTCGCCACCGGCGACGGCGCGCTCGGCTTCTGGAAGGCGTTGCGACAGGTCTACGGCCAAACCGCCGAGCAGCGGTGCTGGGTCCACAAGACCGCCAACGTCCTCAACAAACTGCCCAAGAGCCTGCAGGGCAAGGCCAAAGGCCATCTTCAGGACATCTGGATGGCGGAAACCAGGGCCGATGCCGAGAACGCCTTCGACTTCTTCATCGACGCCTATGGCGCCAAGTACGACAAGGCCGTCGAATGCCTGACCAGGGACCGCGACCGCCTGCTCACCTTCTACGGCTTCCCGGCCGAACACTGGAAGCACGTGCGCTCGACCAATCCCATCGAAAGCACCTTCGCCACGGTGCGGCTCAGGACCACCAAGACCAAGGGCTGCCTCAGTCGCAAGACCGCGCTCGCCATGGTCTTCAAACTGCTGTTGAGCGCCAGGAAGAAATGGCGCAGGCTCGATGGATCAAACCACCTCGCCGAGGTCATCCAAGGAGTGACGTTCAAGGACGGTATCAAGCAAATCCAATTCGCCGCCTGACCACGCCGTCACCAACTTTCGGGCATAGCTCTCGTTGGTACTGGATTGCCTTTGGCTGTCAAACTATCCGGCGACGCCAAGTCATATGCAGAGCGTCTTTTCGAATATC
>JAAETI010000278.1 GCA_024228555.1 bacterium | reverse complement strand
TTCTGGATTGGCAGCGCGCAAGTGAGCGCTGGCGGCACTGAGCCCGCTTCGCAACTGACAGTGCCCCTTCCGAATGCTACGAACACGCTCGGCGTTACGTTCTACCTGCAGACCTTTGAGATTGAGGCGAATACGCAGAGGGTGAGGCTGTCGAACCATATTTCGACACAGACAGTACGCTGAGTGGCGCCGGAAGCGACTCCTCTGTGTTCCGAGACGCAGGACGGGTGGGATGCTCCGCGTTCAGAGGTCTGATTCTGCACTGCGACTTGGTCCCCACTAACAGGCCCAGGTGTTGGACGGTATGTCGAGGACCTGCAAGCCGTGGTGCGGAGACTACTTCGAGGGATGGTCAGGTCTTTGACCCCTCGACATGGGACTCTGTCAGCCCCATTTCTTGAGAATGGGATAATCCCTAGGCCGCGCCGCCAACTAGCCTCCTCCCAGATTAACGTCTTGCGGACCTTGCCTGGTCTCCACCCGACGCAACAAGGCACGCATACCGAGGAGGATCTCAGCATGCCGCGACTCATGCCTGAATCGCACCCGATCGGGCCCCACCTCCGTTAGCGCCCTCGTCGCTTACCTCCAGCCCGACTCAGCCTGGAGAACATCGCTCTCCAGCGAGTGAGAGTCTGTTCGGGTGCTCGAGCGCATGCAAGAGGGTGAGATCCTTCACCGTGCTTGGATGGGGATCTAAATCGCACCGGAGTTCTTGGGACCCGGCGCCAGGGTTCATGCCGTCATCCCAAAGAGCCCAGCCGAGACTGTCGGACTCAAGCGCGGCGACCCCATCCACTTAATCTACCAGCGGCGCCGCCAAGATCCCGTCGGTATCACGGTCTTCCTCATCGAAGTGCCACAGAAGGAACGGAAGGCTCAGTCTCAGAATGACGAGACCTTTACACCACCCTGGGAAGAGGGTGACCCGAGCGGGAAGAAGTAAGGGGCCGCGCGAGAATCACTCCCGGCAATGCGTCGTCTTTCGTGATGACCAGCTCCTGCATCTCTGCCGGAGTGATCTTGACACCCATC
>JAAETI010000277.1 GCA_024228555.1 bacterium | reverse complement strand
CTGGACTGCACTTGAGACCCGTTTCCGCGACGAAGAAGGCGCCAGCCTCGTCGAGTACGCACTGTTGGTCGCCCTCATCGCCATCGTGGCTTTGATCGCCATCACCGCCGTCGGAACATCCGTCTCCGAGAACTTCAGCGAGATCGCCGCCACCCTGTAGGGCTGCGGAACTCCTAACAAGGAAAGGGGCCCCTTCAGGGGCCCCTTTCCTGTGCCCCTGGCCGCCACTCACCGTGGCCAGATAGATCGAACGGCCTATGAAGATGAAACTCAATTCGCACATAGATCACGTAGTGGATCACCCTGCCAAGGTAGACAAAGAGCCATGACTCGTTTCCGCAAAGAAGATGACGCCAGGCTCGTCGAGTACGCGCTGTTGGTCGCCCTCATCGCCGTCGTCGCTATCATTGCGCCTACGGCACTCGGTACATCGGTCTCCGAGAACTTCAGCGAGATCGCAGCGACTCTCTAGTCACCAAAGCCAAAATCATCTGTAAGGGGAGCCAACGGCTCCCCTCTTCTCACGTTCGTACGGTGGTGACATTTGCTATGACTGGCTCATCACAACGAAGAACTCGTCCTCGTAGCCGTACTGCCACCCCAAGAGCTCGAGATGCCCAACAAGGGGCCACTCCACGTTGATTATGGCCTGCTGGATGTCAAGCTCCGCAAACGTCTCATGGACACCGATCCCCGACTTCAGGTCCTGGAACCTCTGGAAGCCTGCCTCACCGTACAACTCGGCACGGTCGTCGATGAACACGTGGTGTTCCGGCCAGTCGTCATAGATAAGGAATCCGCCTACTGCACTGCCGTTGAACAGTGGACCGGGTTCGAGAGCGGCAACAGCTGCCGCGACCGGGAAACGATCCTCATTCAAAGTCGCTTCCTGGGAGAGCCCAACGAAAGCGACCGCGATAAGCAGGGCTGCGATGACCCAGTTCACGACAACCGGCTCAGGCCGGAGTGCTCGCGGTTCAGCTGGACCTTTGTTGAAGGCGACCGCGGCCAGCGGCACCAGAACAATCACCGCGGGCCACACGTTGCGCTCTGCGAGAAGACCGAATGCGACGAAGGGCACCATGATCCAGAGATCGTCTGGAGAGAGCCGACCTAGAGTCCCCGCCACCATGATCCCGATGATGACAACCAGCAGAGGTAGCAAGAACGGATTCGAGAAATCGGGAGGAAGCCATTCCCGAATCAGATCTAGCGCGCCTCGGCTCCGACCAAATTGCAGCAAGATCCACCACGCACCCAACCCGTGAGCCGTGAAAGCGGTGGCTACACCCGATATCACAACCGCAACCACCTGGCGCCGCGAACGCCTCCGCATCGCATCCAGGAACAAGTAGCCGAGACCGACCACAAACATGCCATGCACTGATGCCCAGAACCAGAACAGAAGCGGTAGCAGCCACAGCGGACGTCTCTCCAGATGGGAGAAGGCGACCACAGAAGCGAGCAACACAAACCCAAGGAGTGCGGGGCGAGCTATACCAAATGGAGCTGCCTGCCACACCAGAAGCAGCAGGCCGGCCAAGGTCACACCACTACGGCGGCCAGCGACATTGTGTACCACAAGGGCAAGCAGCGCGACAGTCAGCGACATGGCCAGGAACTTCATTGCGGGAACCCAGCCGATACCACCTGTCAGGTTCTCCAGCCACCCGTAGCCAAGCTCGGCAAGCCAGGATTGAGTTCGCCACGCCTCCCCCGCTGCCGTGAAGGAAAACACATCTGTCGTGAGCACGTTGCCCTGATCAAGTTGCAGCGTGCCGGCACGGACATGCCACAGGAACGAGTTATCGCCGATCGGCAGAGACGCCCGCCACGCAAGCAGGATGAACGGTACAAAAAACCGCAGGTGGGAAACCCGGAGCCGCTTCACGCGGACCTACAGAATGGTTTCGGAGATCTGAATTGCAGCTGGTCCCAACAGCACCGTGAAAATCCCAGGGAAGATGCAAAGCACCAACGGGAAGGTCATCTTGACCGGTGCCGCAAACGCACGCTCCTGCGCCCTGAGACGACGGCGTATCCGCATCTCGTCGGCTTGGACCCGCAACATTCTCGAGATCGAGACACCAAAGGCGTCCGCCTGGGTGAGCGCCATGATGAACGTGTTGAGATCATCGACGTCGGTACGTTCGGCAAGCGAACGCAGTGCCCGGTTGCGACTAACGCCGACCCGTGTCTCTTGGAGCATCCTCGAGAACTCATCGCTGAGCTCCCCAGGCACGTTCTGGACGACTCGTCCCAACGCACCCTCAAAGCCAAGACCGGCCTCAACGCTGATCACGAGGAGATCGATAACGTCGGGGAGGTCCCGCTCCATATTCTGCTTCCGCTCATCCACACGCCTGCTGAGGATTGCCTCTGGACCCAGCACACCCAACATCAGCGCCCCGATTGTTGCAACGAGCCGCGTTGTACCGGTGAGTTGACCCTGGACAAAGAAGGCAAGGAGGACACCGAGGACTGCGCACAAGACGCGGATTGCGGCCCACGAGCTCCCATCAACACGGGGCAGCCAGCCAGCGATCATCAATCGCTTCTCGACACGCGCCCCCCACCCCTGTGGTGTATAGCGCATGAAAAGACGACCCACGCCTTGGAACATGGGGGCAACCGCGCGTTCAGAGAAACCCTTGTCTAGGACTTCGGACCGCGACTCCCGGAGACCGGCGAGACGCCGCGAAGCACTCGCCCGCGCCTGAATAACACCGCCGCCGATGAAGATGGCGGCTGCGCCGATGGTCACGCCAACGGCAATTGCAGCAAATAGTGCCTGGTCCATTAGACATCCACCTTCACAATCTTGGACAACCAGAAGATTCCCACCATCAGCATGAACACGGCTCCCCCGAGGGCAATCAGCCCCATGGTGGAATCGAGCATCGGCTGCAGGTAGTCACGTCTGGAGAAAAACAGGAACATGAAGAGCAAAACCGGTAGTGCTCCGAGCACGTATGCAGATACGCGTCCCTCAGCGGTAAGCGCCTTCATCTCACGACGGAGCCGGTTGCGCTGCAGCATTGTGTCGGCAGCGGTCTGCAGAACCTCGGCAAGGTTTCCCCCGACCTCGCGTTGGATGCTGATGGCGAGGACAGCCCAATCGAAGTCCAGGGACTCCATTCGGTCGGCGACCTGCTTGAGGGCGACCACAGGCGAGCGGCCGAGCCGCGTCTCGTTCATTGCTCTTCCAAACTCCCGAGCCGTCGGCTCTGGAGCTTCTGCGGCAACAGCCTCCACTGCTTGCAGCAGCGAGTACCCGGAACGCAGAGAGGTCGAAAGAAGGTTGAGAGTGTCCGGCAATTGGTTCTCGAACTTGGTCTTGTGACGGGAGGCAATGCCCTGCACCATCACGACACTTACCCCGAGAATCAGTCCACCGCTAACCGCACCCCAGATCGGGTTCCGCATGAACACCATGACCAAGAGTCCGACGACGGCCGACAGACCGATGATCCCTGCAATCGCCTCACCAGGGCGCAACGGCATGTTGGCTTGGTCGAGAGCGGTCTCGATCTGGTGGATGAATCCCCTGTCACGTGCGATGTCTTCCGCACCAACCACGAACCGCCGCAGCAACGGGATCTTTGACAGCCGGCCCTGATCCTCATCTTCACCTGTGTAGGCACCCAGACGACCCTGAAGATCTCGTTCGATGGACGTATTTGGTCCGAAGAGAATCAGGATGAAGAGGAACAACGCGATACCGGCGCCGATCGCCCCGATCAGGACCAACAGAGAGCTCTTGCCACTCGAACCAGAACTCTGCGCCAAAGCCGGCGAGGCGGCCAGCGACAACATTGCTATGGCAAGCAAGGCGGTTATGAGCAAACGTCGCATGATCTACCGGCCAACAAATGGTTCAGGGGCGAACAACTCCGCAGGCAGGTTGATGCCGTAATCGGTGAGATGCTCACTGAACGAAGGGCGAATGCCGGTCGCTTTGAGGCGTCCCTTGAACATTCCCTCGTCGTCCATACCCATGCCGTAGTCAAAGAGGAAGAGGTCTTGGGTGGTGATGACGTCACCCTCCATGCCAACAACCTCAGTGACCTGAGTGACCCGCCTCGAGCCGTCACGAAGACGGTTGAGGTGTACCACCAGGTCGACGGCAGATGAAACCTGTTCTCGGATCGCTCGGATCGGCAGATCCATTCCCGCCATCAACACCATCGTCTCGATACGAGAGAGGGTGTCACGAGGGGTGTTGGAGTGAACCGTCGTCAACGAGCCATCGTGACCGGTATTCATAGCCTGGAGCATGTCCAAAGCCTCGCCACCGCGGACCTCACCGACGACGATGCGGTCGGGCCGCATACGCAAGGTATTCCGAACTAGGTCACGGATCGTTACTCGGCCCTTGCCTTCGATGTTAGGGGGACGACCCTCCAACGAAAGCACGTGCATCTGATTCAGCCTGAGTTCGGCAGCATCCTCAACTGTGATGATGCGGTCGGTATCAGGAATGAAGCTGGACAGAACGTTGAGCAGCGTGGTCTTACCGGAGCCAGTACCGCCGCTCACGATGACGTTGAGACGACCGTATACACAACGGCGGAGGAAACCCGCTACCTGCTCGGAGAACGCTCCCATCGAAACCAACTGGTCCGAAGTGAATGGATCAGCCGAGAATTTACGAATGGTAAGGAAGGGTCCACCAATTGCCAACGGGTGAATGACTGCATTGACACGAGAGCCGTCGGGGAGACGGGCGTCAACCATCGGGGTCGACTCGTCGATACGACGGCCAACCTGGCCAACAATCTTCTCAATGATCCTCTCGAGGTGGGTTGCATCCACAAATCGAGTATCCGAAATCGAGAGGCGTCCCGCCTTCTCAACCCAAACCTGGTGCGGCCCGTTGACCATGACCTCAGTCACATCGGGGTCTGACAGGAATGGATCGATCGGACCATAACCGAGGACGTCGTCGGCGATCTCCTGGAGGAGGGCCACACGATCGGCGCGGGCCAAAGGAACGGATTCCTCTTGATCCAGCGCCCATTCCAACATCTCCATGACCCGCAATTTGAGCTCAGCATCGCTCATCTGGCGGTCATAGAGCATTGGTCCAAGGCCTTCTACGACCTTGTAGTGGAGCTTGCGTCGCAGCTCTTGGACAATTTCTTCGCGGTGACCCTCGACGGTCACCTCAGCGGCCTTGGCCGCCTTTACGCGATCGGCGAGACTCATGAGTTGTCCCCTCCTGTACGTTGGCTCATTGTCTGAACCATCGGCGCTTCGATGCGTCACCTTCAGCATCTTCGAGTTGATCGCTCTCATCAAGCGCCAACTGAGCCACCCCACGCAGGTCGCGGGCAACGCGGCTACGGGGATAGAGGGTGACGACTGGTTCTCCTTCATTAACCGCACGAGGGACGAGCTTGTCCGACGAGACGGCCGCCTGCACCTCGAGACCGAGCGAGCGTTCCAGCTCCCCGATATCAAGGCGGGCCTTGGAGTTAACCCGGTTCAATACCAGCTTCATTTTCTCAAACGGGAACTTGATCAGCCGAAGTGTGTCAAGCGCCAGCTTGGCGTTCTTGACGGCTGGCAGGTCCATATCGACCACCAACAGCACGACGTCTGATCGTTCCAGAATCGACAGCACCGGTTCATCAAGGAACGGTGCAGTGTCGATAACTATGTAGTCGAACATGCGCTTCAGCATGCCGATCGACTTCACGACGACCTGGGTGGAAACCTCGTCGGCGAGCGACGGTTCCAGCGGGGCCGAAAGGACTCGCATCCCAGATGAATGTCGGGCAAGCAGGCTCTCGAGGAGATCCTCATCAAGCTTGTCGATATCGCGAGCGACATCAACAATCGTGTGTCTGGGGTCGATCTGCAACGAGATACACACGTCCCCGAATTGGAGATCGGCGTCCAAGACAACAACCCGGGAAGGATCGCCCCAGCCGGCCAGAGTCAACGCCGTGTTGACCGTTGTCATGGTCTTGCCGGCGCCGCCCTTTGGCGACATGATCGTTACGACCTTGCCAATCTTGCGCTTCTTCGGACCATCCTCTTCACGCTTGTGGATCTGTTCGACCAGACCGAAAGCGTCTTCGATCTTTGAAGTTGTCAGCGGAACCTCGATGACATCCTTGATGCCCGCCCGTAGGGCCGCTCGGAGGACATTGGTGTCAACAGCTTCAGCCACAAGCACAACCGGCAGGTCGGCCCGGACATCGAAGAGCAGGGTGACTTCGACCACGCCGGCCTCGTGGGCATACGAGGGACCGGCGACGGTCAGGTCAATCGACTCTTCTACCAGTCGACGCTGGGCATCGCTGATATTGCGGGCTGTGTGGACCTTATGGCCCTCCAGCAGCGTCCGCGTCGCCTCGACGAACTGGTCGTCGTTGTCGACTATTAGAACTGAGTAGGTACCGCTATCCGTTGCCAAGGAGGACTCCTGCCTCTTCGAACTGTTCTCGGATCCGGTCGATCAGTGTGAACAGGTCGTCCACGATGACACCTTCAGAAGTGATCGGGTTGTAGACCTTGTCCTGACCGCTGGCGTTCTCACCACTCGGGATCAAGGCGAGAGACACCGAGGTGTACTGCTGAGCGAACTCGATCTTTTCTGCCTGTTCGGGCGTGACCTCGAGAACCACGATCTGCGCCCCGGCAGGCTCAAGGCCTGTGCCGATCGGGCTGGGTCGGGTGTCGGGGCCAACGGCAAGCACTTCGACGTCCTGGAGGACGGTCTGGGTGAAATCAATCGCACCAGGCAGCGACTGGGCCAGACGAGCAACAGCATCGTCCTCGGGCTCACCGGTCTCAGGATCGGTTACCGATCCGGTGCTCTCATCACCAACAGCTGCCTCGCCGAGGAGAATGGTCCGCAGCTCGGGGTCTTGGAGAAGAGCGGTTGACTGAGTCAGATCGACAGAAGCCGATGCGATCAGGTTCACCCTGTCACCCGGACGAACAAAGCCGCCGACGGTTGATTCTTCCGTGGGGCGGAAGGAAATTGCAACCTTGCCCTCGGGGATTGACTCAGAGAGCTTGATGTCTGAAAGCAAGTTCGGTGGGACGAACAAGTCTGCGGTAACCAGCTGTCCGGCGCTAATCGGTCCGGCGGCGACGTTGATCGGGTCTAACACCGATTCAATCCGCGGGTTGCGACCGCAAACATCAAGCGGTGCGTCTGAGTTGGCAGCGGGACCGTCACATGCGATCGTCGAGCCTTCAAACACAACAGCCTCGACGAGTGCCGTCGATTCAACTATCAGCGCTTCGGCTTCCGCGACGCTGGTGCCGGTATCGATAAGCTCAGTAGCTCGATACACGATGACTTCCTGCACCTCGGAGCGCGCCTCGTCCTCAACGGTGGTCAGGTATTGCCACACAGAGAACGCCGACACCGCTGCCAGCGCAAGCGCAATAATCAGTACGAGGGATCGTTTGCCCATTTCAGTTGGCCCTTCCGGTCTGTTCTGAAAGTATCACACGACAGAGAGAAAGAGACCCCACACGCCGCACCGCAAGCCAAGCACCGAGGTGCTCGGTGTCAAGTACCTTCTGGCTACTTGCGACCAATTCCTCGTTCTTTGAGTTCTTCGAGGATGGCTTCCAGAGACGCGTCGGCAGCGAAGGTCGGAACCTCTGTGGCTTCGTCTTCACGCTGGAACTCCCTGCGTCTCGGCTGGCTAGGTGTACGTCGCTGACTAAATGTCGAGCGTTCCTCCCACTCTGGGAGAGCCTGCTTTATTGACAGGCTTACTCGACGTCTGTCGGCATCGATCTCGGTGACCTTTACCCGTACTTGCTGACCGATCGAAAGTTCTAGCTCAGGACTTTCGACATGATGCAGTGCAATCTCGGAAACGTGGACTAGTCCCTCGACTCCTTCGCCCACCGCGATGAAGGCTCCGAACGGCACAGTCTTGGTGACTTCGCCGTCGAGAATCGAGCCCAATTCGGTGTCCCGAATGAACTCTTCCCAAGGATCTTCACGGGTTTGACGGATGGAAAGGGAGATCCGTTCGCGGTTGCGATCGACCTCGAGGACACGCACCTGGACCTTGTCGCCAACCGAAACGATCTCGCTCGGGTGACTGACATGCTGCCAGGACAATTCGGAAACATGGACAAGACCGTCCATGCCACCAAGGTCAACGAATGCCCCAAAGTTGACTACTGAAGAGACCATGCCATCGCGGACATCACCCGGTTCGAGGTCAGACAGGAACGCTTGGCGTTGCTCTGCCTGTGCCTCTTCGAGATGGGCCCGCCGCGACAAGACCACGTTGTTGCGGTTCTTGTCGAGCTCGATGACCTTTGCCTCGATGGGTTCGCCGATGAACGGAGCCAGATCCCTGACCCTGCGCAGATCGACAAGCGATGCAGGAAGGAAGCCACGGAGCCCGATATCGACAATCAGACCGCCCTTTACAACCTCGATGACCGGGCCCTTTACGGTCCCGCCCTCATTCATGATCGTCTCGATGCGACCCCAGGCACGCTCGTACTGAGCACGCTTCTTAGACAGAACGAGGCGACCCTGGTCATCCTCCATCTGAAGAACCAGCGCCTCGATGGGCTCGCCCTCTTTCACGACATCGTCGGGATTGATGTGGTTGCGGATCGAAAGCTCATGGGCGGGGATGACGCCTTCAGCCTTGTAGCCGATGTCGACGAGAACCTCGTCGGGATCGACCCGGACGACGGTACCGCCGACGATGTCACCCTCCTTGAACTCAAACACGGTCCGCTCGATGACGGCGGCGAAGTCTTCGGCGCTCAGGTCATCGGCGACATCACCGATGTCGCGGGGTGCCGTGATCGCCGGCCGCTCGCCGACGCTCGGCCGAGGTGGTGCGGCAGGCTCGGCTGCTTCATCCGCTGCAGGCTCGGCTGGTTCATCCGCTGCAGGCTCGGCTGCAGTTTCTTCGGCCACCTCAGCCGCGACGGCTTCCTCGGTGACTGGCTCAGCCGGTGCGGTTGGCGCGGTTGCCTCGTCTGTTGCGACTTCGGTCACAGCTGCTTCGACCGGCTCAGCCGCGACGGCTTCCTCGGTGACAGGCTCGGCGGGTGCGGGTTCTTCGGATACTTCCGCTTCGACTGTTGCAGCAGTCTCCACGGAATCGACTTCGGTGGTTTCCACAGGAGTTACCTCAGGTTCGACCGCAGCGGTCGGCTCTGGTGTCGCTGCCTCTTCAACGTTCGCGTCGGAAGGGACATTGGATTCGGATGCGGCGGTTGCGGCATCCTCGATTGGGGTAGTAGGGGTTTCCGCGCCGTCAACAGCCTCAGGCTGTGTTGGCTCGGTTGCCGTGTCGTCGGCCATGCGTGTACATCAACTCCTTGGGAAACATGGTTGTGTCTCATGCGCGCGCGGGCGTAGAGAACGGACGAGATGGTAGCACGCATAATCACGGGGATACCAATGTCTTTCTTCGGCCTGGCAGTATCTGACATCAGCCAATTTAGTGCTCGCAGTCCGCCAATGTCTTGCCGACTGCCGATTCGACCCGGAGGGGGACCCGTAGCTCGACGATTCCCTCCATCACAGACCGGGTTAGCTCGTCAACCGCTTCGACTTCATCCTCCGGAACCTCGAGGACAAGCTCATCGTGGATTTGCAGCAACATCTCCGCCTTGTATCCGCCGGACCGAAGCTTCTCTTCGAGAACAACCATGGCCTTCTTGATGATGTCGGCCGCTGAGCCCTGGATGGGAGCGTTGAGCGCCATCCTCTCCCCGGATTGCCGCGTCCGGAAGTTGCCACTCGCCAGTTCCGGCAGATAGCGGCGTCGACCCAACAGAGTTGTCGTGTAGCCCGAGTCACGGGCCGCAGCCACGATCCCCTGCATGAAATCACGGACTTCCGGGAAGCGCTCGAAATAGACGTCGATGTGCCCCTGAGCTTCCTTTGTGGAAATCTCCATACGTTGCGCAAGACCGTACGCTTCCATCCCGTACAGGAGACCGAAGTTGATCATCTTTGCGTAGCGACGCTGCGATATATCGACGTCCTCGATGGCGATGCCGTTGACGTTGGCCGCGGTCGCGGCATGGATATCGAGATCCTCTTGGAACGCGTTAACCAAGCCGGCGTCACCCGAGAGGTGCGCCAGGATTCGCAATTCGATCTGGCTGTAGTCGGCGACGAGGAACTGACACCCCTCGTCGGCAATAAATGCTTGGCGGATGGCGCGACCCTCCTCGGAGCGAACGGGGATGTTCTGCAGGTTTGGTTGCTCTTGCGAGAGCCTTCCGGTGGCCGCTGCCATCTGATTGAATCGTCCGCGGACACGGCTGTCGGCTTCGATAAGCGGCAACATCGCATCGACATAGGTCGAACGCAGCTTCTCCAGCTCGCGGAAGGTCAGCAGATCGTCGACCATTGGATGTTCGTCGCGGAGCTTCCCCAGAACCGAGGCATCGGTCGAGGGCACCCCTTTCGGGGTCTTCTTGAGTACTGGCAGCTGGAGACGCTCGTAGAGCACCTCACGCAGTTGCAGCGTGGAATTCACGTTGAAGGGGCCACCAGCGGCCTCGTGAATAGAACTCTCCAGCCTTGCGAGACGGGAGCGCAGGTTGTCACCAAACTCCTCGAGGAAGGCCCTGTCGACACCGACCCCGGTCGACTCCATCCTGGCCAAGATAGCCACCAGCGGCAGCTCAATCGTCGTGAACAGCTCGGCTTCGCCCCGTGACTCCAGTTGCTCACGTAGCGGGGTGACCAGTGCCTGGATGGCAACCGCTCTGCGCCCGATTACTTCGAGGTCCGGTCCCGAGTCACCATCAAAATCGAAGGCACCCTGCGTCTCGGCAGCCTCGCCCTCTTCAGCTGCCGCCACCGTTAGGCCAAGTTCACGGTAGGCCAGATCCTCCAGGTCGGGAACGCGTTGCCCTGGGTTGATGACATAGCCGGCAAGAGCCGTGTCGAACCCGAGGTGCGGCGGTTCAAGATCCGCATCGAGAAGCGCCCGAAACAGGGCCTTGGCATCGTGGCCAACAATCCCGACAGCAGGATCGACCGTACTGATGAAGCTGTCGAGGTGAGCTTCGGGGACAAATAAGGCTTCATCAGATCCGGTCGCGGCGACCAGACCCTGGATTCCGTCCGCATCCCATACTGGCTCAACGGCGACAACTCCATCTCCCACAGCTGCACTGATTTGCGATGCGGAGGTCGCAGTCAAGACCGAAACATCTATTGCCACGGCCTCTTCCTCGTGATATCCACCCAATTCGGTGAGCCGTTCCCACACGTCGCGGAACGCCAGGGCTTCAAACACCTCCCTGACATCGTCCCTTTCCCATTCCTGGAGGCGAAACGAATCCGTATCGATGCCGTCGGGGGTCTCGACGATGGGCACATCTGGGAGCATCCTCATCAAGTCCTGGTTCAGATAGACCTGATCCCGATGAGTGTCGAGATTCTCGCGCAGCTTTGGAGTTTGCTCGTCGAGGTGCTGATAGATCCCGTCCAAGCTCCCGTAGTCGGCGATCAACCGCGACGCCGTCTTCTCTCCGACGCCGGGCACTCCCGGCAGGTTGTCGGAGGAATCGCCGCGCAAAGCGGCATAGTCGCGGTACTGAGCAGGCGTCACTCCGTACTTACCGATGATCCATTCCGGAGACGCCGTGACCACATCGGATATGCCACGGCGGGTGTACAGAACAGTGACGTCATCGGCAACGAGCTGGAAGCTGTCGCGGTCGCCGGTAACTACGAGAACCTTCCATTCATCAGTTACGGCCTGGGCGGTCACGGTGGCAATGACATCGTCTGCTTCGTAGCCGGGCGAGGTGAGCTGCTTGATCTTGAGAACATC
Organism: bacterium; assembly: GCA_024228555.1. Classification (GTDB taxonomy): domain Bacteria; phylum Actinomycetota; class Acidimicrobiia; order Spongiisociales; family UBA5794; genus JAAETI01. Next base: position 58,722 of record JAAETI010000277.1, on the reverse strand, counting down.
GAGCACCTCCCGGATCAACGGCAGCTGACTGGCGAATATGTCGGGCGGCGCCTCACGCTGCGCCTTGTAGTCCGGGTACCTCTCCTTGCGGAGGTTGGGGCCGCGAACGTCCCAAGCAACGGCGATCGCATCTGGCTCTTCCTCACGCAGCAGCCTGACCAGCATGTTGGTGAAGCCAAGTACGGCGTTCGTTACCTGTCCGGCTGGGGTGGCCAGATCAGATGGGAGCGCATAGAAGGCGCGATAGGCGAGGCTGTGTCCGTCGAGAAGAGCAAGAGTTGGCATGCGACGAGCGTATCAGCTCGCGACCAACGACCGCTCCGTCCGCAGCTCTTGGGCTAAGGCACCAAGTGGATGGGCTGTCCGTTCACCTGAGCCGTCCATACGGTACGGTCGGTGATGCTCCCGCCAACGGCGTAGCTGACGTGAATCCAGCATTCGTCACCTGAGCAGGTGTAGTCGCCGGGCACGTCGAACTTGAAGTCCAACCATTCGTTGTTGTATTGGCTGCTGGTGAAGTTCAACCGACAGTTAGAGCCACCCGAATCTGATCCGTAACCCGTTGCTCCGCCACCGCTTTGGTTGCGAGTTTGGACTGTGCAGTCGAGATTATTGATAGGTGCGGCGCCGTTCGGGTTGTTGAATTGAATCGACGCGTTCGACCCAATGTCAGAGATATCCCAGAGACTGATGATCAACTCTGATCCCGCATAGACCTCGTCGAGACGAGCGATCTTGAATACAGGGTTCGAGCCAGTATCGAACTGCCAGAGCGACATAGCTCCAAGCCCATAGATCTGGCTGTCGTTGTGTGAGTTGCCGTCGACGACATTCCGCATCGAGAATCCGTTGATGACGTTGGTGTTGCCCGTGGTCGAGATCTCGATCACATAGATCCCGGCGCCGACACCGGGTCGTGCGCAAATCGTGTCCCAAGCGTTCTCCGCGACCACCTCATACAACGTATCCCCAAGACCGTGGTACGACTTCGTACACAACAACGTTGAGTTGTCGAGCCAGTTCGAGGGCGTGGTGTCTGGGGCATAAACCCGGAAGGTCGTCACTGTCTCTGAGCCGTCCTCCCTGGCACTCGGGCTACCGGAGCCAGCACCGGACTGCCAGTCGTTGGTGGGACCGCCTTGCGGAGTCGAATCGTCATTGCCATTCGCGTCGTGGGTGACACCGTCGTATACCTGGATCTGAAGGTTGCCGCCTTCGCTGGCCGACCCTGGAACGATCTCGACTGCGTACCAGTAGGACGGATGCCGATGCTCGGCGTTTGCGCCTCCGCCGTTGTAGAACAACGAGGCGTAAGCGTCACCCTGACCCTTGCCACGGTCACGACCGGAAATAGCAAGGAAGAAATCACGATCGCGCGTCGGGTCGTCCGGATCCTCACCCAGATACGACTCATCGCTACCGATCTTCAGTGGTGGCAATTGCTCCGCAGTCGCCGTCTCACTGATCACAAAACTGTTGCGCCCGAACACTCGCATGAAGAACGTGCCGACCGATGAGGTGACGTTGACAGTCAACTGGTTGCAGTTTGCACCCATGGTGGGGGTCACGGTGGCGTTGGCGCCGTGGTTGTAACCATGGCGAGACGTTAGATCGAGAGCGGCAACGTATGGATCGGTTCCGGAAACCGGATCCGCACAACTGGGCAATGGCATATGTACAACGCCGGCCAAGGCGGCGGCCTCAGCTGCTTTCCGAGTGTTCAGCTGGCTGTAGTAGAGCCAACCGAGATCGACCGCATAGGCAGCCATCCCCATAAGGATGACCATGACAAGCGCGGTGAGGACGAGGACGATTCCGCTCTCGTTGTCGTCTTGATAGAACCGGCGTATCAGCGGCATTCTCTTGATGAGCTTCATAGTTCCCTACCTAGAACTGTTGTGGTTCCATGCGCATGGTCGTTGTATCGACCCAGCAGTCACCTGGAGGGGCGTTACAACTCACATCTGGCAATGGCACCAAGCCCGACGTAATCCACGTGTGGCCGAAGACGACGTTGACGCCGATGACGTCAAGGTTGCCGACGGCAACGTTGCGGACGTTGGGGATCCAAGGTCCGCCGTACGGACCCCCGGTCGCGGTGGGACACGGATTCCAGTCACATAGCGGTCCCGGCCCATCCTGGTAGTGGTACGCATAGCGCACGCAGTTTGGTCCCGGACAGCCACCGTCGGGGTTGCCGTTGGCGTCTGCCCTGTAGAACTCGACGTACTTGACGACACCGATACCGCTGGACGGCAGGTTGGCAAGAGTCTGCTCGAGCGCCTGGAGCATCCGCAGGTCGGCTTCGGCACCGTTGCCGACTGCGGAGCCGACTCGAGCTGCGGACTGGCTGGCGTTGCCAACCGTGAGACGATCACGGAAGGCAAGACCGAACTCAACGATTCCAAAAACAATCATCAAGAGGAGGGTGGCAACGATGGCGAACTCGATCATCGACGAGCCCCGCTCGCTCGCTCGATTGTCACGCAATGTATTTAGACGACTACGCATAGTGGGCATATGATACCTGGCCGAAATCCTCTTGGCTAGTGCTAATTGTAGGTTGCTATCGGACAGTAAACACGCAAACTGTACGGAAATTCCCTGGCTCGCGATGTGACTAGTCCGCAAGCTTGGCGACAAGTCTCTCTCTCTTGGCGATCAATTTGGCACGTCGTTTCTGGAGTTGGGCGATATGCCGCTCGAACCGAGCAACGTCGCCAGCTGTCTCGCGGGCGTCCGCCCGATCAATAGGGTTGCCCGATACTGAGGCATCGCGTTGCGTGTCATCATTGAGATGCAGGTGATAGATGAGTTCTTCGCCGGCGAGTTGCTCCGCCTTCGCCAAGGACTCGATCTCATCACCGAGTTTGAATAGCTTGCGTTCGATTCGCTTCATAGAAGGGTGAGTCTACGATGCCCTCCGCCTTGCCGGTGGTGCAAGCACCTAGAGTAAGACGCAGGCCGGGATGGCGAAATGGTAGACGCGACGGACTCAAAATCCGTTGAGCGAGAGCTCGTGGGGGTTCGAGTCCCCCTCCCGGTACGCTGGCTCCCCTTCGGGGAGCTTGCGACCTCGGCAAGGCCGAGGTCGGGACTCAACTACCAAGAAGCTTCTAGCTCCTTCCTGAGTAGTTTGCGAGCTTCTGAAACCAGAAGCTCGATGGCTGCGCACCACCGCCGCATCCACGCCGCGGCTCCCGAGCCGTCTCGCACCGACTCAGTTTTGGAGGAGGACTGTGGCGATTTCGTCGGCCCAGTCATCGATGGCATCCCAATCACGGAAATCACCCTCCGGTGCGCGGACCGCGGCCACTATTGCACGCTCAGCAAGATTGAGTTTGCCCTTGTCGAGAGCACCGCTCAGGATCGCATGGCGCTGCGGATCCACCTTCGCCGTCAACTCGGTTACGTCTACCGCCTTCTCTCCCTCCGGCTTTGGCGGATCGCCGATCGGGCCGCTGGAGAGGAACCAAACTGGTATTTCGGCCAAGACCTCATCATGGGTCTCAACGTAGTTCTTGGCAGCCTTGATCCAGCTACCTGCATATACACCGCTACCAAGGACTGCAGCAGCAAAGCCGGCTGGCGATGGAGCATCGGCCACGTCGACAACAAGCGGCTCGATACCGTGCTCGGAGAGCCGCCGACCGATACGCTCGCCGATCTCGGCGGTGGCTCCATGCTTTGAGGCAATCGCAACAAGGACTCGCATCATTCCTCCGAGGTCAACTCGAGATCAGCGTATCGCTAGAAGGATCACGGTCATAGCGCCAATCTGCAAGGAGTGTTGGCGGAGGGCCGTCGACACAGCGGTGTGTGGTGCGTATACCGATTGTGCCCGACGGCCTGCCGCCGATGCAAGCCGTGCCGCGCTGGAAGGGTGCGGACTCGACCTTTCACAATTGTGCGGCCTGCGGCCAGCTTCGCCTAGGCGCATTGAGACAATGACCGAGATGGCTAGTGCTTCCGCTAGCGCGGCGGTCGCACTGCCCTTGCCAGATCGCCAATCGCTATCCGCAGCAGCTCCTCTGCTTCTCCGACATCGTTGGCAAGCAGCACGCCCCTGACCAACGCTGATCCAACGATCACGCCGTCAGCATCGCTGGCGGCAGCACGAGCTTGGTCCGGCGTCGAGATGCCGACCCCAGCAACCACGGGGACCTCGCTATGGCGGCGCACCCGACTCACAAGAGACGGGATATGGCTGGATGCTGTCGTGCGGACGCCGGTGACACCGAGTTCTGCTACGCCATATACAAACGGCGGATCGGCTTTCAACACACGGCTCAGGCGCTGCTCAGTTGTGGTCGGGGCCACGAACAGCACAAGGCCGATCCCACGAGCTTCAAACGCTTCGATGAAAACGTCTGCCTCATCCACTGGGAGATCGGCGACGATCACTCCGGATGCGCCGGCACCGGCGACCCGGTCCGCAAAGACCTCGATCCCCATCCGCAGTATCGGATTTACGTAAGTCATCACGACACACGGCTTGCCAGTTTGGGTGACTATCTGGCCCAAGAGATCGAGCCCCACCTCTACACCAGAACCCGCGGCCAATGCTCGCTCCCCCGCTGCCTGGATGGTCGGGCCGTCCATCAGCGGGTCGGCATACGGGATACCCACCTCGAAGCCATCCGCTCCCGCCTCCGCCATCGCAACAAAGAGCTGAACCGACTCCTCCGGTGAAGGAAGCCCAACTGTCATATATGGCATAAGAGCAGCTCGGCCCTCAGCACGGCATTCTGCAAAAAGTTCGGTGAGGCGTTCCCTACTCATTCTGCATCCACGATCTGTTGGACATCCTTGTCACCGCGACCTGACAGGTTGAGGACGACCGTCTTACCCTCGAGCGACTTCGCTTCCTTGGTGATCCAGGCGAGCGCATGGGCCGACTCCAGTGCAGGGATGATTCCCTCGATAGACGCAAGAAGGTGGACCGCTTCGACGGCTTCCTCGTCGGTGATCGACACGTAGCGGACCATGCCGTGGTCCTTGAAATACGAGTGCTCCGGTCCAACGCCTGGATAATCGAGCCCTGCGGATATCGAGTGCGCCTCCAGAATCTGACCCTGGTCATCCTGCAGTAGATACGTCATTGATCCGTGAATGACACCGGGCGACCCTGCCACAAGCGATGCCCCGTGATGCCCCGACTCGAGACCAAACCCTGCTGCCTCCACTCCAACGAGGTCGACGCCGGATCCCGCGTATGGATAGAACACGCCCATTGCGTTGGACCCACCGCCCACACAGGCGACGATCACATCAGGAACGGGCCGGTGCGGCGACGAACCATCCATCTGCTCTAACAGTTCCTCACCAATGACCTTCTGCAGCTCGCGAACCATCCACGGAAACGGGTGCGGCCCCACTACAGACCCGATGATGTAGTGCGTGCCGTCAACACTCGAAACCCAATCTCGCATCGCAGCCGACACCGCATCCTTCAGCGTGCCCGCCCCCGACGTCACCGGCCGCACCTCGGTCCCCAGCATTCTCATGCGGTGCACGTTCAGTGCCTGCCGCTCGATGTCCTTCTCCCCCATGTAGACGACGCACTCTTGCCCGAGCAAGGCGCAAGCGGTTGCGGTGGCTACCCCGTGCTGGCCGGCTCCGGTCTCTGCGATGACTCGTCGCTTACCCATTCTCTTGGTGAGAAGCGCCTGACCCATGGTGTTGTTGATCTTGTGTGCGCCCGTATGAGCGAGATCCTCTCGCTTCAGGTAGAGGTCGATCCCAAGGCGATCGGAGAGGCGGGCGGCGCGATACACAGGAGTGGGTCTCCCGACAAAGTCCCGCAGAAGATCATCGAGCTCCTGGTGAAAGCCGGGATCGGCCCAGGCCTTGGTGAACTCGACCTCCAACTGTTCCAACGCCGGCATCAACGTCTCGGGCGCAAACTGACCACCGTATTCGCCGAATCGGCCCCTGCTGTCTGGTCTATCAAGTCTCACGTGCTCTTCGCTTTGTTGATGAAGTCCGCCACCATACCGTGGTGCTTGCGGCCGGGAGACTCCTCGAGACGACTGGACGCATCCACTCCCCACGGCCGCACAGTTTCTATTGCAGCTGCCACGTTGTCCGGGCCGAGCCCTCCGGCAAGGATGAACCGCTCCGATAGCGACCCGACCAACGACCAGTCGAATACTTGACCAGTGCCACCGAGTTGGCCCGGTGCGGGGGTATCCAACAATGGTATGCCGGGGCTGTCGGTCAGGCTGAGTCCTGACACTGCCTTCTGCGGGTAGAGAACGAGGTAGCCAGCGTCAAAGGCAACTACGGCGGCGGCCGCCGCCTGCTCGCCGTAAGGCTGGATGCCAGATAACCCGGTCCCCTCGAGAACCGCCACCACTTCGGTTGGATGGAGGTCGAGGGTCAACAGCACCGAGTGAATCGGCAAGTCCTTTGCCAACTCAGCAACGACATCCAGCGGCACGTAGCGCGGCGAGCCGGTGACATTCACGAATCCAGCGGCGTCCGCTCCCCCGGCCACCGCTGCAGTGACGTCGCTCTCATCAGTCAGCCCACAGACTTTGACCCACGTCACGAGCACGCCCGTAGCGCGGCAATCAGTGCTGCCGGGTCCTCTGCGGTGACCAACGCTTCGCCAACCAGGATCGCGTCGTAGCCGGCGGTTGCCATCCGCGCCGCACCCGCAGGTGTAGACACACCGCTCTCACCAACCAAGGTCCGATCTTGTGGCAGCAGAGGCGCCACGCGCTCCGCAACCGCGAGATCGGTGTGGAAGGTGGAGAGATCCCGGTTGTTCACCCCGATGACTTTGGCTCCCACTGCAGCCGCAATTGCGGCCTCCTCCTCGTCATGGGCTTCCACAAGCGCTTCAATGCCCGCTGCCCGACACTCCTCCATGAGTTCCTTCAGTAAACCGAGGTCCAACCCTGCAACGATGAGCAAGAGCGCATCAGCCCCAGCGGCCCTCGATTCAGCAACCTGTTGCGGATCAATGATGAAGTCCTTGCGGAGCACCGGCAGTGAAACTGCTTCCCGGACCCGGCGAAGATCGTCCAATGAACCGCCGAAGTACTCGGGTTCGGTCAGCACGGAGATTGCCGCTGCACCCCCTCGCTCGTACGACAGGGCCTGTGCAATGGGATCAATACCCATATTGAGGTCACCGGCAGACGGCGAACGTCGCTTGATTTCGGCGATGACCTGCAAACCGGGTCGAGCAAGACTCGCGGCGAACGCCCTTCGCTCCGGGCTGTCGCCAGTCAGGTCAACTCCGTTGCGGCGGAGCCGGGCGGCCGTCGATTCGAGGATTCGGTCAAGCATGATTGGAGCATGGTACGGCTGTTGGCATGAACCTACTCCGCAAAAGCCCTGACATAGTCGACGAGGCTGTCGACCTGCTCAGTCGTGAATCGGCTGAAGCCGGGCATGTTCCCTGGGCCGACCACGATCACACCAGCGATCTGTTCGTCGCTGAGATTGAGATGGGTATTCGAGCCGGCGCCGATCGCATCAGCAATTGCACCACCGCCGTCGGTACCGTGACAGGCCGCACACGACCGATCGTAAAGCTCGCCGCCAACGACGTATTCCTCTTTGAGGCTGCAGCTCCCGAGAACGAGGAGAAGCGCCAGACCAACCAGCCAGACTCGCATAGTCGGGACAATCTAGCTGTGCTGGGAAGATCCACTGTCACCCCGACACGGCAGTGCGACCGACACCGTGGTGCCAGATCCCAGCACGCTGTCAACGGCGATCGAGCCACCGAGTGCGTGCACCAGCTCGTTCACGATGCTGAGACCGAGACCGCTTCCCTCCGGCCGCACCGGTCGGTAACGCTGCGCCACATACAACCGTTCGAAGACATGGGCGAGATCCTCGCGGTCAATGCCGGGCCCGGTGTCGGCCACTTCGAGGACCACCACGTCGGCGTCTTGACGCAGAGTCATGGTGACGGCTCCTCCCTCGGGCGTGTACCGGAGCGCGTTGTCGAGGAGATTGCCAACCACCTGGCTGATTCGATCCGGGTCCACAACAATCATGCCGACTTCCTTGAGATCAGGCACCAGCTTGACCCGGAGATCGTCGGCTCGCTCCGACTGCCCCTCGATGAGACCGCTGACGTGGGCCGAAAGGTCAACCTCCTCCGGCCGCATCGTGAACTCGCGCGCTTCGAGCCGCGACAGCAGCGTGAGGTCCTCCACCAATCGGCTCAGCCGATCAGTTTGCCGTCGGAGAACTCCTCCGACTCGCCCGAGATCATCGGCTTCGATCTCTCCGGCATCAAGCGCTTCGGCATAACCGCGCATAGTCGTCAGCGGAGTGCGCAAATCATGACCAACACTCATGAGAAAATCCCTTTCGCGCCGCCGCCCGTCTTCGAGTTGCTCTGCCATATCGTTGAAAGCAGCACCGAGGCGGGTCACGTCATCGCTTCCCGTTTCTGGAGCCCGTACCGAGAAGTCGCCGGCTGCGATCGCCGCAGAAGCGTCGGCAAGCCGATCGAGTCGCTTCCCAACCCGACCGGCAACCAAGCTCGCCAGAAGCACCGTCAGCAACGCACCAACTCCCAGCGAGATCAGCATGGGACGCATCAGCAGGTTGGTCGCCAGCATGGGCTCGGTTCGACCGATGGCTACCAACACTTTGGCGTTGGCTCGAGTCCCCAGCGGGAGAGCCCGAACGTACGCAAGCACCGGCTCGCCTTCGATCTCCGTTGCGGTCACCTGGTCGAGAGGCGGATCAGAACCAAGACTGTCGAGGAGCGGCGTTGCCGGCAGATCGATCCGTGTTCGACCTGCAGCAGCATTGACAAAGCCAGCTTCGACGAAGTCGTGCCCGCCGATAGCCTTGGCAATCTCAAGGGTTCGGGCCACTGGAGCGACATCCTCACCTTCGGCCGAGGGCAAGTTCTGACGAACGGATGAGCCAATCAGAGTTGCCGTTGCCTCGGCCTGGCGCAGCAGCTCAGCTTCGCTCTCGGCAATCAAGTTGCGCCGGATGGCGGCTCCGGCGATGAGCGCAGCCAGCAATGTCACCGCTGCCACAGCCAGCACGCTCCACAGAACCTGCCGCCTCATCAGTTCTCCCCCAGGCGGTAGCCGAAGCTACCGCCACACGCCAGCACGCTCCACAGGACCTGCCGCCGCATCTCTAGTTCTCCCCCAGGCGGTAGCCGAAGCCCCAGACCGTCTCGATCGGGAGATCAGGAAGCTTCTTGCGCAGCTGCCGAATGTGAACATCGACTGTGCGTGTCTCCCCGAAGTAGTCATATCCCCAAACCGCCTCCAGGATCTGACCTCGCGACAGCGCAAGCCCAGTATGACGACTGAGGTACCACAGGAGGTCGAACTCGCGGGCAGTGGGCCGAATGGTCTCTCCACCAGGACAGGCAACCTGACGCCGACCGCTATCGATCACGAACCCGGCGATCTCCGCCGTCTGGACTGCGATCGGTCTCTCCTCGCTCCGTCTCAGTACGGCCTTCACTCTGGCGACCAACTCCCGGGGAGAGAAGGGTTTCGTCACGTAGTCGTCCGCACCGATCTCGAGTCCGACGATCTTGTCGATCTCGGTATCCCGTGCAGTCAACATGATGATCGGGATATCGGAATCTCCCCGGATCCGACGGCACACCTCTATTCCGTCTATGCCAGGAAGACCAATGTCGAGTAGCGCTGCCCTGATGTCTCCGCGTTCGAGTCGATCCAGACCCTCCTCACCTGTTGGGGAGTGCACAAGACGAAACCCGTCTCGTTCGAAGTACAGGCGAAGCAGATCTGCGATCTCCTGCTCATCTTCAATTAGGAGCACAGTTCCGTTGGCTGCCAAGCACTACCTCCAGATCGGCATTATCGGCACAAGTTGTTTGAGGACTGTAAGAAAACGGATGAAATCTCGGCTACGCCTTGAGCGGCAGACCAACCACCGAGCCAACGAGACCGCCGACCGAAACCTCAGCCTCGGCGACAACCTCCACCCTGACTAGAGCCAGTCCGATCACGCTGCCCATGGCAGCTGAATACCCAACCGATGTCAACGTGCCAACCGATCGTCCCTCATGAGCGATCTCCGCCCCGGCAGCTATGGCTTGTTCTCCAGCAACACGGATCCCGCACAGACGCCGGTTGACATGGCCCCGAGAGTCGATACGGGCGACGAGCTCCTGGCCGAGATAGCAGCCCTTCCCGAAATCGACAGTCGCAGCAACGTCGACTCCCTCCTGAGGAATGGTTCGTTCGTCGAGATCAACACCCATCGTCGGCTCGCCCACCTCGATTCGAATCACCTCGGCTGCTCCAGGATCGACGACGGGGAGCGGCGGCGCATCGCCCACCAACACGATCCGGGGCAACGTCGAGAATCGGAACGGGTACTGCACGGTGAGCACCATCTCATCCCAGCTGCCAACGTCCGGCACGGAGAGAAGCACCGTTGCGTCCGGCCCCCATACGTCCCACACCGGTCGCTCCTCCGCACGAATCTCAACATCGACACGAATCTTGAACCGTGTGAGATCAGCGACGACCACGGCAGTTGCCGAGGCATCGCAGACCAAACCGACGCGGTCCTCACCGCGCAACACGAGCATCGTTGCTCGCAGCTTCCCGTTTGGGGCCAGGAGAAGCGATCGAGAGGTCGTGCCCGGCTCCATAGCGGTGATGTTCTGGCTCAGCAGCGCATCGAGGAACGAGACTGCGTCGGGGCCGACGACCCAGACAAGACCGGAACGACCGAGAATGGCCGCAGCTTTGGTCCGCAGCAACTCGTAGTCCGACACCGACTCAGACACGGTTGGCAGCCTCCACTGCTGCCAATACCGCGGCAGCTTTGCTCAAACACTCGCGGTACTCAGTTTCGGGATCGCTATCAGCGACAATCCCGGCCCCTGCCTGAACCCACGCCTTTCCGTTGGCTGCAACCAGTGTTCGCAAGGCAATCGCGGTGTCGAGGTTTCCCGAGAAGTCTACGTATCCCACCGCACCCGCATATGGACCACGGGCCGTTGGCTCGAGATCATCGATAATCTCCATCGCCCTCACCTTTGGTGCTCCCGAAACGGTCCCGTGCGGAAAGGTGGCCCGCAACACGTCGACGGGTCCAACATCCTTGCGAAGCCTTCCCGATACCCCAGACACGATATGCATCACATGGGAGTAGCGCTCGATCACCATCAGATCGTCGACATTGACCGATCCGAACTCGCACACCCTGCCCAGATCATTGCGAGCGAGATCGATCAGCATCACGTGCTCGGCGCGTTCCTTGGGATCGCCGAGGAGCTCTTTCTCGAGTTGCTCGTCCTCTGCAACCGTCGCCCCGCGCGGCTTGGTACCGGCAATCGGACGACTGGTGGCGATGCCATCGCGCGCCCGCGCCATCAGCTCGGGGGAAGAACCAACAATGGAGACTTCATCGTGGCGGACAAAGAACATGAAGGGCGAGGGGTTGACGAGCCGAAGGGACCGGTAGACCAGGAACGGGTCGTGGTCGAGATCGACCTCGAACCGGATCGATGGCACGATCTGGAAGGCGTCGCCGATCCGGATGTGTTCCTTCGCCTTGAGGACCGCCGTCTCGAAGTCGGCTTGGCTCATGTTGGACCGAGCCACCGGTTGCGAATCGAAATCGGGTCGAGAACGGGGGGCGTAGCTCAAGGGGGAAGTCAGCAGGGCTGCGGCCTCATCCAACTCGGCGACGGCTCGGTCATAAGCCGCACCGGGGTCCCCTCCGCTGAATACATTCTTGATGAGGTGAACGGTCTCACGGAAGCGATCGACGGCAGCAAGCAACCCGAAAAACTGCCAGACCATCTCGGGAAGGCCACGATCATCTGCGGGGCGATTCGGGAGGTGTTCCACATGACGGACGGCGTCGTAGGCCAGATATCCGACCGCCCCGGAATGGAGCGGTGGATGATCGTCTGGGTATCCGAGCTCCGCAGCGGACGGGACTGAGATTTCGCCGACCACCTGCTCGAGAACCTCGAGGGGATTGCCGTCTGGGATGTTGCGATGGCCACCGATTGCTTCGGTAACACCGTCTTTGGCAACGAGGGTGAATTCAGGACGACCCCCCACAAAGGACCATCGCGCCCAGCGCTCCCCACCTTCGACGGACTCCAAGAGAAAGCCGGTGTCATCTCCGATCAGTTTCTCGAAGACAGATACTGCAGTCTCGCGGTCGCCGAGCACCTCCATCGAGATTGGGACGACGGCGTAGGAGCGGGCTAGCTCGATGAATTTGTCTCGCGACAGGTCGGGAGTCATGTCGCGAGGTTAGACCTCTGCGAGGAAGTCCAACCCGAGGTCGACCAGTATTTCCGAGAACCACCGATTCAGATCGGTGATCTGACCGGTAACCATTAGGAAACCAAACCCTGCCAGGAGCAACCCAGAGACAACGCTTATGGGAGTCAGGAAGCGCTTGATGCCATTCACCAGCGAATATGTCTTGGCCAGGAGCAAAGCCGAAATGAGGAACGGGATTCCAAGGCCAAGCGAGTAGAACCCAAGAACAAGCATGCCGCGTCCGGTCGTGTCGGTATCTGCACCCAGAGCGATTGCCGCGGTGAGGAACGGACCGATGCACGGGGTCCATCCGAAGGCAAACGCCATACCCATCACCGGTGGAGCGAATGAACCGAACTTGCTCGGTCGCACATCCTTGCGGCGATCCTTCATGACCGGCAGCAGAAACGAGGGAGTCCAAACCGCGGTGGCCGCGATGAAGAGCCCCATCAGAATGATTACCCAACCGGCAAGCGTGGTGAACACATTGCCCTGGAGTAGCTTGCCCAGGGTCGATGCCGCACCGCCGAAGAGGATGACGAACACACTCGTGAAACCGAGAACAAACAAGAGTGTGGCCCGTGCCACCTTCCACATGGAGACATTTCCCTCTGCAAACTCACGGGTCGAGTACCCGGACATGAGGCTCAGATACCCAGGCAACAGCGGCAGGACACAAGGCGACAGGAAGGATGCGGCTCCCGCAAAAATAGCAGCGATCAGAGTTGTATCGGCCAATTGTGCTCCTGTTGATGTACTCGCTCGACGCAACACGGCTTGTCGGAAGTTTGTTCCCAATTCGTCAGGTGACGACCAGGAGCCGTTCAGGAGGTTAACCTCGGTCCGCTGATGCGAAACCTCAACGGCCGACCAAAGACATGCCGGTGATCTCAGAATTCTCCATTCGGGACCGCCGGATCCTCACTCTGATGGTGTTCGTCGCGTTCGTAGTTGGGTACGGGGCAAGCCAACTCACGCACACGCTTCCGTTTGCTCGCAAGGCACTGGGCCTAACTGAAGGCGGAATGAATTGGGTGTTTGCTGCGACGCGGCTGGCATCTCTACTCGGCCTCTTGTTCATGCTGTTCGCCGACCGCCGCGGACGCCGCCTCCCCTTCCTAGTGGCATTTGCGATGATGCCGATAGGTAACCTTCTCACCGCAATCGCACCTGAGCCATTCACCTTCACACTCGCTCAAAGCATCACCCGGATCGCCGTAATCGCGGTTGCCGGGCTGGCGATAGTCATCCTCGCCGAAGAACTCTCACCTGGCGTGCGGGCTCTCGGAATCGGTCTCTACGCTCTTGCAGGTGCGGCCGGATCTGGCATCGGTCTTGCCTTGCTTCCCATCGCAGACCGCTCCGAATACTCCTATCGAGTCTTGTTCGCTTTTACCGGTTTGGGCCTCCTTGCCCTCCCGATCCTGATGCGCTTTCTCACCGAGAGCCGCGCATTCCGTCAGTACCAACGGAATGTCACCTTCCGTGCCGCTCTCAAGGCCGGCCTGGGGCGACACTTCTGGCCGCTTGCCGCAATCGCATTCCTGGTAGCCGTCTTCTCGTCCCCAGCGACCGCGTTTGTGATGGAGCGTCTTGTAGATGATTTGGAGTGGGAGACGGGAACCGCACGTTTCCTTCTGATGGTGTTTAGCGGCCTGGGAACGGCAGGCGTGGTCATCGGGGGGCGCATGGCCGACGTCATCGGCAGAAAGCGTACGACGCTGATGGCCATGCTCACCGGTGCAGTTGGAGGTGTCGCTTTCTACACCCAGGACAGCGGGTGGATTCTGGCTCCTGCGGTCTTCCTCGCCACGATGGGTCTGGGCATGCTGACCCCGGCAATCGCCGCCCATCGCTCCGAGCTATTCCCGACTCGGGTACGCGCAACGGCGGCAGGCTGGATAACCAACGTCGCCATCGGGGGCAGTATCACCGGCTTTGTGATTGGTGCACTGGTCGTCGACAATCTCGGCCTTTCCAAGACCATCACTGCGCTTGCTGGTGGTCTCCTGATCGCGATGTTGCTGGTCAGCCGACTCCCGGAGACTCGAGGGATGGATCTCGTCCGGGCGAGAGCGGGCCGTTCACGTGCCACCACGCCAGCGTCACAAACCGCACCAGCATCATCGCCACCAGAGCCCACCACACCCCCGACAGACCCCAGTCCTGTAGCTGTACCGCCCCAAGAACCACCGCAGTAGCGATCGCAGACGCCACCGTTGAGGCGGCGAGGAAGACGAACTGCGATGCTCCGATCGCCAATCCGTCCCATACAAAGACAATCGCGTTCAGCGGCTGCATCACAACGATGAAGATATAGACATCTTTCACCTGCTGGAGGACGTCGGCATCGTTGGTGAACAGAGCAGGCAAGACACTCCAGCCCAAGGCCATCACGACCGCAAGCACCAATCCGCCGACCACCCCCCAGCGCAACAGCCGGTCGGCGTACGAACGCGCCAGCACATGGTCCTTAGCCAAGTGCAGTCCGACAAGGGCTTGGCCTGCGATCGCCAGTGCGTCCACGACCAGCGCCAGGAAGATCCACAGTTGAACCGCAACTTGGTGTGCAGCGACGACTTCATCACCCTGTCGCGTCGCAACCGCTGTCGCCAGCGTGAAGGCTGCCAGCAGCGATCCGCTGCGGACGATCAGTGCCCGGCCGGCACCGACCAGCGGTCGCAACGAGTCAAAACCCGGCCACTGCTTCGTCAGCCGGAAGAGGTTCCGGCGGAGGTAGAACAGAGCAATGAAGGTCCCCGCACCAATCCATTGCGCAATCGTGGTCGCCCACGCAGCACCGGCGAGACCCCAACCAAGCCCGAAGATCAGGACGGGGTCGAGGATCAGGTTGAATATCGCAATCGAGCCGGTTACCCACATCGGCGTCTTCGTGTCCTGGTAGCCGCGGAACACGCCGTGAGCAACGGTGGCGACCAATACAGCCGGCATGCCAAGCACTCGAATCCGGAGATAGAGCGTTGCATCAGCAAGGAGATCGGACTTTGCCCCCATGATTCGCAGGACGGGATCGGCAAAGATCAGCAGGATCGCGGTAGTAGCCAGCCCGATAGCCAGCCCGAGCGCCAGTGCCCCCGCCGTCAGTCGTCCCGCCACCTCATGCTCCCCATCTGCCACCGCCCCCGCAATCAGCGGAGTGGTCCCGTAGGCGAGGAAGTTGAACATGAAGAAGGCAATGGAGAAGACCGCTACCGATACACCAAGCGCCCCAAGCGGAACTTTGCCAAGTCGACCCACGAAGGCGGTGTCGACAAGAGACACAAGCGGATCGGCGGCGAGAGCGCCGAGGGCGGGAACGGCAAGTCGGAAGATCTCACGATCTAGCTGGCGATTCGTCACCGATCAGCCTGCGGGCGGGGTGTCTTGGGCTTGTACGGACATCTATCTCGCAGCGGGCACACCCAGCATCGCGGCTTGCGAGCATCGCAGTAGTCCCTGCCGAACTGGATGAACCGCATCGAGACTCCAGCCCAAGTGTCCTTGAGGTAGAGATTCTTCAGGTCCGATTCAATCCTCGTTGGATCGGTATTTGTGGTCAGTCCCAGCCGATTGGATACCCGCTTGACGTGAGTATCGACGGCGATGGCCGGGTCTCCCCACGCTTCGGCAAGAACGACACTTGCGGTCTTGCGGCCGACACCTTTGAGAGTCACCATCGCATCGAGGTCGTGTGGCACCTTTCCCCCGAAACGTTCCACCACGTCGCCAGCCAAGGCCAGAATCGATCGCGTCTTCTGCCTGTAGAACCCCGTCGAGAAGACAACCTTCTCCACCTCATCTGGATTGGCGGCAGCCAGATCCTCGGCGTGCGGCCACGTCTCGAACAAGACCGGAGTGACCTTGTTGACATTCTCATCGGTAGTTTGCGCCGACAGGACCGTCGCCACAATGAGCTGCCACGGGTCGCGATAGTCAAGCGCGGTCGCTATCTCCGGATAGAGGGTCGTAAGACGTTTGAGCACGATCCGGGCGGAGCGGCGTTGTTGGGCAAGGGTCGGTTCGCCTATTGGAGCCATATATGATGAGTGTAAGCCGCAACAGCTGGTGATTGGATCGGTGAGCATTCCGACTACGATCGCGTGCGTGGATCTACGCACTGCGGTAACGGAAAGAGCTCGAGTCGAAGGCAATCTCGTCCTCGTTGACGAGTTTCTCAATCATCGGGTGGAGCCGGGAGTCATTGATTCCGTCGGCAAGTCGCTGGCTGTGGCATTCGCCGACCTGGAACCCGACATGATCCTTACGGCTGAGGCGTCTGGGATTCCCCCCGCGTTGGCCTGCTCCCGCGAGCTTGGCATTCCGATGGTCTATGCCAAGAAGTACCTTGGCACCGGCGACCGCTATTCGTTTGCCAGGGAAGTGACTTCTCCCACCAAGGGTGTCGAGTACAGGGTCGAGGTAGCTCGACGGGTGCTCCCCGCCGGATTGAAGCTGATCATCGTCGACGACTTCCTCGCCCGCGGCAGAACCGCTGAAGCACTTGGGGAGATCGCAACAGAGGCAGGCTGCGATCTCCTTGGCTTTGGCTTCGCCTTAGAGAAGGGCTGGCAGGGAGGACGAGAGCGTCTGGAGCGTCACGGGTGGGTGGTGCACTCGGTTGTTGAATTGCTTGCTATTGAAGGTTCCACAGTCGTCCTCAAGGATCAGGGTTGAGCCTGCCCGCCCGTATTGCCACGATCCGCGGGGAGTACGACCATTGCTTCGGGTGCGGAACCGAAAATCCCATCGGTCTGAACCTCGCTGGTTTTGAGCGGGTTGACGACACCGTTCGAGCTTCGTTCACCCCACGCACCGACCACCACGGATTCTCTGATCTGTTGCATGGCGGCATTGTTGCCGCGGCCCTCGACGAGATAATGGCGTGGACTGCGATATTGGTGGAGGAGGTGATGGTGATGACAGGAAGACTCGACCTCCGTTACCGCAAGCCTGCCAAGGTCGACAGCTCCTTCATGGTCAAAGGGGTAATTGTCGAGAGAAGCGGGCGGCGCCTGACGATTGAGTCGGAGATGCGTGACGGTGACGTCATCATCGCCCAGGGATCAGGGTTGTTCCTTGCTGTCAAGGATCTCAGCGAAGACTCCCCCGAGTCCTAACTGCCGAATGAACGAAGCAAGGTGATGGCGATCGCCAGATAGGTGAACCCGGCCATGACTTGCCAGAAGGCCCGCGGGTTCTTCTCCGGACGGAGGCCCTTCCGCAACCGGTCACGTGGGTTGACCTTCTTGGTCCGACCCCGCCGCACTTCGGCATCCTCATAGTCCTCGTCATGACGCTGCCCGGAACCAAGGACGGATCCAGCAGCCCCGAGACCCAGGTTGGTGTAGCCCCCACCGGTGGCACCGCCACCAAGGAGCAGAACCACGCCGCCGGCCACCGCGGCGTAGGCAACACCTTCAACCATCGTCGCGCTAGTCAACAACGCTATTGCGCCACCGGCAACCGCCATCGCCGCCCAGCCGATCCCAAAGATTGCGAGATAGTCGGGAAGCCGATCGCGCAATGGCAGCAGCACGTCCTCTGGATCGGGGGCAGTTGAATCTGCCACCTAGACGATCACCGAAGGGTCGCGGCCTGCTTGGGATTCGAGATGACGCAGGATCCGCACGCAAAGCGCAATCATGCCCAGCAAAATGAACATGGCGAGGAAGAGCCACCCGACCAATTCAAAACCAGCGAAATAGCTGTTGCGGCACTCACCGAGGCCGCCGGAGCACAAGCCCCACCCGGAACCGCCCCGGCGCAGGTCGAGCAACACCATAAGCGGTATCAGGGCGACACCAATGACGGCGGCGATCAATCCAACGATGACGGCTCTCAACACAATCATGCGCGGAGAATACCCCTTCTCGGGAGTCTTGCACCGCCTTCTGGCTGCCGGGTAGGGTGCAGCGCGACGACAGAACGGCAAGACGTGACCTATTTCACCGAGCAATTCACCGACGAAGAGCGACAAGTTCTCTCTCGGTTCTTCACCAATCTCGACAGCCCGGTGTTCGCAATCGTCAACCTTCCCGAGGTTGTCAAGGGTGCCCTTTTTGCACGCTACAGCCGATCACCTAAGTCGGTTCGTCGGTTGTTTCTCGACGAGTTCTACAACCAACCCGGGGTTGGAGTCGCCCACGTTGCGGCCGAACTCGATGGCGATGACCCTGTCGTCAAACTGCAAAAGGCACAGGACCTCTATGACAGGGTGTTCTCCGAGTACGGCGACGACTCGGTAGCGCAACTGGGTGGCGCCCACCTCGCCTGTGAGCAAGCTTCGAACATCCTCACCAAGGTACTCGAATGGGGGCGGCTCGCTTCCTATCTCGAGCAGAGCACTCGATACATCTTCTACGACAAGAAGCTTGGCGACGGCTATCGCTACATGACCCCGCCGGAAATCGAGGCGTCCGTTCACCGCGATCGTTATGTCGAAACGATGGACTGGCTCTTCGATACGTATGCCGACCTCGTTGGCAAACTCGTTCCCTACTACGAAACGCTGTTTCCCAGGCAAGAGGGCGATTCGGACTTCGTATGGCGATCCACGATTCGAGCCAAAGCCTGCGACGACATTCGCGGTCTACTTCCGGCGGCGACTACCTCGAACGTCGGCATATTCGGATCCGGCCAAGCCTACGAGATGCTGTTGATCAGAATGCGATCCCATCCACTTGCGGAGGCCCGCGAATACGCCGACCTAATGCTGACCGAGTTGCGCAAGGTTGTTCCGTCGTTCATGCGTCGTGTTGACGTCCCAGGCCGCGGCATCGATTGGAGCGAGTACCTCGTATCGATCTCCGCTCGCATGAACGAACATGCCACCACGGTTGGCGCGGATCCTGAGCCTCGCCCTGAGGTGACTCTGGTTGACTGGGATCCTGACGGCGAACTGAAGACGGCTGCCGCCGCTCTGTACGCCTACACAGATCTCCCGGACGATCAGCTGTCGCACTTGGTTGCCACGATGCCGGAGCAAGATCGGGCCGATCTCATTCGGAGCTATATCGGCGACCGTCGCAACAGGCGGCACAAGCCGGGTCGGGCGATGGAACGGACCGACTACCGATTCGACATTCTCTGCGATTACGGGAGCTTCCGCGACCTGCAGCGCCACCGTCTTCTCACGATCGAGTGGCAGCGGCTCTCTCCCACTCACGGTTTTGTCACCCCCGATTCCATCGCCGATGTCGGCGCAACGGAGGTTTGGAACAACGCTATGGCGCGTACTGCTGATCTGTACAACGATATCGCCACGGATCTAGGCGCCGATGTCGCTCAGTACGTGATCCCGTTCGCCTACCGGATTCGGTTCTTCTTTCAGCTCAATGCACGCGAAGCCTTCCACCTGATCGAGCTCCGGACCGGTGCGGGCGGACATCCCGGGTATCGACGGGTCTGCCAGGAGATGCATCGTCTGATTGCCGACCAAGCCGGACACCATCTGATCGCCGATGCAATGACCTATGTAGACCACGACAACTACGACCTAGCTCGCCTGGAAGGGGAGAGAAGAGCTGCCGCTAAGCGCGCCGCTCTTGGCATTGACGATCCGAGCTAGACCGTCAGCCCGCCACGGCACCAGAGGCTAGGCAAGCGCGATCCTGAGAACCAGATGTCCATCTTCGATCGACCACGAGGAGCCGCCAATCAAGGAGTAGTCGAGGTAGTCCTTTTCGGCTTGCTTGATGAAGAGCTGACGGGCCTCACCCTCTAGCGGCGGGATACCACGATCCTTGACCGCGTCGGCGCGGGAGCGGAACCGGGCAAGCAATTCTTCTACATCAATTTGGGCCAATGTATCCTCCTGATCTCAGACCTCCAGGCTAGTGCGCCGCCGGTCTCGCGCCGTGCCTCGCCTACTGTGGGGCGAAGCTGCGCCTCCCGCCAAGACCGCTACGATCGCGGTAATGCTCGACCGCAAATTGACCTTCATCTCCGGTAAGGGCGGTGTCGGTAAGTCAGCTGTTACCGCATCGCTGGCCCTGCTCGCCGCACGACGTGGCTCCAAGGTTCTGGTCGTTGGCATGGTTGAAGGGATCGGAGCGGCCTCCCATCTCGGCACCAGAGAACTCGCCTACGCTCCGAGGCGCATCCGATCAGGAATCGATGCGCTTGCGGTGAACAGAACCGACGCACTCGATGAGTATTTCAGACTGCAACTCCACGTGCCGAGGGCGGCTCCGACCAAGGTGCTATCGCGGGCGTTGAGCGTCCTGGCTGAGACCGCACCGGGCGTTCGGGAGATCGTCACGATCGGCAAGCCGGTGTTCGAACTGTGGCAAGCCAACTATGACCTGGTACTCGTCGACGCGCCACCTCTTGGTCAGCTCTTTTCATATTTGCGAGCGCCCAACACGATCGCCGAGCTGGTCCCGGCTGGACCAATCCGGAACCAGGCAGGGCGGATGCGCAAAGCGTTGCTCGACCTAGGAACGACGTCACTCATCTTGGTCACGACGCCAGATGAGCTTCCGGTGCTGGAAACAAAGGAGGCAATCAACGAGTTGATTGCAGAGCCCGTCATTGATCTCGCTGGAGTCGTGACGAATCGGGTCCTTCCCCCGCTTGGGCTGAGCGAGGATGGCATCGCAACGCTTCCGCAAGGTAGTCATCGGGATGCAGCCGAACACCACCATGCAGTCCAAGCTCACCAAGAGACCTGGCTCCCCCAGGTCTCTGCGGGACCACGCTTGCCCTACCTGTTCGGCTTGCACACCGCAGGTGAGGTAGCAGAGCAGCTCGCCGATATCTGGGATGAGTTGATATGAGCACCGGCGTCCTCGTAATCACTGGAGCCGGCGGTGTCGGCAAGACCACTCTCTCGGCAGCTCTTGCGGTGACCGCCGCCCGCCGTGGGCTGCGCACGTGCGTCATCACCGTCGATCCGGCTAGGCGACTAGCCGACGCTCTCGGGATCGATAGTCTCGGCAACCATCCGACAGAGGTAGGCGAGCAACCGGGCTTAGCCGCAGCGATGCTTGACGTCACCGCCTCGTGGGAGGCAATGGTGCATCGCCATGCTGATCCGGAAACTGCGGAACGCTTGCTCGCCGATCCGTTCTTCCGCGCCCTTGCCGATCGTTTCCCTGCTGCTCAGGCCTACGCCGCTGGCGAGCAGATGGCCGAGCATATTGAGTCGCATCGCTGGGACTTGCTGGTGGTCGACACCCCTCCTGCAGGTGGTGGCCTTGATTTCTATACGGCCCCGGGTCGGATGAAAGAGGTAATCGGCGGGCGCCTGCTCCGTTGGCTCACCGGAGCCAGCATCCCGGGGAGGCGCGCCTTATACAAGGTGACGGCACGACCCGCGCTCAAGCTCGCCGACACGGTGCTGGGTGGTCCTCTTCTCGAGGAGATTGCAGTCTTCCTCATGGACCTTCGTTCTCTGTACGACGGCCTGTCCCGTCGCGCCAGCGCCATCGAGCTTCATTTGCAGCGAGCAACGTCGATCGTCGTAGCAACCGCAGAACCAACGCCACTGCGTGAGGCCCGACGGTTCTTCGAGGAACTCGAGGCGACTGCCGGTCGGCCCGAGACGGTCGTCTTCAACAAACAGTTACCAGCTGGATGGACCGACACCACCAGCCTTCGCAGCCCAGACCTCGCCCAGGACGTTCGGTTGGCAGCACGCGAGAACCTCAGCAACTGGGCAAGCGAGGTCAGACGCCAGCACGACGTCAAGCAGGAATTTGCGGCCAGATACAAGCTCAATCTCGTGGACGTTCCCTGGGCAGAGGATGCCCCAACCTCAGTTGATGCTCTCGCCGATCTTGTTGCGGGGTCCGTTGATCTGCTGCGCCATCTGCCAACCGCTACATAACGGCCGAGGGCCCCAGCAATTCGCGCAGCTCTGCAAACAACGCCGACCGCGGTTCGACCCGGTGATCCTCTCCAAGACGGATGACCTTCTCGCCATTGTCCGATGTCATATGGAGATAGACCTCGGCACCGCCGGGATGGTTTTGCAACGCCCCGCGCAGCCGATCGACCATGTTGCGGGAAAGACGGGCCGCGGGCACCCTGAGTCGCACCATTGACTCCGCGGTCAGCTGCGGCTCTCGCAGCGAATGCGAGATGAACTTCACATCATCACCACGGTGATCCACCCGCCCGGAAACAACGAGGATGGCGTCCTCTCTGACCAGCGGCCCGTACTCAGCGACAACCTTGGGAAAGGCAACAACCTCGGTACTCCCCTGCAGGTCTTCGAGAACGAAGAACAGAATGGGATCTCCACCTTTGGTGAAACGGCGGGTGATCGACCCGACCACACCCCCGATGGTGGCCTTCTCCTTGTCGGCCCGTTCCCACAGGCCTGGTATGTCCGAGGTGCACATGGTCTTGAGCGTCTTCTCGACGCCAAACAATGGGTGGTCTGATACATAGAGGCCGAGCATCTCCTTCTCAAAGGCGAGCTGAACCTTCTTCTCCCAAACGTGATCGGGCATGACGATCTCGACTTGCTCGATCTCGTCATCGCTACCTCCAAAGAGGCTGTACTGACCCATCTCCTCGGCGCGGCGACGCGAGATGGTTGTTTCGAGAATGTCGAGGTATGTCTCGTAGAGACCCCGACGGCTGTGCCCAACGGAGTCGAACCCACCCGCCTTGATCAGCGAGTCGATCGTACGCTTGTTGAGCACAGCAAGATCCACACGGTTTATGAAGTCGGTGAAGGAGGTGAAGTCCCCGCCATGTTCTCGTTCCTCGATGATGGGATGGACCACGCCCTCCCCAACGTTGCGAACAGCCGACAAACCGAATGTGATGTCGCCACCCACGGCCGAGAAGTCAACATCGGAGCGGTTCACACACGGCACCAGAACCCGCAGGCCCATTTGCCTGCATTCGTGCAGATAGAGAGCTGTCCGGTCTTTATCCTTCTTGACCGCCGTCAATAGCGCTGCCATATACTCGGCCGGATAGTGGGCTTTGAGCCACGCCGTCTGATAGGCAACAAGGGCATACGCTGCCGAGTGGGACTTGTTGAAGCCGTACCCAGCGAAGTGAGCGATAAACCCGAACAGTTCTTTGGCATGGTCTGCGGTGGTCCCGTTGGCAACACTGCCCTCGATGAACTTCTGTTCCTCGGCGTCCATCACCGATGCGATCTTCTTGCCCATAGCCTTTCGGAGACGATCGGCTTCGGCCATTGTGAACCCGGCGACCTTCTGTGCGGTCTGCATCACCTGTTCCTGGAACACCATGATCCCGTAGCTATCGGCGAGGATCTCCTCGAGGTCTGGATGCGGATACGTGACCTCGGAACGCCCATTCTTCCGGTCGGCGTACTCGGTATGCATGCCGGCACCAAGCGGCCCTGGTCGGTAGAGAGCGTTGAGCGCAGTGAGGTGTTCGAATTTGTCCGGTTGGAGGTTGCGCATCAACGCCCGCATCGGGCCGCCTTCGAACTGGAAGACACCCATCGAGTCTCCGGCTTGCAGCATCTTGTAGACGAGCGGGTCATCGAGCGGGATGTCGTCGATCTCGACCCAGGTGCCCGTGTTGACCTCGATGAGTTCCAGCGCACGCTCAATCGTCGCCAAGTTGCGCAGCCCGAGGAAGTCCATCTTCAGCAGACCGAGAGCCTCGACACCGTGCATCTCGTATTGGGTGACGATCTCGGCGCCTTCCCCCTTCTGCTGGAGCGGCACAATCTCAGTCAGAGTGGTCGGCGATATGACGACGGCAGCCGCGTGGATTGAGTCCTGGCGCCGCAACCCCTCGAGACCACGGGCGGTGTCGACAACAAGCTTGACATCAGCTTCTTCGTTGTAGGCAGAACGCAAGGCGTGGGCACCCTGGTACCAATCCTTGACGGTGCCCTGCGTCTCTGCGGTTGGCTCCTCGAGGCACTGTGCCAGCGTTGCCTCCTTGCCAAGTATTGGCGGCGGCATCATCTTGGAAACACGATCGCCGAGACCATAGGGATAACCCAATACGCGGGAGGCGTCGCGGATCGCCTGTCTTCCTTTGATGGTCGAGAACGTGATGATCTGCGCAACGTGATCAGATCCGTAGCGCTCCGAGCAATACTTGATCATGGCGCCGCGATAGCGCTCATCGAAGTCCATATCGATATCCGGCATTTCCCGTCGGCCCGGGTTGAGGAATCGTTCGAAGATGAGGCCGTATCCGAGCGGATCCAACTTGGTGATGCCGAGACAGTAAGCGACGATCGAACCGGCGGCGCTACCCCGGCCCGGTCCAGTGCGAATCTTGTGATCATTGGCATACCTGATGAGATCCCAGACGATCAGGAAGTACGCCGAGAACCCCATGTCCTCGATGACTTTGAGCTCGTATTCGATGCGTTCGCTGGCTTCGCTTGGGAGTGGATCGCCGTAACGCCCCTTGGCACCCGAGATCACAAGCTCCTCGAGATAGCTCTTCTCGGTGTGGCCGTCTGGTACTGGAAACTGTGGCAGCAAGATCTGGCCGAATTCGATCTCGTGGTCCACGCGCTCTGCGATTAGCAGCGTGTTGGAGCAGGCGCCGGGGTAATCCTCCGCGGGGAAGAGAGCGTTCATCTCAGCGGCGCTCTTGATATAGAACTCTGTGCCGTGGAACTTGAAACGGTCCTCATCCGACCGGTTTGATCCCGTCTGGATGCAGAGCAGAACATCGTGAGCGTCGGCCTCGTGTGCGTAGGTGTAGTGGCTGTCATTGGCGGCCACTAATGGTGCGTTGACATCGTGCGATATCTGGAGCAGATCGCTCATCACTTTCCGCTGTGCGGGGATTCCGTGATCCTGGATCTCGATGAAGAAGTTGTCCTTCCCAAAGATGTCCTGGTACATCGCGGCCGCGGCGACTGCACCTTTGTAATCGCGCTCCTGACCCTGATTGCCCTCCTCGTTCGACGCATCGGGGGCGAGCAACTGGGGAACATGCCCGCCGAGGCAACCTGAGAGAGCCACGATCCCCTCGTGATGCTCTGCCAATAGCTCCGCGTCCATGCGGGGCTTGTAGTAGAAGCCTTCGAGATAGGCTCGCGAAGCGAGCCTCATGAGGTTGCGATAACCGGTCTCGTTCATCGCCAGCAAGGTCATGTGGTAGCGAATGTCGTCACGACGCGGCGGTCGGTCAAAACGCGAGCCCGGGGTCACATACGCTTCGATACCGATAATGGGCTTGACCCCAGTGGCGAGAGCGGCCTTGGTGAAGTCGACAACGCCGTACAGGACGCCGTGGTCTGTGATTGCGACCGCTGGCTGATTGTCGGCTTTGACGGCCTTGACCAGATCTTTGACGCGCGCCGCTCCATCAAGCATCGAGAACTCGGTGTGGACGTGCAAATGTGCAAACTCAGCGGCGGCCAATGATTCTCCAATTGAAACTACACCCATGTAAGCACGCCTTGCACAACGGTGCGACAGCGCGAAAACCTTCCCTCAGCTGCTCCTACAAGGATTGGATTCAGACGCATTGACCAGGCCTGGCTACTATCGCATCGTCCAAAAACCGATTGTCCGGTACTACGCAACGGAGGCAAGATGCGAATTGGAATTCTGACTGGTGGCGGCGATGTCCCGGGTCTCAATCCTTGTATCAAAGCGGTAGTCAATCGTGTGAGCGAAGCCGGCCATTCGGTTGTCGGCATCCGTCGCGGCTGGGGTGGACTTCTCAACGCCAATCCGGATGATCCGGGGAGCTGGGATGACCACATGATCGACCTAACCCCTGAGAAGGTCCGCACCGTCGATCGTACCGGTGGGACTTTTTTGCACACCTCGCGCACCCACCCGGGGAAGGTGAGTCCCGAGGATGTTCCAGACTTCCTCGCCGATCGGATCGATGGCGAAGGGCCATTTGACTTCACTGATCACGCCTTGCGGGTTATCGACAAGCTCGGAATCGACGTTCTGATCCCCATCGGTGGTGACGACACACTCTCGTACGGCCTCCGCCTCCATCAGGAAGGCGTTCCCGTCATCGGTATCCCCAAGACCATGGATAACGACGTGCACGGGACCGACTACTGCATCGGGTTCTCGACTGCGGTGACCCGCGGGGTCCAGTTCATCCATAGCCTCCGCACCGCAACCGGCTCCCACGAACGGATTGCCGTTGTGGAGTTGTTTGGCAGGTACAGCGGAGAAACTGCGCTGGTTACTGCGTACCTGGCCGGGGTCAAGCGGACCATCATCTCAGAGGTCCCGTTTGATATCGACCGACTTGCCGAGCTATTGGTAGAGGACAAGCGAGTCAACCCCTCCAACTACGCAATGGTGACGATATCCGAGGGTGCCCGTCTTCTCGGTGGCGACATGGTCCTGTCCGGCAGCGCAGACGCATACGGTCACCGCAAGCTTGGTGGAATCGGCGCCCAGACCGGGGAGCTCCTGAAGGAGCGCACCGGCGAAGGCATCATCTTCCAACAAGTTGCCTATCTGATGCGGTCGGGCAGCCCCGACTCGCTTGACCTGATGGTTGCGCTCAACTACGCCGTCATGGCCGCCGACTTGGCCATGGAGGGTGCCAGCGGCCGCATGGTATCTCTACGCGGCGGAACCTACTCCAGTGTTCCGATTAGCGTCACCGGCGAGGGTGTCAAGCGTGTCGACGTCGACGAGCTTTACGACGTTGAGAACTATCGGGCCAAGGTTCGGCACGTCACCGGCAAGCCGATGTTCCTCTATTAGACCGGGACGCCCCGCACCGCAGCTAGGGAACCAATAGGACCGGACATTCCGCATCGTGCACGACTCGGTTGGCGACCGAGCCAAGCATGATGCGCTCGATCAGACCGGCTCCGCGCCGCCCAATCACCATGACTTCGGCCTCGACGCGTTCCGCATATTCGAGGAGCATGCGCGCCGGATCGCCTACGTCTTCCACCTGGATGACTTCAATCTCGCTCAAATCAATGCTGGCGACCACCGAGTCGAGTATCTCGCGTTGAGCATCGGTCAGCGACTTGCTGAGCGCTGATGGTGTTGGAGGTGACCCAACGATTCCCCACCACCCTTCTGGAGGGCGGACAATCGTGACCAGATGTAAGACTGCGCCATTACGACGCGCCAAATCGGCACTCACCGTTGCCGCTCGACAGGATTGCTCGGATCCGTCCACCCCAACCACCACATTGTGTAGATCCCAAACCGGCTCTCTCATCAATCCTCCATGTGTGGGTACCACCAAGGTACCGCCTTATTGGTGTTCGGTGAAGGGTCGAAAGACCTCAACATCGACCGGTTGGTACCGCTTGAGGGCTAGACGACAGGGGGACCGGCTAGCGTCTACGAAGACAATGAGGAGCAACTGATATGTCTGTAGTCGGAGTCCTGACCGCTGGGGGCGATTGTCCCGGCCTCAACGCCGTCATCCGTGCGGTCACCGCACGTGTAGCCGACCATCCCGACTCAGAGGTCGTCGGCATCAGGAACGGGTGGGAAGGGTTGATGGAGGGTGACACCATCCC
Source organism: bacterium (assembly GCA_024228555.1). Classification (GTDB taxonomy): domain Bacteria; phylum Actinomycetota; class Acidimicrobiia; order Spongiisociales; family UBA5794; genus JAAETI01. The sequence continues at coordinate 31,023 of JAAETI010000277.1, read as the reverse complement.
CCTTGACCGGGACTCGGTGCGAGGCATCCTGACCCGTGGCGGCACCATTCTCGGGACGTCACGAATGGATCCGTATGTTCACGGCGACGGCTATCAGAGCTGCAGCAGAACGATCAAACGCAACGGCATCGACAGCCTCGTTGTCATCGGAGGGGATGGAACCCTCCGCAGCGCACTCAAGCTCTCCCAAGAAGGACTGCCGGTTGTCGGGGTCCCCAAGACAATCGACAACGACATCGCAGGAACCGATACCACGTTTGGCTTTAGCACCGCGGTGCAGATCGCAACAGATGCGATCGACCGCTTGGCCAGCACAGCCGAGTCACACAATCGGGTGATTGTGGTTGAAGTCATGGGGCGGACCAAAGGATGGATCGCAACCCATGCTGGCATCGCAGGCGGTGCCGATGCAATCATTATCCCCGAGGTGCCGTACGACCTCGCGGAGACTGCCGACATCGTTCGCAGTCGCCATCGTCGTGGCCAACGCTACTCAATCGTCGTGGTCGGCGAAGGTGTGCAACCTCCCCCAGGCACCAAAAAGAAGGGGGCTCGCAAAGACGCTTTTGGCTTCGACCGTCTTGGCGGTATCAGCTACCGAATAGCCGAGCAACTGGAGGAGATGACGGGGTTCGAAACCCGCGTGTCCGTGCTCGGGCATATCCAGCGTGGAGGCACACCATCTGCATTCGACCGAGTGCTGGCCACCAGACTTGGCGTTGCCGCTGCCGATTATGCCCTCGCCGGCAAGAACGGAGTTATGGCCGCGGTGCGCGGGACTGAGATCGTCCCGGTGTCGATCGAGGAAGCCTGCGCTGAGATCCGCGGGGTGCCCGCAGATCTGTATGAAACCGCCAAGACGTTCTTCGGGTAGCGGCTAGCCCTCCTCGGCTGCCGCCGATGCCTTGGCATCTCCACCCGCTGCGGCTGTCTTCTTTGTGGCCGTCTTCTTTGTGGCCGTCTTCTTTGTCGCCGGTTTCTTCTTGGCGGTCTTGGTCGCCGACGGCTTCTTGTCGCCACTCGGGGTCTTGCCAAGGGGAGGTCGTTTCTTTGGTTGCTTCGGTACGGAGGTATCCACACCGGATGCCATTGCTGCCTCGTGGAGTTCATCGAAGGCAAACTCGAGCGCCGCGGCGAATTCATCAACGTCGGGAACAATGTCGTAGTCGGCGTTCAGACCCCAGTAGACAGTCCCCGCATACGAGAAGAGGGCCACACCGATGCCATGGGTCTGCCAGAGAGGAACGAGCGGATACGACTCAACCATTGGCGAGCCAAGCAGAAAGAGTGGGAACTGTGGCCCGGGGACGTTGGTGACGGTCATATTGAAAGGACGCACCCCAGAAGCCAATCGACTCGCCATTGAAACAAGGGTCGCCGGCGCCCCTGCCGAAAGCCTGACGAGAGTTGCCGCACCTAGAGCCTGATCCGTCACCTTCAAATGCTCAGTTGATTCCCGAACTGATTGCAGGCGGGCCAGCGGGTCAGGTTCGGAAACAGGCAAGGACACAAGCCACATCGCTACCTGATTGCCCATCGTGCCCCGCTGGTCGTGGCTTCGCACCGAGACCGGAGCCATCGAGCGAAAATCGAGACCGGTCACATCAAAGTCCCGTTCCTCCGTTAGGAATCGCCGCACCCCACCCGCCACAGTGGCCAGGACAACGTCATTGACGCTGCCGCCGACGGTGTTCTTGAGGTCCTTCACCTTGCTCAGCGGGGTCTGAAGCGTGCCAAACAGGCGATTGGGACCGACCTTCCCGTTGACAGGGCTGCGGGAAGTGTTGGTGAGCCAACCGGAGCTCAGCGAGTACCCGGCAGCCTTTGTCCTATGCACGCCTTCGCCCAACAGACTGCTCGCATCGGCAGAGAGTTGTCGCACCGACCGCATGGCACCCATCGCTCGCCCGGTTCGACGAGCCGTCTCCCGCACTAGAAGCTCACTGCCCGAGGGCACGGGACGGGGAACAAACGGTTCAGGCTCTATGAGCTCCTCGGTCGGGGCAAGGTTGAGCAAAACCGCCATCAGGTCAACCCCGGCGACTCCGTCAATCATGCAGTGGTGGATCTTGGAGACCAGGGCAAACCGGTCCCCCTCCAAACCTTCCACAACGTTGAACTCCCAAAGCGGTTTCGACCGGTCGAGCTGCTGCGACATGATGATCCCGATGAGGGCCCGCAACTGGTCAAACGTGCCGGGGCGGGGAAGGCTGTAGTGCCGTACGTGATACTCGATGTTGAAGTGTTCGTCGTCGACCCAGGTTGGATGTTTCTCGATTGGCACCCAGGCGAGACGCTGTCTGTAGCGCGGGATGAGGTGCAGTTTCGACTCGACGAGACGCCGGATGCGATCTGTGTCGATACCACCGGTTTCATTGCGCAGTGGCTCCGCCTCAAAGATCGCGATGCCAGCGACGTGCATGTGTGTCGAACGCGATTCCAACGCCAGAAAGGAATTGTCTAGATAGGAGAGACGTTCGTAGTGGCCGGGCATATTCTGACTCCTGCGGATGAAGGCTACTCAACCCTAATCGCGACTGTTTGCCACCCGCGCTGCCCTATCGGTCTATCTCTCCGGAAACCGGATCACCCAAGTCGTCCAACGATGCAACGAGGTCCTCCGGTAACGGTGCTGACACCTCTTGCTCGGAACCGTCGGGCAGCGAGAACCGCAATACCGCGGCGTGCAGCCACACTCGGCCCGGATCTCCGGCATCCACACTCCCCCGGCCGTACATCGAGTCACCGACCAACCCGTGACCAATTGAGGAGAAGTGAACCCGGATCTGATGAGTTCTCCCTGTCTCCAGATGCACCTCGACGAGGGAGCAGTCATCCCACTCCGCAAGACGTCGATAGTGCGTTCGTGCCGACCGGCCATCTTGCACAAGAGCCATCCGGGTCATCCGGAATGGATCCCGCGCTATCGGTGCATCAATAGTCCCGGTTGCGGCCTGGAGATGGCCGTTGACAAGTGTCAAGTAGGTGCGACCGATGGTTCGAGCTTTGAGTTCTGCCTGGAGGTGGTCGTGCATCTCTGCCGATCGTGCCACCAGAAGGAGCCCTGAGGTCTCCCTATCGAGACGATGGACAAGACCCCAGCGATGCTCTTCACCCAATGCCTCCAGTTCGGGGAAACGATGGATGAGCCCATTCACGAGGGTCCCGCTGGCGTTGCCGGCACCGGGATGAACAACCAACCCTGCAGGCTTGTTCACCACGAACACGTCGGGCGAGTCGAAGGCGATATCGAACTCGACTGGCTCCGCGATCAAGCGAGACTCGACAACCTCGTCGACATATTGGATCACCTGGCCGGTATGCGGCATCGTCGCCATGGTGGCCGGCTCACCGGCCACGGTGACTGCACCCTCGTCGAGCATTCGGCGCGATGCCGATCGACTCACCTCGGCTAGAACCGCGAGCACCCTGTCGATGCGAACGCGGTCGAGCTCCTCAGGGACCGCGACCGAGCGGATCTCACTCATCCCGAGACCCCGCAAACAGCGTAACCAGCAGCAACAACGCAACTCCAACGTTCAGAGCAGCGTCGGCGATGTTGAAAGTAGGAATGAACCACCAGTCGATCCAGTCCACCACAGCTCCGTCGAGAACCCCTTCACCACGGAATACGCGATCGGTGAGATTCCCCAGCGCTCCCCCCAAGATGAGCCCCAATGCCACCAGTTCGACACGGCGCGTTGTCCGTGAAATCAGGTACAGCAAGAAGCCGGTGATGCCAATACCGATGACCCCGATGAGACGACCCGAGCCGACAAAGCTGCTGAAGGCGGCGCCGGGGTTCTCGGCGTAGGTGAATTGCAACCAGTCGCCGATCACCGATACGGGACCGTCCTGCAGCGTGTCGCGAGCCCAGTTCTTGGACAACTGATCGACCAGCAGCAACACCGTCGTCACGGTCACGGCCAGGCGAAAGGCGGCTCTGGGTTCAAGTTGCTCGTTCAAGATGGCACACCGGCCCACAAATCGGTTCGGAGCCGATAGCGGAACCGGCTAGGCCCGGCCAGCGTACTCGACCAGCGTTGTGGCGTAGGGCAGGGCATCAAGGCGCTCGATAGGGATCGCTTTCCCACTCACGGTGCATACGCCGTAGTTGCCCTTGTCCATGCGCTTCTGCGCAGCCTGAACCTTCCCCAGGAGCTCACGTGCGTTCTCGAGGACAGACAGGTCCATTTCGAGTTCGAGGGCTAGAGAACCACCGTCGGCGCTATTGGGGTCGGCGCTGTGCTCTGCGCTCGTCGAACCCATGTTTATCTCCGCAAACACCTTGTCGTACTCCTCGATGATGTCGACTAGACGTTCTTCCTCAGCATCGAGCTTGCGGCGAAGCCGCTCCAAGGTGGATTTGGCCAGATCTCTCGTCACCCGGACCTCCTTTGCAGCCCGGGAGAATACCAGGATGCTGCGGGTTTTGGTCAATCGAGCAAGCTCTCCAGCTGTGCGATCAACATCGGCGGTTCGACTGCGACCACCACAAACCGTTTTCGACGAGACGTGGCGCCGCTGATGAGGCGGACTTTGGCTCCGAGTACATCGCCAAGTAGGGATGCTACGGCCTTGTTGGCGAGGCCCTTTTCGGGGGGTGCCGCGACCCGCACCCGTACGGCGTCACCGTGGTAGCCGACAACTTCGGTACGCCTGGCACCCGGTACGACCCATACGGTCAAGGCCGAGCCATCTGGGTGGTCTCTGACTACCTGTGCTGCCGACATCAACATACGATAGGCAGACGGACAAGGACCATCGTCGCGGTGAGGTGGCTCCTAGATTGGAATCCTGACCTCGACTGGTTCTTTGATCCCGACGTGATCGGCGTACTGATTGATGCGGGTTCGTGCAGCCAAGCTCAACTCGGTGCCTTCCGTAAGAAGGAGTCGCCCATCGGCCGCATACAGGTCGGCGGCCAGGATCACACCTGTTACCAGGTCCTCGACGGGTACGGACTTGAGCAGATAGCCGCCGGCAGCCACTGCCATTTGATCGAGCGCACGCATGATGTCTTCGGTGTGCGGTGCGTCGGCGTACCTCATCTCTGCAACGGCAGCCCCCTCGGCAAGTCCGTTCTGGAGATGGGCATCGTATTCCATGACCGCGGCCAGGAGACGGACCCCCATCTCCACTCTGGGCTCACGGCCCGGGAGATTCGGTGATCCAAGCGCTCCGATCATCGCAGCGACAGAATCGAGGCGCGGGATGTGCTTGAGCAGGTCCTGAGCGACCTGGGCATGCGATGTCAGCAGCTTCTTCTCGTCATCAGTGAGGCTATCGCCGGCTCGCCATCTGTCAACGATGTCACCGGGCATCACGGTGTAGCCGATCTGTGCCAGCATCGCTGCTACCTCGAAGTCCCAGGATCCGGTGATCTCCAGTTCCTTGGCAAGGTGGCGCACATGGCGTTTTAGCCGTGAGCCGCGACTGGCTGCCTCCGGGTCCTTGATCCCAAGGATTTCGGTCAGCAGGGTCACCGCACCCCGTACCGTGCCGTCGAGCAGTTCTCTCTTTCAGCCTGGATGAGCCGATAGTGCTCAACACCCTCCTCGAGCGCCGGCATCAGGACCTCAGGGGGGCATGGTTTACTCAGGAACCGGAATACGTGTCCGTCGTTGATCGCAAGGATCGCGTCGTCAAGATCCGACTGACCTGTCAAGAGGATGCGAACAGTGTCCGGAAACTCCGTGCGGGCTTGAGCGAGAAACTGGGCACCGGTCATTCCGGGCATTCGCATGTCGGAAATGATGACCTGGAACGGTTCGGCCGAACGCATCAATGTGAGCGCCTCAGGCCCGCTCTCGGCAGTCGCCACGTCGTAGTCACGTCCGATTCTGCGCCGAAGTCCTTTTAGGACTCGAGGCTCATCGTCGACACATACGACCCTGGGTCGCATGTCAGGCGTCTCCGTCCGCGATCTGCTCGGCGAGGTAGCGCCAGTCATCCAAGGACTCAGCAGAACCGTCTGCCCTCAGGTACTCGAGATCCAGAGGAGTACCAGGGATTCCATCGACGTACTTGTGACTGATCTCGTCGGATAGCCTGGAAGCTACATGGGCAACGCCGACCAATTTGCCGCCAAAACCGGCAACGGGTGCCGGGTGCAGGTGCTGGGCGACCGCCTCAATAACGTCGTGAGGGAGACCCCACAGGCTGAGCAAGGCTGCTGCCACCTGACCGTGATCAACACCCAGGACAAGGCGTTCAACATCGAGCAGGCTGCGCTGCTGGGAATGAGCTTCGTCAAGAATTCTGCTCCACTCGTCCGGGAGCTGGGAGGCGAGAACCAGAATTCCAATACTGTGGAGAAGGCCTGCTGAATAGGCGGCCTCGCGGTCGGTAACAGTGACCATCTCGGCGGCAAGCCGACCGGTCATCACCGCATGCTCTTGGAGGGCAGTCGCGTTGAGACCATGCTCACTTGCTCCGAGCTCTAGATCGCGGAAGGATTCGACACTCAGTACGAGAGTGCGCAGCGTCTTGGTGCCGATGAAGACAACGGCCTCTTTGATGCTGGCGGTCGGGCGGGGCAGACCGAAGAACGCTGAATTGACCAGCTGCAGCACGCGAGCAGCAACGCTCGGATTCTCTTCAACGATGGCCGCGATATCTTCCATGCCGACTTCTTCGGAACGGACCGCACGCATCAGACGCGTGTACACATCGGGCTGGCTGGGCAGTGCCCGCATGCGAGATACCACGCTGCGCAAGGTTGGATCGTCAAGAAGCGCACGGAGGTGCAGAGCCCTGTCGATTGCTGCCTGCAGCTCCTCGGGAGGGCATGGCTTTGCTAGGAATTGATGCACCAAACCGACGGCCTCGTAGGTCTGGTCCTTCTTCACCTGGCCGGTCAGCATGATTCGTGCTGTTTCGGGGTGGCGCATTCGCACCAGCTGCAGCAGGGCCAGGCCATCGACGCCCGGCATCTGCGCGTCGCTGACAATTACGTCAGCACCGGTCTCCTCCAGGTGGTCAAGCGCAGCGTCGCTGTCTGCGGCAAACGACATCTCCCAGTCGGGGTGTGTCGTACGCATGGTGCGACGGATTCCGCGCAGGACCCGCTCGTCATCGTCAACAAAAAGAACGTGTGTCATAGCAAACCAGTCCGCCGTCGGGTCCTTACACCGCAGCCTGTCGGCTCCACCCGACCCCACTTAAGAGAGTGTCCCCTGTTGCCACGAGAAACGGTTGATTCGGCCGTCTCCGTCCACAAACCGCACACATCGACCGGAGATGTGGCTCCTTCGACGAGGAGCCGCTTCCGACTCGATTGTCGCTTCAAATCGGCCCGCAAAGGTGTACTATCTCCGCCCACGGCTACGACGAGGCCGCCGGCTTGCGGCGATATCACCTCCAAGCCGCGAGAAGAGACCGGAGCAATCCGGAGGTAGAACTCGCCGGTAACCCCCTCCGACATGGGTTCAATGAGCGGCCAGGAATCCTGGCAAGCCGGGTGGTACCGCGGGAAACCCCGTCCCGGTGGAGAACTGAACGATCTTCATCAAGGACCCAGACGTGGATACAACCCCCAACAGCGACCCGAGCGGCGACTTCTCGCGCGCCGAATCTCATCTCGACCTCCCGAGACTTGATGCCAAGATCCTCGAGTACTGGGAAGCAACCGATGCCTTCCAGCAGTCCGTCGATCTCCGCCCGGCCGACGCCGAGTACACGTTCTACGACGGCCCACCGTTCGCCACAGGAAGCCCCCACTACGGCCATATCTTGCAGGGTGTCGTAAAGGACATCGTCCCCCGCTACTGGACCATGCGCGGCCATCGGGTCGAGCGGCAGTTCGGTTGGGATGTCCACGGGCTCCCCGTTGAGATGGAAGTCGAGAAGCAACTTGGTGTCTCCGGCCCGCGCCAGATCCTCGAGTATGGCGTCGGCAGTTTCAATGAAGCCTGTCGCACCATGGTGCAGGCCACAACAGACGACTGGGAGATCATCACAAAGCGGATCGGCCGTTGGATCGATTTCGAAAACGACTACAAGACCATGGATGTCGAATTCATGGAGAGTGTCTGGTGGGTATTCAAGGCGCTATGGGAAAAGGGTTTGATCTACAAGGACTTCAAGGTACTGCCCTACTCCTACGGTGCGACCACTCCCCTTTCCAATTTCGAAGCGAATCTCGACTATCGCGACGTGGACGACCCCGCCATCACCGTGCGACTCGAGGTTCCGAGCGATCACGGGCCCGCGGTTGCCGGTGACTATCTCCTGATCTGGACAACCACCCCGTGGACGCTGCCTGCAAACCTGGCCGTCGCCGCCGGCGCCGACATTGAGTATTTGCGGGTTGCGGGAAGCATCGGCGGTCTCGACGGCACCTACTGGCTCGCCGAGCGCCTCTTCGACAAGTACTTCGACGAAAGCGCCGAAGTCGTAGGACGCGCCACCGGCCTAGAGCTGGTTGGCCTCGAATACGTCCCTCCATTCGACTACTTCGGCAAGGAGCGCGACAGAGGAGCGTTCCGTGTCCTGGAGAGCGATGACGTCACCACAGAGGAAGGCACGGGGTTGGTGCATATGGCACCTGCGTACGGCGAGGCCGATTTCTACGCTCTCAATGCTGCAGGTCTCGATGTGCTGGTTGACCCGGTCGATGCTGAGGCGCTCTTCACCGACCAGGTTCCTGACGTTGCAGGCAAGAATGTCAAGGATGCTGATGCAACCCTGGTCCGCATCCTCAAGGACCGGCAGGCGATCGTCCGCCACGAGCAAATCCGCCACTCGTATCCGTTCTGTTGGCGGACGGGCACACCCCTCATCTACAAAGCGATCCCAACGTGGTTCGTCAATGTCGAGTCGTTCCGCGACCGCATGGTTGAAATCAACAAGGACATCCATTGGGTCCCCGAAGCCGTTGGTGACCGTCGCTTCGGCAACTGGCTAGAAGGTGCCAGGGACTGGGCAATCAGCCGCAACCGCTACTGGGGTAGCTGTATCCCAGTATGGGAGTGCGACTCGTGCGATGAGCAGGAGTGTGTCGGCTCGAGAGAGGAGCTCAAGGACTTGTCGGGACAGTGGGTCGATGATCTCCACAAGCACTTCGTCGACGATGTGACTTTCCCTTGCGCCAGCTGCGATGGATTGATGGTCAGGGTGCCCGAGGTTCTGGACTGCTGGTTCGAGTCGGGCTCAATGCCGTACGCCCAGATCCACTACCCGTTCGAAAACGAGGAGCGCTTCTCGAGGCGTTACCCGGCCAACTTCATTGCTGAGGGACTCGATCAAACCCGTGGCTGGTTCTACACGCTGGTCGTACTCGGTTCGGCGTTGTTCGACGAAGCTCCTTTTCAGAACTGCATCGTCACCGGGATGATCCTGGCAGAAGACGGCCGCAAGATGTCCAAAAGCCTCAAGAACTATCCCGATCCCAGCCATGTGCTTGACGAGTTCGGGGCCGATGCGCTGCGTGCCTATCTGATCAACTCCCCTGTGGTCAAGGCCGACCCGCTGCGATTCTCCGAGAGTGGCGTGCGTGAGGTGGTACGGACTGTCCTCCTCCCTTTCTGGAACGCATATTCGTTCTTCACGACCTACGCCGAAGCCGACGGCATCACGCTTGCAGACATCACAGACGCCGCTCCGCCGGCGGAGCGCACCGAGATCGACCGATGGATCCTGTCGGTTCTGCAGAGCCTCATTTCCCGTGTCAACAGTGAAATGGAGGACTACAGGCTCTACAACGTGATCCCACCGATTCTCGGGTTCATCGACGACCTCACCAATTGGTACATCCGTCGATCCCGTCGCCGCTTCTGGTCGCAGCGCGGTACCGGCGACGACAGCGACAAGATCACGGCTTTTGCGACGCTCTATGAAGTGTTGGTCACCTTTGCCAAAGTTGCGGCCCCCGTCCTGCCTTTCATAGCGGAGGAGCTCTACCAGCGTCTTGTCAGGAATCTGGATGAGGCTTCGCCGCAGAGCGTCCACCACACCGACTACCCGGTGGCCGATGCAACAACCATCGACAAGGATCTCGAGAGAGACATGGAAACGGTACGCACCATCGTGACCTTGGGTCACGGTCTGCGCAAGCGGAATGAGGTGAAGGTTCGCCAACCCCTCTCTACGTTGACCGTCATTACTCGCGATGCCACGATCGCCGCGGCGATCTCTTCGCATGAAGCACTAATCGCCGAGGAAATGAACGTTGCCGAAGTGAGGATCGATTCGGTTGAGGATCATCTGGTCCATTTGACGGCACAGGCGAACTTCAAGACGCTCGGGCCCCGCTTGGGTCCCGCGACAAAAGCGGTCGCGGCCGAGATTGCCCAGCTGCCTCATGAAGCTGTGTCGGGTCTCCTGGACGGTGGCTCGCATACAGTTGCCGACACCAAGATCACCGCAACCGACGTCGTCGTCCGTCGCAAACCACGGGAGGGTTTGGTAGTCGCTGCTGAAGGCTCGCTGTCTGTCGCTCTGGACGTTTCCGTCACGCCGGAGTTGGCGGTCGAGGGTGTCGCCCGCGAGGTGGTCAGCTCGATCCAGGGTCTGCGCCGCAGCCTCGGACTGGACGTCAGCGACCGAGTCACCTTGATCTGGCACGCTGAGACCGACGACCTAATCGCCGCGTTCACCGCACATGCAGACCTGATCGCAGGCGAGGTCTTGGCGGCCTCAATAGAGCATGCCGATGAGGCGCAGCGTGCTGAGCTGACCATCAATGATCACGAGTTGACGGTGTCTCTGCAGAAGATCGGGTAGCCGGTCGCAAAGCTACGACGGAGGGTGGCCGCTCTTCTCTAGACGGTCCCTGAGTCCAGCAAGACGCTTCTGATAGAACCCGGCCTCAGGATCGACCTCGGGAGCTTCCGTGCCGCTGTCCTCGGGCTCCGCCGGCGTCCCGAGAGACTCGTCGGTTAGATCGACGGAGGCCAAGTGCAGATCGGGGCGAGCTGACTCCGCGGCATCGTCTGTCGTATCCTGATCCGCAATGGCCGCCAGGGTCCCGATCTCATTTGCGGCGGTGGATGCGAGTCTCCGGAAGCGGGACTCGGCATCGGCCAGAGCTGTATGAAGGACCACGATGCGTCTTTGCAGCCGGTTGACTTCGTCAGCAGCGTTGCGTTGCGATTGATCAGCTCGCTCCACGGCCTTCTTCACGATCTCGTTTGCCTCGTCCTGAGAAAGAGAGCGGATTTCTTCTGCCTCGCTCATCGCCGCATCGCGCGATGCTTGTAGTTCGTTGTGTAGCTCGCTCCGCATCTCTTTGCGCTCTTCGGCGTATTGGACACGGATCTCGTCTCGCTCGGCAGCTGCGATGGCGGGGAGACGCCTCGCCTCTTCGGTCGCGAACTCCATCTCCTCTTGGGCAAGAGCGCGCAACATGGCGGCATCCTGCCAAGCGGCCAAACCGCCGGCAGAATCACCACTGGATCCCATCACGTCACGGAGCATGCGTTCCGCAAGCTCAACAGCCTGATGACGGACTCGCTGGGCGGAAGCCAGATCCTCGTCAGACTCGTCGGGAGAATGGTGGACTCCCTCCGACAAGGCCTCATATGTCTCGAGTGCCGCAATGACCCTACGACGAAATGCCTCGACCTCGGTGCCGTCGTACGCGTATTCGCTACCGGAGAACTGAAGTCTCTTGGCTTCCTCGCTTGTAATACCCATGGGTAGATCGTACCCACGTTTACCGTCGTACGCACCCAGGCCATGGTGCGGAGTGACTCGTAGGGCGCTAGCAAACGATCCGTTGCAGGACAATGATGATGAGGAATAGGACCATCGGCGACAGATCGAGCCCCATGGAGCCGGCGCGTACTGGAGGGAGCATGCGTCGAATGGGCATGAGGATCGGGTTGATCACGTTCGACATCGCATCGTAGATCTTGCGAATTGGGTGACCCCAGGGGAGCTTCCCGAAATTGACTACATAACTGAGGATGATCCATGCCAGCAGTCCAAGCCAGGCCAGATTCAGAATCGCACAGATGACGCTTGTCATTAGTCGTTTGCCGTGGAGGCGTCATACAGGCCCAGAGCGGCAAGCCGTCGCCGTTCCTCTACACCAATCGACGTGCCCGTTGGTGCAACCAGGATGACTCCGGTTGCGATCTTCATCATGCGTCCATTGAGCGCATACGTGAGACCGCTCGAGAAGTCCACAAGGCGCCGCACCATGGCCGTTTCTGTATCGCGCAGATCCAAGACGACACTACGATCCTCTCGGATGTGGTCGGCAAGGGTTTGCGCATCGGAGAGAGTTCGCGCTTCGATGACAATTGATTCGGCCTCGCTGCTGCGGGATCGTTCCCGGCCGGAGCTCGCTCCACCGCCACTGCTGACCAGCACGCCGGCTTCAGCATGCTCTACGTTCTCGGAGACGCGACGTCGCACCGGAGCCGGTGGCTCGACGCGACGGCCTGCTACGGAACTCGAAGCGCGGAACGTCCGCGTCGTCTTAGGTTCAGACGTCGTGGGAGCCGGTGTTTCCACGGTCCTCACCTGCTGCTGGGGATCCTTCTTCTCTGCCTCGGCAGCCTCGATCTCCTCGTCGTCGACGAGCCCGAGATAAAACATCGTCTTCTGCCACATTGATGCCATTGTGTGTCCTCAATCAATCGTTGTCGGGTCGCCCGACGCCTCAAAGATAGCCCGTCCCACGCGTATGATGGTTGCACCTTCCTCGATCGCCACTTCGAAGTCATCGGTCATGCCCATCGATAGGTCGGTCAGGTGCGGATGGGTGGCCAACAATCCGTCACGGATCTCGGAGAGAATTGCGAACCACTTCCTGCTGTCCTCGGGCGTGGCCGCAAACGGAGGAATCACCATCAGACCCCGACAGGCCAGGCCGATCTCGTCGGCGTGGGCCAAGAGCTCTTCGACCTGTGCAGGCTCCGCCCCATGTTTCTGGGTCTCTCCGGCAACGTTCACCTGGAGCAACACTGGCGGTGCCCCTTCCTCTGTCACCCACGAGTTGGCCAGCCTGACCCGATCAAGCGAGTGCAGCAGGTGGGTATGAGGGCGGGCAATCTTTGCCTGTCTTGTTTGCAGCGATCCAATGAAGTGCCAGCGGATGTCTTGTGGTAGTCCTGGGGCTTTGGCCGCAAGTTCCGCAGCCCGGTTCTCGCCGAAGTCGCGTTGTCCTGCGTCATACGCTTCAAGGATTGCATCAGCGGGGTGTCCCTTGGAAACCGCGACGAGCGTGACCTCGCTTGGCCTGCGACCGACTCGCCCCGCCGCGGCGCTGACCCGCTCTCTGATCTCGCTCAGTCTCTTGGCAACCATGCCACCGTCACCTGTCTCTGCTTGGTGTGATCGCGACGCCACGAATGCAGCTCATCCGACGTGTAAGTGCACTCACTTGATCGCCACACATCTAACCCACCGAGTTGTTCGTGAAGGTATCCAGCGATGTCGACGCTCACCGAACCCCACGTCGTTGCTCCCACATATCCGGGAAACAGATCGGCGACTTCTGTCCCGACCTCATAGCAGCATGGACCGATCGATGGCCCGATCGCGGCGCGCCGGGGACTGTGCCCAGATTGCTCGAGTGCCGCAATGGCCGCGGAAACGATGCCGGCTGCGGCCCCGCGCCAGCCAGCGTGCACGACCGCGACGGCACCGTCGGCTTCGACGATGACCGGGACGCAATCCGCAGTTGCGATTGCAACAGGGATGCCGGGATCAGAAGTCACGATCGCATCTGCTTCACCGAGTTTGCCTGATCGGGTTGCAAGCACGACTGCCGCACCATGTACCTGGTGAACGAACGCCCAATCGGAAGGAATAGCAAGGTCGTTGGAGATATCTTTGCGTCGTTGCTGATCTACGCGAAAGTCCCCCGACGCCGCGGTGCCAAACGCGGCACCGGAGAAGCCCGGCGGTCGAATCATCCGTGGACGAAGCCCGGGATGTCCAGATCGTCGTCGGGCGGGTCCTTGCGTGGGCTCCGTGCAGAGAACTCGGGATAGGACGACCCAAGCGTCGCCGATCTGCGGTCACGATCGAAGCCGGCGGCGATCACAGTCACCCGCATCTCGCTGCCGAGCGCCTCGTCGACAACCGCACCAAAGATGATGTTTGCATCCGAATCACAGTGATCCGAAATGATTGTTGCGGCTGTCGAAATCTCATGCAGGGTCATGTCTTCTGGTCCGGAAATCGACAGAAGCACTCCGCGAGCACCCTCCATCGATGTCTCCAGCAGCGGCGAGCTGATGGCCTTATCGGCCGCCTGTGTAGCTCGGTTTTCGCCTGTCGAAGAACCAATACCCATCACCGCAGAGCCAGCCTCAGTCATCACGGTCTTGACGTCGGCAAAGTCAACGTTGATAAGACCAGGAGTCGTGATCAGGTCGGTGATGCCACGAACACCACTGGACAGGACGAGGTCTGCCATTCCAAATGCCTCGAGCACCCCGGTCCGCTCATCGGCTATCTCGAGCAGCCGTTCATTGGGAATGATGATGAGGGTATCGACGGCCTCTTTGAGGGCCTGGATGCCCTGCTCCGCTTGAACGGAACGACGTCGTCCTTCAAAGCCAAAGGGACGCGTAACGACCCCAACGGTCAGCGCACCTATCGAGCGGGCCACTTCAGCAACAATCGGTGCGCCACCGGTACCCGTTCCACCACCCTCGCCTGCCGTGATGAAAACCATGTCCGCACCGACGAGTGCATCCTCGATTTCGTCGCGGTGATCTTCAGCGGAGGCTCTCCCAACCTCAGGATCGGCGCCGGCACCAAGGCCGCGGGTCGACTCTCTGCCTATGTCGAGTTTCATGTCCGCATCGGACATCAGCAATGCCTGGGCATCGGTGTTGATCGCGATGAATTCGACACCGCGAATGCCGGCATCAATCATCCGGTTTACCGCGTTTACGCCGCCCCCACCGACACCGACCACCTTGATCACTGCAAGGTAATTCTGTGGATTCATTTCTTTGGTCGCCATCTCCAGCTCCTGTCTCAACCTAAACCTTAGCTCGATGCCGGTGCTTCACTAGTAACTTCCTCGGAAGTCTCAACCAATGGTTGAGGGTTGGTTACCGCGGGACGGAGCGGTGACACCAGGTTTATCGACGCCCCGGGCTCCATATCCTCAGCAAGCAGGACGGCAAGAGTGACTGCTTTTTGCGCCATGTCGCGCGCCGAACCAAGGATGACTTCATGCCCGGCCACGAGGCTGACAAGGTCACCTCCGTTGCTTTCAACTGTAAGACCGCTCTTCAGTTCCAACGGAAGCGCAGCAACGAATTCCAGCGCACCAAGCACCAATGGATCCTCGATGGTTGCGCCCGGTTGCAATACTCCGGCATCTATCTCAACGTACGGCTCAACCAGGTTCTCCCCTACCGTGAGCACCGCACCCTGGCCAGAGCTGACCACGAACGTTGCACCCATCTCGACGCGGGCCATCGGGATGTACTCGACCACCGTTACCTCGATCGACCTCGGCCAAACAACCCGAACCTGCGCCTCTGCGATCCAAGGGTCCTGCCGCAGACGCTCCTCTATCTCACCGGCCCGCACAGAAACGATCGCGACACCATCGGTGACGCCGCTGTCCTCGATGATCGCAGCAACCGGTGCCCGACTTGCGCCTTCGATGGTCACATTGCTGACCGCAAACCACGACGACTGAAAAACTGCAACCACGAGTCCCACCATTACTGCAAGTGAAAGTAGTCCGATGGTCCAACGCAATCGGCGACGTGCCGAAGCTTCCTGCACTTGGCGCCGCCTTCTCGCCAGCCGCGGATCCACGTCCTGGGTCATGACGCTCCGCCGAAGTCCCCGATGAATCGAATCTCGGGCTGCAAGTCGACACCGCTCTTGTCAAGGACCGTACGCCTTACCTCGGCAACAAGGTCGTGAACGTCCTGGGCAGTCGCAGATTTGTCGGCCACAAAGAAGTTGGCGTGATGCTCGGAGATCGAGACACCACCGCAGCGGCGTCCCTTGAGCCCGGCGTCATCGATAATCCGGCCGGCGGCATCGCCAGGCGGATTCTTGAACACGCTGCCGGCATTGAACGTACCCCCTGGTTGGTGTTGACGACGCCATGCCGTGATCTCACGCATCAAATCTTCGGCCTCAGCCGGATCCCGGTCTACCGTCCGGAAGCGAGCTTCGAGCACTATCTCACTCGGCCCAAGTCGGCTGTGCCGGTACGACAGGTCCAGGGCTGCCGCATCATCTACAACAGTTTCACCGCATTCGGTGTCGAGCACTGTTGCATCGATCAGCCATGCGGCCGTATCGGCGCCATGGCCACCCGCGTTCATCGTCACCGCACCACCTACAGAACCGGGAATGCCAACGAAGAACTCCAGCCCACCACGACCGTGATTCGCACAGAACCTGGCCAAGCGTGGCAAAGAGACTCCACCCCCTGCAGAGACTATCGAACCATTCAACTCGAGTTGGTTGAACCGTCCAGTCAGTTTGATGACCAGACCCGGGTACCCCGCATCCGACACCACGACGTTCGAACCCCGTCCGAGCACGAACACAGGGACCCCGTCGCCCTGTTCGTTTCGGGCCACCAATACCGCATCGAGGTGTTCCATCGATTCGACTTCGACGTACCAGGCAGCTGCACCACCAAACTTGTAGGTGGTCATGCCAGACAATGGGTGATCGGTCCGGACGCCCTTTGCTGCAGTCAACGCACCTACGGTCACGGCGTGCCGCCCAATCCTGCTGCGATCTCGTCAGCAATACTGTTCACGTCCCCAGCACCCAACAGCAGTACAACGTCACCCTCGTCTAGCTCAGGGACGATGGCTTCGGCCACCGCACGGATCGAGGGGATGTACTCGACATCACCGCCGGCAGCGCTCGTCGCTTCGGCGACCAATCGACCGGTGACCCCCGGCTGAGGCGCTTCGCCCGCCGAGTAGACGTCGGTGACGATCACCTTGTCAGCCGTTGCCAACGGCTCACCGAAGGCCGGACCGAGTGCTGCGGTGCGGGTATAACGATGCGGCTGAAACACAGCCCAAACACGTCGCCATCCGCCGAGCCGCCCGGCGCTTATGGTTGCGCCGACCTCGGTCGGGTGGTGGGCGTAATCGTCGACAACGGTTACTCCCCCGATTCGCACACGCGTCTCGAACCGGCGACGCACACCGCCGAACTCAGCAATTCCCGCCGCCGACTTGTGTGGATCGTGCCCGAGCTCAGCCAGAAACGCTATTGCTCCGGCGGCATCGAGGGCGATATGTACTCCAGGCCGGGGAACGGTCACTTCGACAACGTAGCCTCGGCCTTCAAGACGGAAGCTGATCTCGCCAACTCCGTGAACGATGTCGTACAGCCGCCAGATGGCTTCAGGACCCTGGCCGTAGGTGATCACATCAGCGCGTTGGGCAAGCCGCTGCACGCCAGGATCATCGATACAACCGACCACTGGGCCGCTGGTGCGGTTGGCAACGAGAGCGAAGGCCTCCTCGAGGGCGGCCAACGTCTTGTAGTAGTCGAGATGATCCGCCTCGATGTTGGTCACCAGCAAACCGTTTAGATGCAGATGTCGGAACGTCCCGAAGGCCTCATCGGCTTCGAGTACGAACAACTCGCGGTCGCCGAGGTGAGCAAACGTATTCTGCGCAACCAGCTCACCGCCAACCAAAAAGGAAGGGTCGAGTCCCGATCCGTGCAGTGCTGCGACCACGAGGCCCGTTGTTGTTGTCTTGCCATGGGTCCCGGTAATCCCGATCCCTGGCATCTGTGCGGTAAATGCATCGAGCAGGGCTGGGCGCTCCCAGACGACAACGCCATTCTCAACGGCGGCGCGCAGCTCGGGATCACGTTGTGGGACTGCGGATGACGCGACCACAAGATCGGGTTCAGACATCGCTTCGGGGCGGTGTCCTATCCACGTTTCGATGCCGATGTCTTGGAGTGCTTCGAGGACTCGGCCCGGCTTGAGATCCGAGCCAGTCACCTGGTAGCCAAGACCGGCAAGCAACTTCGCCAACCCGCTCATCCCGGCGCCGGCCGCGCCAACCATGTGGATCTTGTTGAAATCGTCCAGTGATTTATCGACCATCTGCAGCCTCCTTCAGAGCGTCGGCAATGACACGAGCAGCCGCGGGACGACCGTGGCTGGCCATCGCCTGCGACATCGCAGCCCGACGGGCTCGGTCCACTATCAATTGATCGATGACGATGGGTACCTGATCAATCTGTGCTTGGGATACCTGGACGAGACCCCCTGCGGTCTCGAGTTCCATCGCATTCGCCGCCTGGTTTGTGCCAAGGCCCAATGGAACCACAACGGCGGGCGTACCGGTGGCAGCAAGTTCGTTGATCGTCATTGCTCCCGCCCGCGACAGAACTAGGTCCGATGCGGCATAGAACATCTCCATCCGATCCTCGAAGGCAATCGGTTGCCAGTCGATTGCCGACTGCTTCGCCAGCTTGTCGATCTCGTCGAAGTGGGGCCGCCCTGTGAGGTGAACGATGGCCAGGTGGCCGGGGTCGATTGCCATTGCCAAGGCCGATGTGACGTCGTTCAGGACCTTCGCCCCAAGGCTGCCCCCGAGCACACCGAGAACGGGCAGCCCGGACACGATGCCGTATCTGGCCCGAGCTTCTTCGCTCATGGCCTCCCTATCGAATCTCGAGAAGACGGCACGGAGTGGATTCCCGGTGAACTCAGCGTGTTTGAGCTGGTTGCGCGCTGCCGCAAAACCAACGAAGACCCGTTCGGCGCGGCGCGCCACGAATCGGTTGGCCAGACCAGCCTTTGCGTTTTGCTCTTGAACGAAGACGCTGGCGCCGACCTTGCGAGCCGCCATTGCGGCAGGAACCGATACGTACCCACCGAATACGATGCAGGCTTTGGTCCTACGACGTTTCATTTCGGCCGCCATGTCGCTACGGGCCTTCCGCACGACACGGGGAATGCCAAAGTTCTGCAGCGTCATTGATCGTTTCAGACCCCGTAGCTCGACGGGTACGAAGTCGTAGCCAGCGGCGGGAACGGTCTTAGCTTCCATCCGGTCACCACCGAAGAACACAATCTCCTCGCGGGGTACACCATCGGCTACCAACGCATCCGCGACGGCAAGAGCCGGAAACACATGGCCACCCGTTCCGGCGGCCGCAAACGCATAAGTCACGCGGTTCTACCTGCTTGTTCTTTCCTGGCGACCGACGAAAGTCGCGCGATATTGATCAGAACGCCAACGACAAAGAGGTTGGCCATCATGGCGCTACCACCCGCCGACACAAAGGGAAGAGGTACGCCGGTGATCGGCAGGACCTTGACGACTCCTCCGATATTGACCAGAGCCTGGAACGTGAGCCAGGACACAAGCCCGACGGCCATGAGCCGCCCGAATTGATCCCGCGCCCGCAAGGCGATGGCAACCCCGACCAGGGCGACCACGAGGAACAGCGAAATCACCGCAAACGATCCGGCGAGACCAGTCTCCTCCCCGATGATGGCGAAGATGAAGTCACTGTGAGCGTTCGGCAGGAATGACCAGCGAGCTCGGCTTGCGCCTAGCCCTACACCAAACCAGCCGCCCGTACCTAGAGCGACGAGGCTCTGATGCACGTGATAACCGTCGCCGAGCACATCTGGATTGGAATCAAGGAAACTGGTGACTCGCTCCAACCGGTACGGTGCCGCGACGGCCAACATGCCGCCTGCGGCCAACGCCGCAATACCGAGGCCGAACACGTGACGGACTTTGGCGCTGGAAGCAGCGAGGATGACAAACGCCGACGCCGAAATCAGCACCGTTGTCCCGAAGTCCGGTTGCAGCATGAGCAACCCACCGACCGAACCGAGGGTCGCCGCAACCGGCCAGAACACATGCCCAAAGGTTGTGAGGTATGACGCCTTCCGGGTCAGGATCATCGCCAACATGGAGACCACACCGAATTTGGCGAATTCTGATGCTTGGATCGTGACCGGTCCCACCTCAATCCAACGCTGTGCGCCACCGCGTACGTCGCCGACCACCAGGGTGGCCACCAACCCGATAAGACCCACAACGAATATCGGCAGTGCCGCTCGCTGGTACCAGCGGTACGGAATCCGAGCCCCAAGAATGAGGCAGAAGAGCCCCAGGCCGGCGAAGAGAAGCTGTCTCTTGAAGTAGAACAGGTTGTCGCTGTAGCCCTCTCGGATCGCAAGAACCGACGATGCCGACGCCAAGGCACCCAACCCGATAATGACGAGCACAACTACAGGCAGCAGCAACAACACGGTGATTCGCCCTGACCGCGGCTCCCGAGTTGTCGCAAACGACCTCGCCTTGGTGATGGGCGTGACCCTAGTTGCCATCAGATTTCCCCTGAGTTTCCAGCACGAGACGAGAGAACTCAGCTCCGCGCACTACATAAGATTCGAACATGTCGAAGCTGGCACAACCGGGCGCCAACAGCACCGTGTCACCGGGTAGAGCAAGCTCACCTGCGAGCGCTATCGCTTCGGCAAGACCGTCGGCCGCCACAAACCGGGCCGCATCCGTCGCCGCCTCAAGCTCCGTTGCTGCCTCCCCGAGGCCAATCACCTTGCGAACACTTGGTGCTGCGACGATGGGAGCCAGATCTAGACCCTTGTTGCGGCCTCCTGCGATCAGCACCACCGAATCGAATGCCTCCACCGACGCCACCGCGGCGTGGGGATTGGTGGCCTTCGAGTCGTTGACCCACGTCACTTCGTTCCACACCCCGACGACCGTCCGGCGATGGACACCCGGGACAAAGGCGGCAATGGTGGCCGCGATCCCGTCCTTTGTTGCGCCCATGTGAGAGGCGACTTCGGCCGCGGCGACCAAATCCATCGTGTAGGCACGATCCAGGTCAGGCCGCGGATACTCCACGCCACCGATGATCAGAACTCCATTGTCGACCCCGCTTCCGTCCCTGGGGAGCCGACTGCCACTCACCGGTACCTGGCGCGAATCTGCAGCGGCTACCGCGGCCGTCGCCCCATCGTCGTCGGCGTCGTAGACCAGAATGTCCGACGGGCTCTGATTCTCAAACACCCGCTGCTTGGCGGCGATGTATTCGTCAATGTCACGATGCCAATCAAGATGATCAGGTGCGATATTGAGAATGACGGCCGCTTTTGGATGGAAGGACTCGATGAAGCGCAACTGAAAACTAGATGCCTCGATGACTACTACGTCGGGCGGCTCGAGAGCGATGTCAGAGAGCGCGGTTCCGATGTTCCCCGCTGCAACTGCGTCCACACCAGACGCGGTGAGCATCTCTGCGGCAACCGATGTCACCGTGGTCTTGCCATTGGTCCCGGTGACCGCTGCGTACGGAACCGCTAGTTGCGCCGCCGCAAACTCCATTTCACTGACAAGAGGAAGACCCGCCCCGAGGACATCTGGGATGGGGCCGATGTGCTCGGGGAAACCCGGACTGGTCACGACATAGTCGACGCCTGCAAGCATGTCTGTTCGCCATTCACCGACGTGCGCTTCATATCCGGCCTCGAGCTCTACAAGCAAGTCGGCGCGACGGTCGTACACAGCGACATCGTGACCGAGACGCCGCGCCAAACCGGCTGCAGCTCTTCCGCTTACCGCGGCTCCGAGCACAAGCACTCTCACGGCAGGACACCACCGTTGGTGGCGCGCAGGAAGTCACCGTAGAACAGACCGATACCAACGGCGACCCCAAGTCCGGCAAGAATCCAGAACCTTACGATGATGGTCGTCTCCGGCCACCCCTTCATCTCGAAATGATGATGGATCGGAGCAATCAAGAAGATCCGCTTGCCCCAAACCCGGAACGTGAAGACCTGGAGGATGACCGAGACCGTGGTCATGACGTACAGACCGCCGAGCACTATCAGCAGGAGTTGGGTGTTGGTCAGAAGAGCCATAGCGGCGAGTGCGCCGCCGATCGCTTGGGAACCGACATCACCCATGAAGATCTTTGCCGGAGCGGCATTCCACCACAGAAAGCCCAGAACAGCACCGACGATCGACGCGGACACGATCGCTAGCTCAGCGGCACCGTCGACCTGGTAGAAAGCTGGGTTCCTTGATTGCCAGAACGCAATCAAGACAAAGGCGCCGAAGACCAGTCCGCCGCTTCCAGCCACCAAGCCATCGAGACCATCGGTCAGGTTGACTGCGTTTGCGGCCGCAGTTAGCAGGAACAGAACGAGCAGACTGTACAGCCATGGTCCCAGATCGATCCCGAGTCCACGGGTGAATGACAGCTCGGTGCTCGTGCCCAGCTCGACCGCACCCCACGCAAAGAGCAACGCCACAACAAGCTGACCGATGAACTTCCACCGCTTGGATAGGCCCATATTCTGTTTGCGAGCGTACTTAACGAAGTCGTCGAGGAAACCGATCACTCCCATGCCCACGAAGGCAAAAAGGGCGAGCCAGCCTTGCCCGGAAGAGCGAAGCATCCGGAAGTCGAGACCGGTCCCGAACTCCCACACGCGCAAATGGGAAACGATGTAGCCGACAGCGACCGCAATGACGATCACGACCCCACCCATCGTTGGTGTGCCTCGTTTGTGGTGGTGTCCTTCCACTTCCTCCTGGATGAACTGGCCAATGTTGTGCTTGCGTGCAGTCCGGATCGCGACCGGCGTTCCGAA
Source organism: bacterium (assembly GCA_024228555.1). Classification (GTDB taxonomy): domain Bacteria; phylum Actinomycetota; class Acidimicrobiia; order Spongiisociales; family UBA5794; genus JAAETI01. The sequence continues at coordinate 8,453 of JAAETI010000277.1, read as the reverse complement.
CAACGAGATGATGAAGGAGGTCGCCGTGGCGATCAGAATTGAAATCATGACTTCACCTCAGCGGCGAGCCGGAGCGCCAGCTTCTCCAGCCCGATGGCACGCGAAGCTTTCACCAGAACGATGTCCTCATCGTCAATGATCTGGGAAACGAGTTTGTAGGCCGCATCGGCATCTGGAACATTTCTGGCTATGGGCCCAGCGGCTGTGGCAATCCCCGGTTCCTCACCAACGGTGATCACCGCGGCGAAACCAAGGCTATCGGCGAGCCGCCCGATCCGTTCATGCTCGGACACTTCGAGCTGCCCGAGTTCAGCCATAGTGCCGAGCACGGCGAGGTGCCTTCCAGGCATCGCGGCCACTGTTCTCATTGCTGCTTCCATCGAATCGGGGTTTGCGTTGTAGGCATCATTGACGACAGTGAATCGTCCGCGGTGGATTTCCATGCGCCATTGAGATCCTGTTGCCGTTTCCAGACCGGTCGCAAGACTCGAAAAACTGCACCCAACTGCGAGTCCGGCGCCCATCGCGGCGGCCGCGTTGTATGCCTGATGGGTGCCCGCCACCCGGAGACGGATGTCTGCATGTTCACGCCCGAACTGGATGCGGAAACCGGGATACCCGCCGCCGTCGATGGCGATGTCGCTGATCCGAACATCGGCCTCAGGCTCGGGACCAAAGGTCATTGTTGCTCCGCGGTGGCGGCGCAGCAGCCGCGATTCACCCGCAGGAAGAACCGCAACACCGGTCTCCTCGAGAGACTCGACGAGTTCGAACTTGGCGTCGGCCAGGTCGGCTGTTGTACCGAACGTCTCGAGGTGAACCACCCCGAGGTTGGTTATCACTGCAACGTCTGGGCGTACCGCAGGCATCAGGAAGGAAATGTGGCCTCTACCCCGCGAGCCGACTTCAGCAACGAGATACTTCGCATCGTCGGGCGTACCGAGAACCGTGATCGGTACCCCAACCTCATTGTTGAAGGACCGGGGCGATGCCCAGGCACCCGGAAGCGCAGCCGCCAACAGATCCTTCGTGGAGGTCTTTCCGGAACTCCCCGTGATTGCCACAACCGGAATCGACATCTCAGCGCGGTGAATGGCGGCGATGTCGCGTAATGCGGTCAGCGTGTCATCGACGACGATCCGCGGAAAGCCCGAGGGGCGCGGATCTGAGGTGACTACTGCCGCCGCACCCTTGGACATTGCCTCACCGAGAAACTGGTTTCCGTCAAAGGTCTCGCCGACCACCGCGACGAAGAGGTTGCCGGGCACAACGGTGCGAGAGTCTGTGGTTATCCCGACGAAAGCTACAGAGGCGTCATCCTGAGCGACGGTTCCCAGCTTGCCTGCGAGATTGGCGAGGGTGTCCGCAATCATCGTGACTCCCGCAGCCTGAGTTCTTCGGCAGCTACAACGCTGTCGTTGAATTCGATCGTGTGGTCGGCGAACTCCTGGCCGGCTTCGTGACCTTTGCCGAGGATGAGGACGACATCACCGGAGTCCGCGGCAGCCAACGCCCGACGAATCGCCAGGCGTCGGTCGGGTTCGATGGTCAGATCGGCCTGCTCAGGAACGCCACGCAGCATTTGGTCGATTATCTCGGTCGGGTCCTCCGACCGCGGATTGTCGGTAGTGATGATGGCGAAGTCAGCTTCGCTGATTGCCTGACCCATCAGCGGTCTTTTCTCGCGGTCGCGGTCTCCACCGGCTCCGACAATGGCGACGATCTTGCCGTCGGCCAGAACACGGCTTTCCCTGATGACCTGCGAGATCGCGTCGGGAGTATGTGCGTAGTCGACGACGACCCACAGGTCGTCGTCGGTGGCAATGGTGTTGTACCGCCCGGGGATTGGGTCCATGGATTCGAGCCGGGCGATCGCATGGTCGATGTCCCAACCCTGAAGGTGGGCGCAGGTGAGGGCGATGGCCGCATTGGCGACGTTGAAGCGCCCCGCCAGCGACGTTGTCACCAAGCGAGCAGCACCGTCGATCACAATCTCGAAGGTACTGCCGGTTGGTGTATCAGCGACATATCCAACGGAGACATCGGCGCCGGGTCCGGCGCCGACGGTGACTACAGGGATCAGGGACTCGGTAGCAAGTCGCCGTCCCCACGCATCGTCAACCCAAATAACACCCTGTGGTGCCCAGCGGCCATCGAACAGGCCGGCCTTCGCCTGGAAGTAGTCCTCCATCGTGTGGTGATAGTCGAGGTGGTCCTGAGACAGATTCGTGAACGCCACAATGTCGAACTCAGTCCCGGTGACTCTTCCCATGACCATGGCATGCGACGAAACCTCGACGGCAACGTCTGTGATCCGGCCGCTATCCAGCAGGTGATGGAGGATCCGCTGCAACTCGCTTGCTTCGGGGGTCGTCCGTGGCGACACCACGACACCTTCGAGGTTTGCGCTCACGGTGCCGATAACTGCGGTGGTGCGGGCCGATCCGTCCGACATCGCCGTCATCATGTGCGCAACCGTGGTCTTGCCGTTCGTCCCGGTGATGCCAACTACGGACAGCTTGCGGCTCGGATAGTTGTGCACCGCGGCCGCTATCCAGCCGAGCGCCTGCCTCGTATCTTCGACGAGTAGATACGGAATGCTGACTGGCGGCGGCTCTTCGACGACAACCGCTGCGGCGCCGCGGGCAATCGCACCTTCGATGAATGCATGTCCATCGACACGTGACCCGCGGATGGCGACATAGAGGCTTCCTGGGGTGACTGCCCTGCTGTCCATGTAGGCATCGGACAAAGCCACGTCGGCCCCGACTCGAGTCACCTCCTGATGCACGCGGACTGCATCAGCCACCGCGGACAGCGTCATCGCCGAATCAAGGGGCATCTGGTGCCACGCCTAGCGCCTGCAGCGCCGCCTCGGCAACGCGAGCGAACACCGGCGCTGCCGAAACGCCACCAAACTGAAGTTCGACCATTGCTTCGCCTTCTTCGATTTCGCCGTGGGGCGAGTCGAGTACAACGGCGACCACGATCTCTGGTCCGTCGATTGGTGCGATACCAATGAACGAGGCGATGCGATCGTCTTCGCTGTAGAAGCCCTCTTCATACAGGAACTTCTCTGTCGTTCCGGTCTTGCCGCCAACGGCGAAGTCTTCGATCGAAGCACGCCTACCAGTCCCCTGCTCAACCACTCCCTGGAGGAGCTCCTGCATCTGCTCGGCGGTTCGTTCCGACAGCACCGGTCGCTGCCGGGGAACGGTGACATCACGGGATCCATCGGGATGGATCAGCTCGCTGACTACGTGCGGCTCGACCCAGACCCCGTCGTTGGCAATGGTGCCGAAGACCGCCGCCATCTGGAGGGCTGTTACGTCCACGCGGTACCCGATCGCAGTCGAAGCGCCTGCAGTTGCAGAGATCCAGTCCTCGAGCGGGTGAAGAAGACCGGGGACCTCACCGGGAATAGAGTCTGTGGTCAGTTGCCCCAACCCAAAAGCGTCGAGGTATTGATGGTGTAGCTCGTTGCCAAGCCGTTCTTGGATCTGAATAGTGCCCACGTTCGATGATGACATGAGGATTTCGGCGACACTCATCATTCGATCTTCTTCTCGACCGACGTCGGTGTAGGGATCTTCCTTGCCTTCCACCTCGTACGCCGCGGGCACGTTCCAACTGTTGCTCGGCACAACAATCCCCGCATCGAGTGCGGCAGCAACCGTGATCACTTTCAGCGTCGACCCCGGCTCGTAGACGTCGGTGACTGCGCGGTTGCGAACCGCTGCGATGTCGATGGTGCTGCGGTCGTTCGGATCGAAGGTGGGAGCTGTGGCCATGGCAAGAATTTCGCCGGTGCCGGGAACCATCACCACAATCGTTGCGGCAAGGGCGTTGGTATCCACGACGGCATCAGCGGCAGCTTGCTGTGCGGCGTATTGGATCTCCCTATCAATCGTCGTCCGCAGGTCGTACCCAGGGATGGCCGGCTCGATGAGCAGTTCGCCAAGCGGAATCGGCCTGCCTTCCGGATCACGTTCGAGTACCTGCTTGCCCGGCAATCCCGTCAGTAGGTGATCGAACTGGGCTTCGAGTCCTTCGAGCCCCGACTGATCATCCTGCTGGACGAATCCAAGAACCTGGGCGGCGAGGTCTCCTGCCGGATACACCCTGTACGGCTCATTCTGAAAGTAGATACCCTCGATCTTGTTGTCGAGCACAGCAGTCTTGATCCGGTCGGCAACTTCCACTTCCAGGTGCCGAACCACATATGTGAACCGCGATTCAGACTGGCTGAGTCGTTCAGTCAGCTCAGCAACATCCCCGTGATACAACGGCGCCAGCAACTGTGCGGTTCCGACCGGGTCGTCGATCAAGGCCGGATCGGCGAACACGGTTGGCAAATCCACCGAAACGGCTAGCTCGATGCCATCACGGTCGAAAATCGTGCCGCGTTTGGCTGCCTTGTCCTCGACGCGAATTCGCTGATCCTCACCGTCTGCAACAAAAGTGGCGGCTTCCACCACCTGCACCTGGAACAAGCGGTACCCGATCCCGACCCAGGCCGCGATGAAGACAATGCCTACGAGGACAACCCGCAGGTCCCGGATGCGCCATGTGGGGCGCAACATGTCAGCGCCCGGGCGGATCTGGGAGCCCGAAGCATCCCAGGCCGCCAGCGATCGGCCGAATAGGAACGAATGCAAAGAGACACTCAACCACCGGGGTCACGCAGATGTCCCCTTTCATGGCTGGGCGCTCAGGATTGCTTTGAGTTGTGCCCATCGGTAGTCGGGGTCTAGCTCGTCAACGCTAACCACCGGCACCGATAGGGCAAGTCTTTCGTCGGGGTATACCAGACCGAGGCTGGCGATCTGTTCTTCGAGCAGCGCCGGGTTCTGGATCTGCGCCAGTTCGTAGCGGAGCTGCCAGTACATGTCTTCCTGTACAGCGATTTCCTGCTCTAGCGCCTGAATCTCAAAGGCCGATTGATCGAGCGAGATGCGTGAATAGATAAGACCGAAAAATGCGACAACCACAGCGAGCGCAAACATCACCCAATGGCTGATCTTGGTGCGGGGCCGCCGGTCGGCGCCGGGGATAACCTCTAGCGCTGGTTTGAGGCCTCGCTCTTGCGGTGCGGTGGTCATGCGACGACCTTCTCCGCAACGCGCAGAATCGCCGAACGCGAACGCGGATTGGCTTCGACCTCGGTGTCGGTTGGGCGCAGTGGCTTGCGGGCGGGTGACCGGAGTTCGGCCACCCGTCCACAGTTGCACACGGGGAAGTCAGGGGGGCATTCGCAACCCGCCGTGCCGGCTGCGAAGCGTCTCTTGACTATGCGGTCCTCGAGCGAGTGGTAGGAAATCACCAGCACCCGCCCGCCGGGACGCACCCAATGGATCGCTGCTTCAAGACCAAGCTCAAGCGAGCCCAGTTCATCGTTGACCGCGATCCGTATGGCTTGGAAAACTTTGCGTGCGGGGTGTTTGCGGCGTCGGACTGCGGCTGGGACCGATTCTGCGACCACGACGGCAAGGTGTTCCGTGTCTGTGATCGGTCGTGCGGCGACGATGGCTCTGGCGATTCGCCGAGCCATACGTTCTTCTCCGTAGCGCCAGAGAATGTCAGCAATGTCATCCACTGGCCAGTGATTGACGATTGCATCGGCCCCGAGTTCGGCGTCGCGGTCCATTCGCATGTCGATGGGTCCGCGACGCCGATAGGAAAAGCCCCGTTCGGGCTGATCGATTTGGTGGGAAGAGACACCAATGTCGAAGACGAATCCGTCGATGCACGGTATTGGAGCACCATTACTTATCTCCTCGCTGCATATCTCTTGTGCGATCTGGTCGAGTGAAGCGAAGTTGGCCTGTACGAGACGCACTGCGTCGCCGGCCGGGCCCTGAGCTATCGCGTCGGGATCCTGGTCGATCGCTACCACAGTCAGGTCGGGGAAGGCTTCGAGCATCGCTCGGGTGTGTCCCCCGCCTCCGTAGGTTGCGTCGACGATCAGCCGCGGCGAGATCGGCCGTAGGAGCTCTACGACTTCCTGCACCATTACCGGCTGGTGATACGGGTTCTGAACCATGGTCAGTCCCTCGGAGCGCTGGCGCCAAAATGGAAGCGGGCGGAGTAAGGGGCCTCCCGATTGGCATCCGAGGGACTGACCGTGAGCCAGAACCTTCTGTCGGTACGTTTGCTTCGCTTGTCATATCTCTTCACCACCGAGCCCGAGGACTTCTTCAACTCCAGAGAAGAAATCGTCGGCCTTGGCTTCTTCTGCGTCCCAGACGGCGGTTGACCAGACCTCGATGACGTCGCCGGAACCGACGACGGTGACATCCTTTTCCATCTCGGCCCACAGGCGCAGTTTCTCCGGTACCGGGACCCTGCCCTGTTTGTCGAGCGAGACCTTGTCGGCACCTGCAAAGAACGCACGGCGGTACATGCGGGCTTTGCGGTTGGTCGCAGGAAGATTGTTGACCCGCTCGTACTCCTGTTTCCAAGCGTCGGGGGGCCAAACGGAGAGACAGTGTTCCTGTCCCTTGGTGATGACACATCCGTCTTCGAGTAGATCGCGGAACTTGCGAGGCATGACAAGGCGCCCTTTGGCGTCCAGGCTGTGCTCGTATGTCCCCAGAAACATGGAAACCCGTCTCCATCCACTACATCATCTACCACTGCGCCCCACCCTAAACCACTTCGCGCCACCTTTCAACCCTCTTGGCCCCCATTTCCCCCTCATATGACACAAATGGGCCGATCGACCCACCACACGGCCCCATTTGGCCGCGTTTGATCCCCGGGCCCCCACTTGGAGGGTGAACTCCAAGGAGAAGGTGGGTTGCCACTCCCCCGATCGACTTGGCCCTGTGGCTCGGTTCCGGACCGCAGCGGGATCGAATGGCGTCCTAGGGGACGCAGCTGACAGCGACATTCAGGGCGATGCACACCTGTCGCATTCGTTCATCGCTGAGCCTCCCCAATCGCTGGGTCAGCGTCGCGATCGAGACGCTTTCCATAGAATCCAGGTTCACTGCAGATCTCTTGGGGATTGGGTCTTCAACCGGTTCGAGAACAACCTCACTAGGAAGACCCCGAACGTTTGTAGTGCATGGAGCGATGACGGCTCGGCGCAGTCTCGGAATCGCGGCATCACGCGACAGCACTACAACCGGTCGCCGCGAAGTCTTCGGCAGTTCACACCACCAGATCTCTCCCCGAGCTGGCAGCCCGTTCACGACGAACCAGCTGCCTCACGGAAGGACGCCAGGTCCCCCCACTCGTCCGGTTGGTCAAGGGGCTGGTCGTCGTAGGCCTGGTATGCCGCATCTATCTGCGCCGCCTTGTGGTTTGCCAGCAGCGCTGCAAGCGCTTCATCAAGCAGGGTCGCGTCGTTCGCGTCAGATCTAAGGCCTCTCGCTTGGGCGAGGAGTCCCTCGTCCACCGTTGTACTCACTCTAACCCTTGGCATGCCACAATCATGCCACAGTCATGCTCCGGTGACAATGGGTGTCCGCCACCCCACTCACAGACGTACCGATCGAGGGTGATCTGCGATCAGCGTGATATGGCAGCAGAACTGGCGATCGATGTGGGCGTAGACCTTGACGCATACATTATGTAGACTAGTCGTATGGGTACTACAACCATTCGAGTCGATACCGACACACACTCTCGCCTACTCGACCTGAGCAGAGCGACCGGAGCATCGCTCATCGAGACGGTACGCGATGCCACTGAGGCCCTCAGCCGACAACGCTTTGCTCACCAAGTAGCCGCGGAACTCGACGAGCTGCGTCAGAACCCCCGAGCATGGGAGGCATACCTTGCCGAGGCGGACGACACATCGGTGAGCGATGGCGTCGGTTGATGATCTCTGGCTCGTCGACTTCGGTGAGCCTTATCCCGGTGAGCCGGCTGCGCATCGCCCCGCGATGATTCTCGGTCCGCCCGACACATTCGGCCCCGGGTTCCCCTTCGTGATTGTCGCCCCTTTGACCAGCTCTCGGCGGGGCCTGTCGCTCCATGTTGAAGTCGAGGCAACAAATGACACCGGTCTCGACACCGCCAGCTACGTCCAGTGCGAACTGATCCGGTCGATCAACCGCGACAGACTTGTCCATCGTCTCGGTGCCGTCAGCCCCGATATCAGCAACCAAGTCGCCACCGTCACCAAGACTCTCCTCAACCACTGACCGTCAGGTAGCTTCGCAGGCGCAGTCGTGGATACCCATCCCGCACGTCAACTGCTCGCTTCTACACCGGGACTGCCACCCTCGGTGTTCGACCCCGCACTTCGATGTGAGGATATGTGGGTAATCCGTCCCTCGTTTGGTGGACGGTGGGTGGTCGCCGTGGGACGGTGGGTGGTGGTCCCGTCGGGGCCGGAAATGGATGTTCTCATGTCTTGGTCTCCGTGCTTTTCTCGGTCGGTTTCGCCTGGTGGCAGGGTGCAGGTTCGGCTGGGCCATGAGCTGGTGGATGACTATCTCGAG
>JAAETI010000276.1 GCA_024228555.1 bacterium | reverse complement strand
GATGGCCGCTGCCACGCCGTCATCGACGCTTGTTCCGATGGTAAAGTTTGAGTTGTAATTCAAAGCGGGATTGAATGTCACACCAGCGAGGAGGGTGTTGACGTCGGCGATGGCACCGCTGGCCGTCCAAACGCCACCAACAAAGGTCGAGGTCACCGCGCCTGATGTGGCGGTGCTGAGACTACCGGCGGCAATATCGGATAGAGTTAAGGTCACCGTGCGGGCTGTGGTCGACGGATCATTATCTGCTGCATCGATGCCGTAGGTGATGTTCTCCAGTACCAGCTCGGCCGCCGCCGCATTGGTGCTGCCGGCAAAGGTGATCGTCACCACGCCAGTGGCCTGGGTGTAGCTGTAACTGTGACCGCCGGTGATCGCGCCGCTGCTGTCACTGCCGAGCCCGGTGATCGCCGTGCCGTTGATCGTCAGGGTATCGGTGTTCTCGATGCCGCCAGCGATGGTCAGCTGGGCCGAGGCAATATCGTCGCCCGTTTCGATCGGGTCGATCGTCACCGTAGGGAACACTGCACCCGAGGTGACATCGGTGTTCTCTGTTAAGCTATCATTCGCCGCACTCGCTGCCAGAGTCGGAGTGTCGTTGACAGCACTAACCGTAATCGTACTTGTCGCAGTAGTGCTGATAAGCCCACCCACATCCTGGACTTCGATATCGAGGGTGCGATTACCGGTGGTTGGATTCTGAGAAGTATTGTCATAGGTGATACCGCGCAGGAGAGACTGCACATCAGCCAATGGCATGTTGCCACCGCCATCCTCGGAGATGCTGAATCCAGTGCCATCAAAGTCCATGTGGAAATCCGTGCTGCCGACGGTACGTGTCACTGTCT
>JAAETI010000275.1 GCA_024228555.1 bacterium | reverse complement strand
TAGGTCAATCCATCTCCGGTCTTGACCGGGATCTGCAGCGACAGGAAGAAGTCGTTCGCCCGCGGATCGGAGTCAGCGCTCGACGGCTTGGAAAACTTGACGAAATTCTGGCTCCCCAGATCGGTCAGCGTCTCCGCCAACTGCAAGTCCGGCGGGTTGGTGCCGTCGGTGGTCAGATGGACGTAGTAGGAGATAAACGGCTGCAGACCAAAGCGCACGGAATCCGAATACTTGCCATCAGGGCGTAACCAGCTCACTTGATCTCCCGTCACAAACGGAAACCCCGAGTCATCAATCGGGGAGATTCTCGTGCCGCCGTAGCCCACAAATTCCGAGAGTACGAAGGCGGTGGGGCTATTGACTCCCGCCCCGGAGACTTGCCAGCCCTCCACGTCCACCCCGATCAACTGCCCCGAACCCGGGTTCGTGAACTTGATGGTTCTGCCCAGCGCCACATCGGCGGGCGATTGGGAAAGTTTGACCTTCACCGTGTTGGTCGCCGTGTTCTCCTCTACATCCGCGATGTAATAGACCCCAAACCGCGCCAGCGACAGGACTCGGCCAACGTTCAGATTGGGCGCGTACATGACGGCGTCGCCCACCTTCAAGTCGGTGCTGTTCTGTTGCATCGTAATAAAATGCGTGTTGACGCCCACACCGGTAATCGAAAACGTCAGCGACTCCCCGGTCGCGGGGTAACTCACCGGCAACTGAATCTCGTCGGTGGTATAATCCACGTCGTCACTGCCATTGAAAGCCGCGGTCGACTCGTTGGTGGCAATCTCCACCGTCGGCGCCAGCTTGATGGCGTTCGAACCAACGGCATTCACGAAGTAGGTCACGCCACTTCTCAGGCCATTGATCCAGGGATTGCCGTTCGCGTCATAGCCCACCGGTGTTCCGCTTTCGATAGTAT
>JAAETI010000274.1 GCA_024228555.1 bacterium | reverse complement strand
TCCTCGATGCCGTCGTCGTTGAGATCGCCCGCGCTGGCGAGCACATTTCCCGCGACATTGAGCATTGCTCCCGTGGAAGAATCCAACGACGAGAGGTCGATTTGCGTCACCGACGCGTCTGCCGTCCCGAACACCACATAGTTGCCTGACGGACCAGCCACCAGCAGGTCCCGCAATGAATCGCCATTAAAATTGCCCGCGGCGCTGACGGTGACCGTTCCCGTACCTGAGTCCCGGATGGCGATGCCGTCGATGCTGCCTTCCGATTGGGCCCCCGGCAGAGACAATTGAATGGAGGGGGTCGGATTCAGGTCAAGGGCCACGCCGTCGCGGGCGTCGTCGCGGCTGGCGGCTAGTTGGACGACGCCGGGCCGGGTCTCGTCGGCGATCAGGTAATAGATCGCCCCGTCGGTCAAGCCCGGAATCGGATCGTTGCCGGGAATCCGCAACTGATGGAGGGTGCCACTCGCGTTGGCGCTGGGAGCCAACGGCCCCCCCGGCACCGGCACCCAGAGGCCGTAGCTATCGGCGGTGAGTGTGTCCACTTTGGGCAGGAAGACGTAGTTGTTGCCCTCGACCAGCGGGGCGACGGCCTCCGCATCGGCAAACGTCGAGACCACCTCATAGATCAAGCCCTTCGGCAGGAACAGGTGGCTGTTGGGAATGATCTCCATCTGCCCGGTGAGGTTGCTCTTGAGTTCGATCCCCAGGTTCCCGCCATCGTTGTAGTGGATCAGGTTGATGGAATAGAATCCCGCCTCCTGGAACGTGTGGCTGCCTGGGGTCACGTCAAACGGTCGGTGGGAGGTAAAGGAGGACACGTGCCTGTTATCGATTCTCAGCTCAAACCCGTCGTCCGACCCTACCTCGAAGTCATAGGTCCCCGCCTTCGGCACATACAGATAACCCTCGAACACAAAGACGGTATCCCATTGCATGTCGCTCCCTGCCCCAGCATTGCCCACCAGTGAGGGACCATCGTCACCCAGATACTCCGCCAGCGGCGTATGATCGGTGATGTAGGTCGTGGAGCCGTTGGGATAATCGACCGTCGTCGAAACAAACGCATATATCGGATCATCTAGCTGCACGATAGCGTTAGCGACGCCCAGGCTGTTGACCGAAACGGACGTATCGCGATACCAGGTACCCAGCAACCCGTGCTGATCCCCAGGCTGCACGGGAATGCTCTGCAAATCCCCGAGCAGAGTGAATAGCTGCCCGCCATTGGCGATCTCGATGGTATTGACGACCCCCACATTCTCGGTCTGAAAGTTAATGTCATCGCCGCTGAAGGGCACCGCTTCCGGGGCCCGATAGGTCAATCCATCTCCGGTCTTGACCGGGATCTGCAGCGACAGGAAGAAGTCGTTCGCCCGCGGATCGGAGTCGGCGCTTGACGGCTTGGAAAACTTGACGAAATTCTGGTTCCCCAGATCCGTCAGCGTCTCGGCCAACTGCAACCATTGATTGCCGTTGGCGTCGGTGGTCAGATGGACGTAGTAGGAGATAAACGGCAGCAGACCAAAGCGCACGGAGTCGGAATAGTCGCCGTCGGGGCGCATCCAGGTCACTTGATCACCGGTCACGAACGGAAACCCCGAGTCGTCGAGCGGCTGGATCTTTGTGCCGCCGTAGCCCACGAATTCCGAGAGCACGAAGGCGGTGGGGCTATTGACCCCCGCCCCGGAGACCTGCCAGCCCTCCACGTCCACCCCGATCAACTGCCCCGAGCCCGGGCTCGTAAACTTGATGGTTCTGCCCAGCGCCACATCGGCGGGCGATTGTGAAAGTTTGACCTTCACCGTGTTGGTCGTCGTGTTCTCCTCGACATCCGCGATGTAATAAACCCCAAACCGCGCCAGCGGCAGGACTCGGCCAACGTTCAGATTGGGCGCGTACATGACGGCGTCGCCCACCTTCAAGTCGGTGCTCTTCTGTTGCATCGTAATAAAGTGCGTGTTGACGCCCACACCGGTAATCGAAAACGTCAGCGACTCCCCGGTCGTGGGGTAACTGACCGGCAACTGAATCTCGTCGGTGACATAATTCACGTCGTCACTGCCATCGAAAGCCGCGGTCGACTCGTTGCTGGCAATCTCCACCGTCGGCGCCAGCTTGATGGCGTTCGAACCAACGGCATTCACGAAGTAGGTCACGCCACTTCTCAGGCCATTGATCCAGGGATTGCCGTTCGCGTCATAGCCCACCGGTGTTCCGCTTTCGATAGTAT
>JAAETI010000273.1 GCA_024228555.1 bacterium | reverse complement strand
CGGTCTGCCACATTCGGCACCCCGAGGACCCTGACCCCAGCCCCATGATCTTTCGGTATCTCAACCGCTCGCACCGGCCCCGGGAAATAGCTTCCCGACGACATCCGATTCCACAACTTGTAGAGGTTGTCCCTCTCGTTGTCGCCGAACCGGTCGATGCTCACGGCGTCCACGCCCGGCGCTCCGCCGTTAGCTCGGACCTTCTCCCACGCCCCGTAAACGAGACGCTTCGAAATCTCAAACGACTTCAACTTCTGCTTCGGCCTATCTCTCGGTTCCTCCCCCGCAGGGTTGACCTCGACACGACCGTGGACTGCCCGGCCCCTTCGCTCGGACCCCATTACAGGGCCTTCATCACTACTACGAGCCGGTCCGTCCCTGTGCCCCGCATCGGTACTCTCCCACTCACGACGTTGACCGCTTGTGGTTCTCCCTCTCGCGACCAAACAGCCGCACTATCGAGACGACAGGTTCTCCTGTTCCATACCAGCGCCTGCGACGAGCTCACGCCACCTATACACCGGACACCGCTGAGGCCACATACAGGCAGCTCCCCAGCTGAGGGCCCACCCCGAGAGGCGCGCCTTTGTCCCAGGACCACCCACAGGCCCCGGTTTCGATGTCGTCGTTTATCCTTTCGATGCGTCAGCAGTGGTTCACACATGTTCGTCTTCTCGTCACACACCCAGCCCCGCTGACAGCGGGACCTCGACCGCAACGCTCACCACCCCGGCTCTTAACCGACGCAGCTTGCGGTGGTTTGGGATCTCCGCCTGAACGGCGACCCCGGAGGACCTACCTCCATCACTGGCACAGCACGGTCCGTGCTGGCGACCTTCTACATCGTCATCACTTTCCTTTCAGGACACACGTGAGTGCCGAATACTCCGTCGTGACCTCCACCTGCCACCGACAGCGATCACCAACGCGCTCTCGATCTGCATCGCCTGTCGGCCCTACCGCCGTACCACCGGTAGACCCCTTCTTCTCTCTACGCTGGTGACGATCTACTTGACCTCAACCCTGGTT
>JAAETI010000272.1 GCA_024228555.1 bacterium | reverse complement strand
CTGTTGATGAATTGGATACAGCAGTACGCCTACCCCCAGAATGAGAAGTATATCGACAGACCCCTGAGTCAAAGTGAATTCGATGCTCTCGTGGTTCTAGCATACAACTCTGGTGGATTCTCATTCGGCCAGATGCCAGACTTGATGACGGCCGTGAACGCAGTGAACACCGACGAACTCGCAATTCGTCAAGACTGGGATTGGGGCGTACCCGGTGAAGATTGGGCGGCAGATGACCGTTGGATAGGGAATGCTAGTGGCTGCCCCAATCAGGATTCACCAGGCATTTGCAGTCGACGGTCTGCCGAGGCGTACCTCTTCCTGAACGGCGTGTATCTCCAGAACGAGCCACTGCCGTGATCTCAAGGGCTTGCTACCTGGCCGCTGCTCTGCTAGCAGGTTCAGCCTGCGCGGCCACGTCTGATGATTCCAGAGAAGGTATCTTCTGTACCGAAGTCGCCGCATTTGCCCAAGCCGACCTGGAACTTGGGCAGGTATCGATGGGACGAACATCTGATCTAGCTGCCATCAAGTTCCGGTACGCAGCCGCTCAGTTGAGACTGCGTGTCTCGCTTGATACAGGCCTTAGCAGTGACGACGGCTCGGACCTCGTAGCTGCGGGGCGAGCTCTTGAGCTACTCGACGAAGCACGGCTTGGCGACGAGGCATATTCAACAGACCTTCACGATGCGGGGCAACTACTACGCTCTGTTTCAGGTCGAAACTGCATTATAGATCCGTTCGATGATGAAGGCTTCATCTGTACTCGACTCGACGCATGCGAATCGAGTCTGTAGTTGTGCCGCTCTGCGCGACGTCGAGGATCTCCTCGCGGAACGTGGAGTTGAGGTTGATCGCGTAGCGCGTGGGTGCCGAGAACTCATCGGCCGTCCGGAACTGGGCTGTAGTCGGCTCGTCGATTGTGGGGGAGGTCGCGATTGCGGGTCGCGGGGCGCGTTCTGATCGGAAGGCGCTCGCGGGGTTGTCGGTTGTGGACGCTTGGTGGTTCAGGCTGCTGGCCGGTACTCGTTGATGAGTCCGCCGCACACTGAAGCGCCGACTTGTATGTGGGTAGCGGGTTGAGCGGCTTCGGTCGTGGCTTCTCGTAGGTCGCCGTCCGGGGTGGCTCGTGAAGCGCCTGCCGCCTCCGGGTTGGCTTTCCCAGGGTGTGCCTTCCCGGTCGGCGACTGGCTGTGGTCTGGCTCAACAGAGGCGTGGTTTCCCGTTGCAGCGGGGCTCGAAGTCGGCATGCCGACCGCGGTTCACGTTTGTGATTCCAGAACCATGAGGAGACCATCATGCTTATCGGGGTAGACCCGCACAAGGCCAGCCACACCGCAACCGCTGTCGACTCTGCGTCGAATAGACCGGTGGCGTCGATCCGGGTCGACGCCACGTTGGAGGGCATGGGTGCCGAAAACGCGTCGTCCCTGGCGGGAAGCGGTTTTCGGACTCTAGCCTGCGACGGCGTGGGGCTCAAAAACGCGCTCGTGCGCGCTAGAGCTGGGCGCGGCGGCTCATCCGCCGGCGGACCAATTGCGTGGCCTCGTCACCCTGCCAAACCTCTGGGAAGAACCCGGTGCCCAGCAGCCGGGCAAGAGCTCGGGCATCGAGCTGATCGGTCTTGGCTCGAGCCGCACCAATCGTCTTGGTGACCGCCGCGTTGGCCACCACAGCCCTCGCCACATGAGGCTCGACAAGCCGAGCGATCGCCAACGCGTTTCCCGTCGCTTCGAGACCAAGCTGATCAGTAGGGCGTAACGACGAAGCGAACGCCTCCAACGCCGCCCGGCGTGCCGGAACCCGCGGAGGCTTGGACACCTCACTGTCTTCGAAGATCGCGACCTCACAAAAGTCGCGATGGACATCAAGACCAATCGAAAGCATTGCCTGCTCCCTTCATCGGTGTGGGAGGCAGGCGGGCGAACGACAACTACGGATACGTGCTCGAAGCACAACCGGGCCAGTCGCCGGGGCGGCCGACTACAACAACGGGCTCGAAGCCCATAGTGGTGGTCTCGGCCTGCCCAACCATCGTTCTCCCAGGAAGCCCCCGACCCGGTGACCACGAACGTAACCCTCCGGGACCGAGGCGCCTACCGCCATTGTCATGGCCTTACAACTTGAACCGACCCACAGCCCTCGCGGCGATCTCACCCCCAACGAGTTCGCCCAAGCCTGGATCAACCAACACCAACCACAACCCGCATAGCGCCTGGACCAGCAACACGGACCCTCTCACGGCGTCGAGTTGCGGGCACGCAGATCTGGTCGAGGACCTGTTCGTCGCCGGCGATCGCTACTGCAGTGTGGGACGCCTTGCGAGGATCAATACCTATCATCACGTTCATCAGAAAGTGCCTTCCATTCGGTGGGATGGATTCACCGCGGCGGGCACTCCTGATTGCGTAGCTGCGATACCTCCCTGCAGCCACACCACGGCCAGGCGCCAGCCGGTCAGCACTTCGAAAACGAGCCAACCAACAGAGGCAGCAGGCAGACTCAGAGCCGACCAACCGACACCCTAGACGCTACGACCAAAGCCAAAACGCCTACCACCATCAGTAATCAGTCGCCTACTTATCCTCATCGTAGGTGATCGACGAGGCGCCGATCGGGACCTCACCTACCTTGGTAGTGCCGTCACTGAGGTAGACACCAATAGTTCGATCATCTGGTAGTTCAGCTCGTCGGGAGTTCCACTCCAAATCTTCCTCAATAGTGGAGACATCTCCG
>JAAETI010000271.1 GCA_024228555.1 bacterium | reverse complement strand
TCGCCTCAATACTTGGCTGTGGCCGGGTTCGCGCAGGCTTCAATCGGCGCCATGGGACCGCCCAGATTGTCGGGCCCGGTTCCCTGTGATGATCGCTCTTGTGCGATCATCGTATCTGTGCGATGATGGTCGATGTAGCTGAGATCGAGGCACACGACGAGGTCGTCGAATGGTTCGACGACCTCAGCCAGACCGAATGGGAACGAGTATCGGTTGTGATCGACCGACTCGCTGGGCTCGGGTCCCAAGCCCGGATGCCGTTCTCACGGAGCCTGGGTGATGGCTTGTTCGAAGTCCGCTTCACGCTCGGCTCAACCGCCCGCCGGATCAGCTACCGGTTCACCAGCGATGGGCGCATCATCCTGTTGACGACATTCCGCAAGCAACGCAATAACGAGCGGGCCGAGGTCGTTCGGGTTCGCAAGATCGCTGAGGACTGCGCGAAACGCAATCCGTAGAAGGAGACCACGATGGCCAACTACTCCCGGTGGGAAGACATCAAGAAGACCAAGGATGAGCCCTCCGCCGAGGCGCGGGCTGGGGTGGAGCAGGACCTCGACTTGGGGCAGCTCATCTACGACCTGCGGACCGAAGCCGGGCTGAGTCAGCGTGAGCTGGCCGAGCGGATGGGCACCACGCAGTCGGTGATCTCGCGGCTCGAAGAGGGCGGGGGAGCGAAGAACCGGATCGACACCCTCGCCCGGGTCGCGACCGCGCTCGATCGGCATCTCGTGTTGTCGTTCCCAGCGGAGGTTCCCGACAAGCTCACCGATGCTGTCCAGGTCGCCTGACCGACAGCCGGCAGCACTCTGCGTGGCCGTCT